>NZ_JAGKJL010000030.1:0-113335 GCF_020329495.1 Bradyrhizobium australafricanum | reverse complement strand
CGGCAACGCCCGCCACTGGCAGCCGGTCGAAACGATATAGAGGATCGCTTCGATCACACGACGCAGCTCCGTCTTACGCGGCCGGCCGCGCCGGTTCGCTCGCGGCAACAGGCGTCTGATCAGCGCCCACTCCGCATCGGTCATATCGCTTGCATAACGCAGATCGTCCCGCCGATATTGCTCCCGAGTGATCTTGGTCCAGGGCATCGTGCTCTCCCTCGAATCTTTGCAAATCCGATGGAATCACACCCCACTGAGATCACTCACCCATTTTTCAGTCAGGCTCTGAGGAGGCCGCAACGCGGCCGTCTCGAAGGATCGACGGCCCGGCTGGTGGCCGTCGACCCTTCGAGACGCGCGGAGCCTGTCATCGGGCCGCGCTTTGCGCGGACCCGTTGGCGCTCCTCAGGGTGACGGGATTGGCAGTGTTGCGCAGACAGTTGCCATCGGCATCTCTGCTTGGCTACGGATTCAGGCCGCCGCCGCGCCGATCCGCTTCCAGTAGATCATCGTCCCGGTGAGGCCGCCATGCGGCTTCAGCGCGTAGTCGGGGATGATGCCGGTGAGCTGAAATCCCAGTCTTTCATAGAGTGGCGCGGCGCCATCCTCTTCGGCAGTGTCGAGCACCAGCAGTGTGCGGCCGTGCGTGATCGCAAGCTGCTCGGCGGCGCGCATCAATTCCGTCGCGACGCCGCGATGGCGGTGGGCGACGCGCGTCATCATCTTTGCAATTTCCGCCCGATGCGGCTGGTTGGGCGGGAGCTTCAATTGTAGCGTCACGGTGCCGACCAAGTTGTCGCCATCGAACGCGCCGAGCACGATGCGCTCGCCACGCGCGGCGGCGCCGAGCGAGTCCTGCCAGAATGCATCGGCATCATCCGGCGACAGCGGATGCATGAAGCTCACCGAGCCGCCGCTGGCGACGGTCTCGACCAGCAGCTCGCTGAGCGCGCTGCGAATCCCGGGCGCATCCTCGAGCGGCTTGATGGCAAACTGCGGCATGCATCAGCTCCGGGCCAGGGTGACCACATAGGTGCAGGAGGCGTTGGTCTCGTTGGCGAAGGTCGTCTCCGCCGGCGGTCCGAATCCGAGGCAATCGCCGGCGGCGAGCAAATGGCGTGCGTCGCCTTCGGTGATGACGAGGCTGCCGCTGAGCACCCAGACCAGTTGGCGGATATGCGCGTAGGAGGAGGCGGGCAGGGTCACGGTCTGCTTTGGCGGCAGCTCGACCCGCACCAGTTCGACCGGATGGTCGGGACGGCTGAACACCTGGCGGCGCAGATAGCCGGTTTCCGGATCGCGCCAGACCGGCTGCGCGGCGGCGCGCGACAGCCGTTCGCCCTGGCCTTCGGCGCGCAACATCAGGCCGGCCAGGGTGAGATCGAAAGCCGAGGCGAGGCGCACCAGCACGACCGCGGTGGGGCTGACCTCGGCGCGCTCGATCTTGCTGATCGTGGCCTTCGAGACGCCGGCGCGTTCGGCGAGATCGGCCAGCGACCAGCCCCGGCCATCGCGCTCGAGCCTGATCCGCTGCGCCAGGCGTTGGCTCAGATCGTCTACCAAAGTATCCATATGTCCATTATAGTAGAAATCGCCGGTTCCCGGCAAGGCCCGGCCTTGCCGCGATCGGCGCTGCTTGTGATCGTCGACAGTGCGACTATCTCGGGGGTGACAATGCCCGGTGCAATCGTGTAACAGGGCGCGACTTCACGAAAACCGTAAAGCCGATAGCGCCGTTTGTCTGGCCGCTTGGCGGCTTGTGACGAAGGCTTGCGATGCAGACTGTCGTTATCATTGTCCACCTCATGATTGTCGCCGTCATGATCGGCGCCGTGCTGTTGCAGAAATCCGAAGGCGGTGGCCTTGGCATGGGCGGCGGCGCCGGCTTCATGTCGAGCCGCGGCACCGCCAATTTGCTGACGCGGACTACGGCGATCCTCGCGGTGGGCTTCTTCATCACCAGCCTGTTCCTGTCCTGGTACGCAGGCTACGACCGCAAGCCGAGCTCGATCGTCGGCACCGGCGCGCCGGCGCAGACGCAGCCGGCCGGCGGCACGCCGATGAACGCGCCGACCTCGGGCGGCATCCTCGATTCGCTGAAGAAGGCCGACGAGCAGCAGGGGCAGCAGGCCCCGAGCGGCCCGCAGGCGCCACGGTCGCAATAAAGCAGGGTGGCCATGCAGGATGCCCCGCTGGCATCCTGCATCAGAAACCCCCATCAATGCTCTGAAATCGCTTCCAGTTTGATGCAACCCACAGCCCGGCGAATTGTTTGCCGGGAACAGCCGATTCGTTTTGCGAATCGCCGGAGACGGATTAAAGGTAAAGTCCCATGGCGCGGTACATATTCATCACCGGCGGCGTGGTCTCCTCGCTCGGCAAGGGTCTGGCTTCAGCGGCGCTCGGCGCTCTGCTGCAGGCCAGAGGCTACAAAGTCCGCCTTCGCAAGCTCGATCCCTATCTCAACCTCGATCCTGGAACGATGTCGCCGTATCAGCACGGCGAAGTGTTCGTGACCGACGACGGCGCCGAGACCGATCTCGATCTCGGCCATTACGAGCGTTTCACCGGTCGTCCGGCCACCAAGGCCGACAACATCACGACCGGGCGAATCTACCAGGACATCATCACCAAGGAGCGCCGCGGCGATTATCTCGGCGCCACTATCCAGGTGGTTCCGCACGTCACCAATGCGATCAAGGAATTCGTGCTGTCGGGTAACGACGAGTTCGATTTCGTGCTGGTCGAGATCGGCGGCACCGTCGGCGACATCGAGGGCCTGCCATTCTTCGAGGCGATCCGTCAGCTCAAGAACGAACTGCCGCGCGATCATGCCGTCTACATTCACCTGACGCTTCTGCCGTACATTCCAAGTGCCGGCGAACTCAAGACAAAACCGACGCAGCACTCGGTAAAGGAGCTGCGCTCGATCGGCATCCAGCCGGACATCCTGCTGTGCCGCACCGACCGCGAAATCCCCAAGGAGGAGCGGCGCAAGCTCGGCCTGTTCTGCAACGTGCGCGAGAGCGCCGTGATCGAGGCGCGCGACGTCGACAACATCTACGCTGTGCCGGAGGCCTATCACGCCGCCGGCCTCGACGACGAGGTGCTGGCCGCGTTCGGCATCACCGCGAAGATTCCGCCGGCGCTGCAGAGCTGGCACGTCATCAACGAGCGCGTCCGCAATCCGGAAGGCGCGGTGACGATCGCCATCGTCGGCAAATACACCGGCATGAAGGACGCCTACAAATCGCTGATCGAGGCGCTGTCGCACGGCGGCATCGCCAACAAGGTGAAGGTCAATCTCGACTGGATCGAGAGCGAGGTGTTCGAGAACGAGGATCCGGCGCCGTTCCTCGAGCACGTCAACGGCATCCTGGTGCCCGGCGGCTTCGGCCAGCGCGGCGCCGAGGGCAAGATCCGCGCGGCGCAGTTCGCGCGCGAGCGTGACGTGCCGTATTTCGGCATCTGCTTCGGCATGCAGATGGCGGTGATCGAGGCGGCGCGCAATCTGGTCGGCATCGAGGACGCCAACTCGACCGAGTTCGGCCCGACCAAGGAGCCGCTGGTCGGCCTGATGACGGAATGGCTGCGCGGCAACGAGCTCGAGAAGCGCTCGCAGAGCGGCGATCTCGGCGGCACGATGCGGCTCGGGGCCTATCCGGCGGCGCTGAACCGCGGCAGCCGCGTCTCGCAGGTCTATGGCGGCGCGACCGAGATCTCCGAGCGGCACCGCCATCGCTACGAGGTCAACACCGCCTACAAGGACCGCCTCGAGCAGCACGGCCTGCGCTTCTCCGGCATGTCGCCCGACGGCGTGCTGCCGGAGATCGTGGAGTACGAGGACCATCCCTGGTTCATCGGCGTCCAGTTCCATCCCGAGCTGAAGTCGCGGCCCTTTGAACCGCATCCTCTCTTCGCGTCGTTCATCGAGGCCGCAGCGAAGCAGAGCCGGCTGGTCTAAACAAGCCGCCGTCAGCTGCGCCGTTACACGGCGCAGTCCTCGCTGGCCCGGCGTTCCTTCTTGATCGGTGAAACGTTTGCACCAGCCGCCGGCGTGCCGTCGCGCGTCATCAGCTTGTATTGCGGGCGTCGCGTCAGCCGGTAGACCGCGGCCGGCGGCACGTTGAGGATGGCGCGGTCGACCAGCGTGGCGCGCAGGCCGAGCCGGTCGAGGATTGGCCGCGGCACCGGGCAGCGCATGCCGTAGGTGAATTGATAGAACGCGCCGCCGGGACGCAGATAGCTGAACGCGCCGCCGACGATCGAGATGACCTTGCGCGGCGACATGTTGAGCAGCGGCAGTCCGCTGACGACGGCGCCGACCGGCGCGCCCTCATAGAGTCGCTCCGAGGCGAGGCGCGCCGCGTCCATCCACAGCACGCGCGCACCGGGAAAGCGCAGCTGCAACAGCCGCATGAAATCCGAGCCGTACTCGATCAGCGTCAGATCCTGCTGGCGCACGCCGCGCTTCAACAGCTGATAGGTGAACGCGCCCGTGCCCGGTCCAAGCTCGAGCACCGGGCCGGTGTCGGCGCTGATGTCGCGCGTGATCAGTTCGGCGAGCGCAGCGCCCGACGGCGCAATGGCGCCGACGCGGCCCGGGGCCGCCATCCACGCCGTGAAGAAAGACAGCAGATCATGTGACATTGGGATTCCCAGCAAAGTGTCGCGGCGCTTCGACTCAAGATGCGGAGCGTGATGCCTTGTTTGCGGGAGCTGCATTGCGACAACATTGCGCGAGAGCCCCGTTCCGATTGAATCGGAACGGGGCTCTCGACTCTGGCTTTGACGCGTTTCCCTCACGCGTACCGGTGCCCATCCCGCATCGAGTGCGGGACAGGCTTCGCTCGAAAACGCTTTGGCATCACGACGCGAAGGGCGCCGGCGGTAAGGTGAGGCGGAAGCACGCGCCGCCCTTCGGACCGTCGAGCACGGAGACATGACCGCCGTGCAGCCTTGCGATCTCGCGCACCATGTTGAGGCCGAGCCCGGCGCCGCGGTCGAGCGGCGCGAGCCGATAGAACGGATCGAAGATCCGAGTGCGCTGGTCCTGTGGAATGCCGTCGCCTTCATCCGATACGTCGATCGTCGCGGCGCTGCCGACATGGATGGTGATGGTGCCGCGGCGGCCGCCATGCTGGATGGCGTTCTGCACCAGATTGGTGAGCGCGCGCTCCAGCGCGGCGCGGTCGCCCAAGGTCTCGACCCGATCGGTTGCGGTATCGAGCGACAGCTCATAGCCGGCCGCGATCGCAAGCGGCGCAAGGTCGGCCGCGACATTGCGTGCGACGGCGACGAGATCGACGCGGACGAACGGATTGCGGCACTGGTCGAAGCGCTGGATGTCGAGCAGCTGCTCGGCCAATGTCGCAAGCCGCGCCGAATCCTCGAGCAGACGGGTTTTCTCAGGGCCCGGTGGCAGCGACTCCAGCCGCGTGTTGAGGATCGCGATCGGCGTGCGCAATTCATGGGCCGCGTCGGCGACGAAGCGCTGATGCCGGGAATAGCCGTCGTCGAGCCGTTTCAGTGCATCGTTGATGGCGGTGACCAGCGGCGCCACTTCGAGCGGCAGATGGTCCGCCGACAGCCGGCTGCCGCGCTGGCGGAAATCGATCCGGCGCGCTTCGTCGGCGGTGGTATCGAGACCGGCGAAGGCGCGCTTCACCACCATCGGCGTCGCGATGAAGGTGGCGCATGCCATCAGGAAAAGGCCGGGCAGGGCGATGGCGAGGAATGCCAGCGTCGTGGCGAGCGCGGTCTTGACGCTCGACATTGGCCCTTGCGTCGCTGTGAGCACCTGCACGGGGCCGGCGTCGGAATTGACGCGCTTCAGCCGCGCCGGCGGCTTGCGTGGATCATCCTCGAACATCTGCCAGCCGAGCCGCGCCTGGCTGATCTGGTCGAGCGCGCCGCCGATCCTGGCGAATTCCGGCGGCACCGCGCCTTCCGTCAGCGAACGGCCTTGCCGGTCGCGCACCAGGAACCAGAGGTCGGGCGTGTCCTCACGAAGCTTTTGCAGTTCGGCCGTCGGGCGCAAAATCAATTCGCCCTTGCCGTCGCGCGCGACCGCGCCTTGCACGATGGAAATCACATGATCCTCATCACGCGGAACGATCAGGAAGCCGGTGGCACACAACGCGCTGATCAGGCAAACGATCAGCATGGCAAGCAGCAGCGCCTGGAGCGTCACCAGCCGCCAGCTCAGTTGCGAGCGCAGGCAATAGTGCTCAGCCTGTTCGCTCATGACGTTTGCTTCAAGAGATAGCCGACGCCGCGGATGCTGTGGATCTCGACGCCGGCGTTGGCGTCCGCGAGTTTGCGGCGCAACCGCGAGACGTGCGCGTCGAGCGCGTTGGACTGGATCTCGTCCTCGAAATTGTAGACCGCTTCCTCCAGCGTCGCGCGCAGCACGGTGCGGCCCATGCGGCGCAACAGCGTCTCCAGCACCAGCAGCTCGCGCCGCGGCAGGTCGAGCGGACGGCCGTCGACGCTGGCCTCCCGATGGCTGCAATCGAACGCCACCCGGCCGGCCCTGATGATCTCGAGCTGCAGCCCGGCAGGGCGGCGCAGCACGGCGCGCAGCCGCGCCAGCAGCTCCTCGACGGCGAACGGCTTGGCCAGATAGTCGTCGGCGCCACTGTCGAGGCCGGTGATGCGGTCGGTGAGGTCGCCGCGCGCGGTCAGCACGATGATCGGGACACCGTCGGCCTTGGCGCGCAGCTTCGGGATCAGCGTGAGCCCGTCGCCGTCCGGAAGCTGGCGGTCGAGCAGGACCGCGCCATGCACGTCGGCGCAGATCGCTTCCTCGGCCTCGGCAAGGTTCGGCACGTGGTCGACCACCATGTCGTAGCTCTTCAGCGCCTGCGACAGCGCCGCCGCCATTTCGGCCTCATCCTCAACCAGCAGTATCCGCATGTCCTTGTGGGTCCAGCTCCTGAAGGCAGGTTTTAGGGCAAGTAACATTGCAACAACATTGCGGAAATGGCCGTCTGTCGCGAGCAGGGGTGCCATGTTGTCACCCCCACAAGACAGTCCGGAAGGCGCTGGCTATAACCGCCCGCACACAAATCTGGGAGGACCGCCAATGATCTACGAGACCCGCGTCTATCGCTGCCTGCCGGGACGGCTGCCGGCGCTGCTCAAGCGCTTCGAGACCATCACGCTGAAGCTCTGGGACAAGCACGGCATCAGGCAGGCCGGCTTCTTCACGACGCTGGTCGGGGAATCCAACCAGGAGCTGACCTATCTGCTGGCCTGGGAATCGCTCGCCGAGCGCGAGAAGAAGTGGACCGCGTTCCAGACCGATCCGGAGTGGATCACCGCGCGCGCCAAGACCGAGGAGGACGGCCAGATCGTCCTCAACATCGTCAACCAGCTTCTGGTGCCGACGGCGTTTTCGTCGGTCAAGTGACGCCCGCTGCGGCCATGTTCCCGTCATTGCAAGCGAAGCGAAGCAATCCATTGGTACTGCATATGCGGAGCGATGGATTGCTTCGCAATTTTGTCGCGAGCTCCTCGCAATGACGGGGAGGCATCTTTTCTCGGTCCCTTGGGGAGGGAAAGTTGCAGCGACGCTATTGCGGGCAGCTGGAGGTCTGATCGCCCTGGGCCACCATCGGCTTGCCGTTGATGAAGACGCCGTGGCTGCCGGAGGTCGTCTTGCCGCCGCAATGCGTGCGATCGCCCATGACCACGGCCGGCTTGCCGTTGATCAGGACGTTGGGCACGCCCTCGACGAGCGGGCCGCCATTGCTGGTGGTGTCGCCGCTGCGGGCCGCCGGTTTGCCATTGACGGTGACGCCGGTGGCGCCGCTGGTGACGACCCCGGGCTGGCCGTTGGTCTGCCCATAGGCCAGGCCCGACATCGCCGACAGGGCGGCGGCTCCGATCATCAGCGGGATGCGCATGGCTTCCTCATGGGAATCTGTTCCGCGCCAGTTTATAGGCGCTGTTTGGGCGGGATTGTGTTAGCACGGCGCACCCACGGCGTCAGCGCAACCCCCTCATCGTGCGGGATGGCTTGATCCGTCCCGCGCGGGACTGCATGGTCGCCGGCAAAAGGATGCAGCATTTTGACCAATCAGGTTTCCGCGCAAGCCGCCGCGCCGATCGTTGCCGTCGGACCGGCCAAGTTCGGCAATGCCTTGCCGATTTCGATCATCGCCGGTCCCTGCCAGCTCGAGAGCCGCGCGCACGCGCTGGAAGTGGCGTCCGCGCTGAAGGAGATCGCGGCCCGGCTCAAGATCGGTCTGGTGTACAAGACCTCGTTCGACAAGGCGAACCGCACCAGCGCGACCGCGGCGCGCGGCATCGGATTGGCGCAGGCGCTGCCGATCTTCGCCGAGATCCGGGCTTCGCTCGGACTGCCCGTGCTCACCGATGTACATGAGGCGACCCAGTGCGCCGAAGTGGCGCAGGCAGTCGACGTGCTGCAGATTCCGGCCTTCCTGTGCCGGCAGACCGATCTCTTGCTGGCCGCGGCCGCGACCGGCAAGGTCGTCAACGTCAAGAAGGGCCAGTTCCTGGCGCCGTGGGACATGGCCAATGTGGTCAGCAAGATCACCGGCGCCGGCAACGCCAATGTGCTGGTCACCGAGCGCGGCGCGTCGTTCGGCTACAACACGCTGGTCTCGGACATGCGCGCGCTGCCGATCTTGTCGCGCACCACCGGCGCGCCTGTCATCTTCGACGCCACCCATTCGGTGCAGCAGCCGGGCGGCAAGGGCACCTCGTCGGGCGGTGAGCGTGAATTCGTGCCGGTGCTGGCGCGCGCCGCGGTCGCAGTCGGCGTCGCCGGCGTGTTCATCGAGACCCATCCCGATCCGGATCACGCGCCGTCGGACGGCCCCAACATGGTGCCGCTCCGTGACTTCGAGTGCCTCGTCAAGCGGCTGATGCAGTTCGACGCGCTGGCGAAGACGGCGGCCTGACCGGCGGACAACGACATGACCGCAACCAGCGGCATGCCGCCGGCCCTCAACGTGATCACGCTGGCGACCTTCGCGGCGAGCCTGTCGGTGCGCGCGCTCGATCCGGTGCTGCCGCATGTCGCCGATGATTTCGGCGTCAGCATCGCGACCGCTGCGAGCTTCGCCGCGGTGTTCGCCTTCACCTTTGCCGCGGTGCAGCCGGCGATCGGCGCCGCCGCCGATTTGTTCGGCAAGGCGCGGCTGATGACGATCTGCCTCGGGCTGCTCGGCGTCGCCAACATCCTCGGCGCGCTCTCGACCTCGTTCCCGATGCTGTTCGTGACCCGCATCCTCGCCGGCATCGGCTCGGGCGGCGTGTTTCCGGTGGCGCTGTCGCTGACCAGCGATCTGGTCGGCCCGGACAAGCGGCAGCTCGCGATCGGGCGAACCCTCGCGGGCTCGATGACCGGCAATCTGCTCGGTGCCACGGCCTCCGGCCTGATCGGCGACTTCCTCGGCTGGCGCGGCGTGCTCGCGGTGCTCGGCGGCCTCGTGATCATCGTAGCATTGGCGGTCGCGGCCGGCTTCCGCGGCGCCGCGCTCAACCGTCCGCCGCGCACCAGCCTGAAGGCCCTTCGCCACGGCTACCGCACCATCTTCACCAATCCTAACGCCCGCATCTGTTACTCGGCGGTCTTCATCGAAGGCTGCTGCGTGCTCGGGCTGTTTCCCTTCATCGCCTCGTTCCTGTTCGAGCTCGGCGAGACCTCGCTGTCGATCGCCGGCATCGTGATCGCGGGCTTTGCGATCGGCGGATTGCTCTACACGCTGACGGTGTCGCGCCTGCTGCCGTGGATCGGGGTGAGGGGCATGATGGTCGTCGGCGCGACGCTGGTCGCGATTCAATTGGTCGGGGTCGCCTTCGGGCCGCACTGGAAGCTGCAGATGGCGGGCCTCCTGGTGATGGGCCTCGGCTTCTACATGATCCACGGCTGCCTGCAGGTGTTCGCCAGCGAGCTGTCGGTCGAGGCGCGCGCCACCGCGCTGTCGCTGCACTCGTTCTTCTTTTTCATGGGCCAGACCGTCGGCCCGATCGCCTATGGTTTTGGCCTGCAACATGCCGGCAAGACCGCGACGCTGGTCTCGGCCGCCGCCGTGATGGTCGTGCTCGGCTTCATCTGCGCGAGGTTCCTGAAGCAGACGCGGCCGGCGGATGCCGCGGCGCGGCCGGACGTGGAGCCTTAGCGACCCTTAGGTCATGTACACACATAACTTCACGGGTTCTAACCGCTGGGGCGACGCGAACCGTAGGGGAAGAAGAGTGTAGCGTCAGGATGACGCACATCGCCGCAGCCTGCGGACGCGCGATGGCATGATGATTGCTTATCTCTCGCCATTTGAGGTGAGAGCGTGGACGTCCCGACCGGCTGGCCTATTCGTGGGAGTGCGGACATCAGGACAACGGGGTATGGCACCGAGCCTCCGCTTCAGCGCTTTCTGGCCTCCTGCCACCACGAATTCAAATCGGACAATTCCGGCGCGCTCGCCGATTACATTCCGGAGCTGAAGCGGGCCAACCCGGCGCATTTCGGCATCAGCCTGGTTACCATCGACGGCCATGTCTATGAGGTCGGCGACAGCGCCGTTCCCTTCACCATTCAGTCCGTTTCGAAGGCGTTCGTGTTTGCGCTGGCCCTCGACCTCGTCGGTGAAGCGCGTGTCGCGGCGGCCATCGGCGTCGAGCCGAGCGGCGAGGCGTTCAACTCGATCCGGCTGACCAACGACAACAAGCCGTTCAATCCAATGGTCAACGCCGGCGCGATCGCGTGCTCCGGCCTGATCCACGAAGTGGATGGCGGCGCCGCATTCGAGCGCATCCGGGACAAGCTCAGCCAGTTTGCCGGCCGTGAACTTGGCGTCGACGATGCAGTCCACGCCTCGGAGACGGCGACCGGCAACCGCAATCGTGCGATCGCCTGGCTGTTGCGCAACTATCTCGTGCTGCAGGACGACGTCGATGCGGTGCTCGATATCTATTTTAGGCAATGCGCCATTCTCGTCACCGCGCGCGACCTCGCAGTGATGGCCGCGACGCTTGCCAATCGCGGCGTCAACCCTGTGACGGGCGTTCAGGTGGTCACACCGCATGTGGTCGCGCGAACGCTGTCGGTGATGACGAGCTCGGGCATGTACGACTATGCCGGCGAATGGATCTATCGCGTCGGGATGCCCGCCAAGAGCGGGGTCGGCGGCGGCATTGTCGCAGCGCTTCCGTCGCAACTGGGGCTCGGCACCTTTTCGCCGCTGCTCGATGGCCACTTCAACAGCGTGCGCGGCCTGAGAGTTTGCGAGGCGCTGTCGGCGCGGTTCGATCTGCACATGCTCAACCGCAGCGGCGATGTCCGCACCTGCATCATCGCCGACTACGACATCTTCGGCATCACTTCCCGCCGAAGCCGCCGGCCGCACGAACAGCAGATCCTCGATGACCGCCACAGCGATACCCGCGTTATTGAGCTGGTTGGTGCGCTCAACTTCGCGGCGATCGACTACGTCACGCGCCGATTGTCCAGCGAGCCGCCTGGCGCGCCGCTGCTGATCCTTGATTTCCGCCGCGTGCCCGACATTACGGCGGCCGGCGCTCAGCTGCTGGCTGAGAAAATTGCCACGCTCGGAAATTTTGGTGTCACCACGATCATCTCCGGTGTCGAGACGACGTCGCCGGTCTGGGCCACGATCCGCGCGCAGATCGAAGAACCGAAGCGGTTGCGGCATTTTCCGCTGCTCGACGACGCCGTCGAGTGGGCGGAAGATCAGCTGATCTATCGCTATGGCGGCTTCACCGAGATCAAGGAGACATCTCATCTCGGCGAGCAGGCGCTGCTGGCCGATCTCGCGCCCGAGGAAATCGCCGCGCTTGCCGAGCTCTCGACGCCGCGCCGCTATGGCGCGGGCCAGCGCATCGTCGTGGCCGGCGAACCGGCCAATTCGTTGTTCTTCCTGCAAAGCGGGATGGTGAGTGTGAAGCTGCCGAGTGGCGTGCGGCTTGCCTCGCTCGGGCCCGGGATGGAGTTCGGCGAGATGGCGATCATCGAGAGCCACCGCAGCGCCGACGTCTGGGCGGATACGCCGGTCAAATGCCTCGAGCTGCCGCTCGACAGCTTTGCCGACTATCGTCAGCTTCACCCGCAGATTTCGATGAAGATCATGCGCAATCTGTCCGCGCTGCTGGCGCGCCGTCTGATCCTCGCCAACGCCAAGGTCGATCTGTTGAGCGCCTATTGAGGCCGGCGGATCACCCGCGCCCGCGATAGGGCGCCACGCCCTCGCCTGGGGACCCAGATACCCTTCGGTAGCCGGTCGGCCGATGCCGGGCGGCCGGACGTCGAACCCTAGCTGGCGATCCCTTAGGTCACTACAAACGTCAGTCTCTGGGACAAAGCGGAAATCGCAAGCTCACCATTATCGACGGCGTTTTGACCCTTAGCGGACCAGGGCAGTCCTAAATCGCTCATTGACGCCAGCGAGTGCCAGGAGTTGAATGGAACCCGGCTGGAGGAGTTGCGGCGTCCGTCGCCTCGCGGGCGTGGTTACCGCTTCTGATCCTCGCCTTCGGAAAGAACAGTCTGGCTTCACCGACGCGCACGGAGGGTCGAGACGATGAGATTTCCGACTGCGTTTCTGGCCTGTTCGATGGCATCGCTTGCTGCGGCGGGAGCGTTTGCGCAAAGCCAAGACGGGCCGCCAGCATGGGCCTATCCGGTCAATCCGCCAAATTTTCAACGCACACCTGATGATGGCACGATCAGGCGCGTCCCTGATAGCGCCGCCGGCTTTACACTCACGCAAGTGCGCGATCTGTTCGCCGCGCCCGACTGGCATCCGGACGATCATCCGCCAATGCCAGAAATCGTGGCAACGGGGAGAAAGCCTGACGTGTTCGCGTGCGGCGTCTGTCACCGGGCGGACGGACCGGGCGGTCCCGAGAATGCCAGTCTGTTTGGTCTCTCGGCGGAATACATCATGCAGCAAACGGCGGAGTTCAAGACCGGCATTCGCACCAACTCGGTACCTCGCGTCGCCACCGACCTGATGATCAAGTTGTCAAAAGCGGTGACCGATCAGGAGCTCAGAGAGGCTGCGACCTACTTTGCATCAATCAAGCCGAGATCGAACATTGCGGTCGTAGAGACCGACACGGTGCCGAAAACACGTGTGAGAGACTTGTTCTTGGCTCCGCTAGACGGCGCCGGGAAAGAGCCCATCGGTCCGCGCATCGTCGAGATTCCGGACAACGTTGAACACTTTGTCAGCCGAGACTCGCGCGCTCGTTTCATCGCCTACGTCCCAGTTGGCAGCGTTCAGAAAGGGCGGGCGCTCGCAGCGAACAGCAATCTCCGCGTGCAGTGTGCGGCCTGTCACGGTGCTGATCTCAAAGGGACTGCCGTCGCGCCGGGGATTGCGGCCCGTTCGCCCACGTACATGTTCCGGCAGCTCTACGACTTCAAATCAGGTGCGCGGAAGGGTACCCATAGCGAACTCATGAAACCGGTTGTTGAGAATCTCAGCATCGACGACATGATCGCGCTGGTCGCCTACTCAGCGTCGCTCGTGCCCTAACATTCTATTCTTGAATGCTCCAGGATGATGGGCCAGCCTGTCGCCGTGCGCCCTGGGCTCGATATCATCAGCATGTCCGATCCTGGACCCATGTGAGACATGCGCCGTTCAGAGTTTTCGCAGCGCAAAATGAGCGCCGCTCCCTATTCAGTTCGTCGCCATTTGCTGGTTTGATTGCCCAGTCTGATTGCGAAGATTGGCGTGGCCCCGAGCCATGGAGGCAAGTTTCATGAGCGACGCAACTTCACAGACCGTCTATTTCTATAATCGTCATCCCATCTCATGCGAAATCATCCTTACGAAACTACGCGCAAGCCGTGGCCATCTCGACAGCTTACGTCCTGAAGAGCTATTTTCCCATGACCAAGATCATTATGGCGGCCTCGCTGCTACAGATGAATTGGCGCGAGGAGCGCAGGTTAGCGATGGAACGCGCGTAGCCGATTTCTGTGCGGGACTTGGCGGCACGGTGCGTTATCTGGCTCACAAATATGGAGCCGACGTCACTGGTATCGAATTGACGCCAGCACGCGTCTCGGGCGCACAGGAGTTAACCAGACGCGTTGGCCTTCACGGTACTGCACGGATTGTCGAGGGCAACGTGATGGATGTGCCGCTTCCTGACGCGAGCATCGACGCAGTCGTCAGCCAAGAAGCATTTTGCCACGTTCCTGATGTGAAGAGAGCAATTGCGGAAGCTTTTCGTATTCTGAGGACAGATGGCCGGTTGGCATTCACAGATTGGATAGCTCATCAGCCGCTTACCGCTGCTGATGCGCAATTGATGTGGGAAGGAATGGCTATTCAGCCCCTTCGGCCGATCCCCGAATATTGCAATCTGGTCGAAAGCGTTGGCCTTAGAGTGGTTTCGACCAAGGATTTGACGGAAGAATGGGGACCAATTCTGAAGGAACGACTGGCAATGTATCAACTGCTGCGTGAAGAAGCCCGAACGGCTGGCACCCCGATGGGGCACGATGCATTCCACGAGTCCTACATCCGATTTGTTGACCTCATTCAAGAGCGCAAGATGGGCGGCGTCAGGATGGTGGCTACGAAGTAGCAGGCACGTGATTGAGGAACGCCGCGCGGTACCGACGCTGCTCGCCCGCGCCGACGAGGTGATCGAGTAGCTGCCTGTTTTGCTGCGGTGTAAAATGACGCGATTGGCCCAAGGCAGACACGCGTTGCCGACACGCGTTCATATCGGCTTCTACGTCGCCTTCCGAGGGTAAGCAGACGTGGCGAACTTATGGGTGTCCGACCTAGCCCCGCCCGCGATAGGGCGCGACGCCCTGATCGGGAACCCAGAGGCCCTTCGGCAGCCTGCCGGTCTGGAAGAAGACATCGATCGGGATACCGCCACGCGGATACCAATAGCCGCCGATGCGCAGCCATTTCGGCTTGATCTCGTCCGAGATGCGCTTGCCGATCATGACGGTGCAATCCTCGTGGAAGGCGCCGTGATTGCGGAAGCTCGCCGCATAGAGTTTCAGCGACTTGGATTCCAGGAGCCATCGGCCCGGCACATAGTCGAGCACCAGATGGGCGAAGTCCGGCTGGCCGGTGATCGGGCAGACCGAGGTGAATTCCGGGATAGCGAAGCGCACCAGATAATCCGTGCCGGCCTGCGGATTGGGGACGCGGTCGAGCACCGCCTTGTCCGGGCTATCCGGCCACGCGACGGCACGGCCGAGTTGCAGGGTTTTCTTCGCCATAGGCCTCATCCTTGTGGGAGCGGCCGAAATGAACGGAAGCGGGCGGTTCGTCAACCGTCCGCGTGCGGGGGCAGGGTGCTACGCAGGCGCGGCAGTCTGGATCAGGACCAAGCGGTCTTGGCCGGATTCACAGCCCCAGACCTCGCCGGGCCGGCCATCGAGTTGCCTGACATTCGCGCCGGCGCGGTCGCTCGGAAATGCATTGAAGGTCGCGCCCACCGGATCGAAGCGCATGATCGCGTTGGCCGAGAAATCGGTCAGCCAGACCTTGTCCTTGTCGTCGACATAGACGGCATAGGTCCGTGGATTGCTGCCGGGCAGCTTCCAGGCCCTCCACGTCCCGTCGGCGGGATCGTGCACCGACACGTTGCCGCTGTTCCATTCGCTGACCCAGATCCGCCCCCGCGAATCCGACCACACCCGTCGCGCGCCCTGTTTCGGCGTCGGCGGCTGGACCACGCTGGCGTTGCCGGTCGCAAGGTCAATCCGCGCGATATAGCTGCCGGCAAGCGAGGCGTACCAGATGTCGCCGTTTGGGGTCACGGTGATGCCGTAGGGGCCGACGCCGCGCGGTGCCTCGAACACCTTCATCTCACCGGATTTCGGATCGAGCCGGCCGTAGAAGCCGGACTGGCCGGTGAACCAGTAGACGCCGCGCTTGTCGAACACGCCGGTGTTGAGATTGGCGTCAGCGGCTTTCTCAGGCAGGCGGAACAGCGTCACCTTGTGGTCGCCGGGGTCGACGCGGGCGATCGCATTCTGCCCACCCTCGGTTACCCATGGCGCGCCGTCGGGGCCGATCGTGACGCCGTGCGGGGCCGCACCCTTGCCGAGGCTGACCAGCTTGAACGCACTGTCGCGCGGATTGAGCCGGCCCAGCGCACCGCTGCGCTGGCCCGTGAACCAGACGGTGCCATCGGGCGCCGGCGTGACATCGTGCAGGCCGGTCCCGGCGTCGACGTTGAAATATTTCACCAGGAACGGCGTCTGGGCATCCTGCGCCTGCGCTCTCGTGGTCAAAATCGCGGCAGTGGTGGAGGCGAGAAACTGGCGACGGTTCATTGCGTTATCCCGGCTTCGTGAAACAATGGGCCAGCACGCGAAGGTAATCCCCGACAGCATAAACCCACCACATTGCACCGTCAGACGGGCCGGGCGGGCGGGCCGTTCACATTTGCTTGCGCGCCGTGTATGACGCGGCGCATCAGCCAACCCCATATCGAGAAAGAGCACGTCATGACTGACATCGTCGACATCATCGGCCGCGAAATCCTTGATAGCCGCGGCAACCCCACGGTCGAGGTCGATGTGGTGCTGGAGGATGGGTCAATCGGTCGCGCGGCCGTGCCGTCGGGCGCCTCCACCGGCGCGCATGAGGCGGTGGAACTGCGCGACGGCAACAAGGCGCGCTATCTCGGCAAGGGCGTCGAGAAGGCGGTCGCCGCCATCAACGGTGAGATCTTCGAGGCGCTCAGCGACCAGGCGGTCGAGGAGCAGGTCGCGATCGACCAGATCATGATCGAGCTCGACGGCACGCCGAACAAGAGCCGGCTCGGGGCCAACGCCATCCTCGGCGTCTCGCTGGCCTGCGCCAAGGCCGCCGCCGAATCCTTCGACATGCCGCTGTATCGTTATGTCGGCGGCACCTCGGCGCGGACGCTGCCGGTGCCGATGATGAACATCATCAATGGCGGCGTGCATGCCGACAACCCGATCGACTTCCAGGAATTCATGATCCTGCCGGTCGGCGTCACGTCGTTCGCCGAGGCGCTACGTTGCGGTTCGGAAATTTTCCACACGCTGCGCGGCGAACTGAAGAAGGCCGGCCACAACACCAATGTCGGCGACGAGGGCGGCTTCGCGCCGAACCTGCCGTCGGCCGACGCCGCGCTCGAGTTCGTCATGAACGCGATCGGCAAGGCCGGCTACAAGGCGGGCGATGACGTCGTGCTCGGCCTCGACTGCGCCTCGACCGAATTCTTCAAGGAAGGCTCCTACGTCTATGGCGGCGAGAACAAGACCCGTTCGCGCTCCGAGCAGGTGAAGTATCTCGCCGATCTCGTCGGCCGCTATCCGATCGTCACCATCGAGGACGGCATGTCGGAGGACGACATGGACGGCTGGAAGGAGCTGACGGATGCGATCGGCAAGAAGTGCCAGCTGGTCGGCGACGATCTGTTCGTCACCAACGTCACCCGGCTTGCCGACGGCATCAAGAACGGCCGCGCCAATTCGATCCTGGTCAAGGTCAACCAGATCGGCACGCTGACCGAGACGCTTGCGGCGATCGAGATGGCCTACAAGGCCGGCTACACCGCCGTGATGTCGCACCGCTCCGGCGAGACCGAGGATTCCACGATCGCCGATCTTGCGGTCGCCACCAATTGCGGGCAGATCAAGACCGGCTCGCTGGCGCGCTCCGACCGTACCGCCAAGTACAACCAGCTGCTGCGCATCGAGCAGCAGCTCGGCACCCAGGCGAAATACGCGGGCAGGGCGGCCTTGAAGGCGCTGGCGTAGCGCCCCAGCTTGAACGGGATCCAACAAAACGCAAAAGGGAGGTCGGGATGAGCGATGGCAAGAGCGGTCTGCAGCTGCGTTCGCTGCTCAAGAAGAATGGCGAGCTCGAGATATCGCTGGTCAATGTCCCGACCCCCGAGCCCGGGCCCGACGAGGTCGTGGTCCGGGTCGAGGCGACCCCGATCAACCCGTCCGACCTCGGTCTTTTGATCGGCCCGGCCGACATGTCGGCCGCCAAGGTCTCCGGCAGCAAGGAATTGCCCGTGGTGACCGCGCGCGTGCCGGAAGCGGCGTTGCCGGGTCTTGCCGCACGGCTCGATGAGTCCATGCCGGTCGGCAATGAAGGTGCCGGCGTCGTGATCAGGACCGGTTCATCGGATGCGGCGAAAGCGCTGATGGGCCGCACGGTCGCGATGATCGGTGGCGCGATGTATGCGCAATACCGCACGCTGCGCGTCAACGAATGCCTGCCGCTGCCTGACGGCACCACGCCGGCGGAAGGCGCATCCTGCTTCGTCAATCCGCTGACCGCGCTCGGCATGACCGAGACGATGCGGCGCGAGGGGCACAAGGCGCTGGTGCACACCGCGGCAGCGTCCAATCTCGGCCAGATGCTCAACAAGATCTGTCTCAAGGACGGCATCGGCCTCGTCAACATCGTGCGCAACAAGGAGCAGGCCGACATCCTGCACAAGATCGGCGCCAAGCATGTCGTCGATTCCTCCACGCCCGATTTCATGGACAAGCTCACCGGCGCGCTGGTGGAAACCGGCGCCACCATCGCCTTCGATGCGATCGGCGGCGGCAAGCTCGCGGGCCAGATCCTGGTGGCGATGGAGACCGCGATCAACAAGACCGCCAAGGCCTATAGCCGCTACGGCTCGAATGTGCACAAGCAGGTCTATGTCTATGGCAGCCTCGACACCCGCTCGATCGAATTGCCGCGCGGCTTCGGCATGGCCTGGGGCGTCGGCGGCTGGCTGCTGTTCCCGTTCCTGATGAAGATCGGTCCGGAGGCCGGCAACAAGCTGCGCCAGCGCGTGGTGGCCGAGTTGAAGACGACTTTCGCCAGTCACTACACCAAGGTGGTGTCGTTGCAGGAGACTCTGCAGCTCGACAACATCGCCGTCTACAACAAGCGCTCGACCGGCGAGAAATTCCTGATCAACCCGAACAAGGGGTGAGGATCGAAACGCAAGGGCCGTCCCGATGGGGGCGGCCTTTTTGCTTTGCATAGACCAATTCCGCGAAACGCTGCGTTTCCGGAATTGGACGATCCATGCGCTTGCATCTTTCTTGGTGCGCCGGTAGGTGATGGCCACCAGTTTCACCGCAATCCGAGGGGAATTTGCTATGGCCTATAACATCGTCACCATCGTCGGCAGCATTCGCAAACAGAGCTTCTCGCTCAAGATCGCCAATGCGCTGGCCAAGCTTGCACCGGCGTCGCTGAAGCTCGATGTGACGACGCTTCAGGAAATTTCCTTCTTCAACCAGGACCTCGAGGCCGCGCCGCCGGCGGACTGGCTTGCCTTCCGCGAGAAGCTGCAGAAGTCGAACGGCGTGCTGTTCGTGACCCCCGAATACAACCGCTCGATCCCGGGCGTGCTGAAGAACGCCATCGACGTCGCCTCGCGGCCCTACGGCAAGAGCTCGTTCATCGGCAAGCCGATCGGCATCATCGGCAATTCGCCCGGACCGCTCGGCGGCGTCAACGCGGTGAAGCACCTGCAGAACATCCTGCCGGGCATTTCCGGCCCGATCCTCGGTCAGCCGGAAGCCTATCTCAACGGCGTCGGCGATGCCTTCGACGACAACGGCGAACTGACCAAGGAGTCGCTCAAGGGCGTGCTGCAACAGTATCTCGACGCCTTCGCGGCCTTTATCGAAAAGCAGAACCGCTGAGCAAGAGCCCCGTTCCGATTGAATCGGAAGGGGCTCTGAACTCGTCTTGACGCGTTTTCCTCACGCGAACCGGTATCCACTTCGCTCGAAAACGCTCTGGTTCAGCGTTCGTTAACCCCATGGCCGCATGCTCGCGGCCATGGTTTCCCGCACACGCCTCAAATCGATTCTGACCGGGCTCGCCCTCTATACGCTGGCGGCGCTGATGGTCGGCTATTTCGGCGTCAACGCCTACACCGGCAAATACGGCTTGAACGCGCGGCAGGAGCTCGATCAGGAGATCATCGCGCTGACCTCCGAGCTGGCGCGGCTGAAGAAGGAGCGGGCCGAGGGCGAGCAGCGGGTGTCGCTGCTGCGGTCGGACCGGGTCGATCCCGACATGCTGGACGAGCGTGCGCGCTTCCAGCTCGACTACGCCAATCCGCGCGATCTCGTTCGGATCAACAAGTAATTGACGACGCGTTCTCAAATTTCAAAATCATTCGCGCGCTATCACAAAAATGTCGCGCTGCGCTGCAGTGCGGCATAGCAAAATTCCATCGGGCGAACGCAATCCTTCCAAGGCGATTTGAGTTGGGTTAGAGAGGGTTCTCCGACTTCTCTCACCCGGAATTGCCATGGCCGCACCCAAGAAAAGCGTCGCAAAAGAATCAGGGCAGGAGAAGGCCGGCTCTCCCCCCGAATTCACCAAGGAGCAGGAGCTCAAGGCACTGCGGGACATGCTCCTGATCCGGCGCTTCGAGGAGAAGGCCGGTCAACTCTACGGCATGGGTGCGATCGGCGGTTTCTGCCATCTCTATATCGGCCAGGAAGCGGTCGTGGTCGGCATGCAGATGGCGCTGAAGCCGGGCGACGAGGTCATAACCGGCTACCGGGACCACGGCCACATGCTGGCCTGCGACATGGAAGCCAGGGGCGTGATGGCCGAATTGACCGGACGCCGCGGCGGCTATTCCCGCGGCAAGGGCGGCTCCATGCACATGTTCAGCAAGGAGAAGCATTTCTACGGCGGTCACGGGATCGTGGGCGCGCAGGTCTCGCTCGGCACCGGCCTTGCGTTCGCCAACCGCTATCGCGGCAACGATAACGTCAGCGTGACCTATTTCGGCGACGGCGCGGCCAACCAGGGCCAGGTCTACGAGAGCTTCAACATGGCGGAGCTGTGGAAGCTGCCGGTGATCTATGTGATCGAGAACAACCGCTATGCGATGGGCACCTCGGTGTCGCGCGCATCGGCCCAGCAGGATTTCTCCAAGCGCGGCGCCTCCTTCAACATTCCGGGCAAGCAGGTCGACGGCATGGACGTGCGCGCCGTCAAGGCCGCCGCCGATGAGGCCGTGGCCTGGTGCCGCGGCGGCAACGGTCCGATGATTCTGGAGATGCAGACCTACCGCTACCGCGGCCACTCGATGTCCGATCCGGCGAAGTACCGCACGCGCGAGGAGGTCGAGAAGGTGCGTCACGACCAGGACCCGATCGAGCAGGTGCGCAACCGCTTGCTGGCCTCGGGCGCCAGCGAGCAGGACCTGAAGGCGATCGACGCCCAGGTGCGCGAGATCGTCAACGAGGCCGCAGACTTCGCGCAGCACGATCCGGAGCCGGTTCCGGCCGAACTCTACACCGACATCTACCGCTGACCCCACCCGCGCAGACGAATCTCAAGACCGATTTCGGGAGCCGATATGCCCATTCAAGTGCTGATGCCTGCGCTGTCGCCCACCATGGAGAAGGGCAACCTCGCCAAATGGCTGAAAAAGGAAGGCGAGACCATCAAGTCCGGTGACGTCATCGCCGAGATCGAGACCGACAAGGCGACGATGGAGGTCGAGGCAACCGACGAGGGCACGCTCGGCAAGATCCTGATTCCGGAAGGCACCGCGGACGTTGCGGTGAACACGCCGATCGCCACCATTCTCGTCGACGGCGAGAGCGCCGCCGACCTCGCCAAGGCGCCGGCGGCACCGGCGCCGCAGCCGAAGGCCGCCGAAGCCGCGCCTGCCGAAGCCAAGGCGGAAGCGCCGCAGCCCGCGGCGAAGGCGCCGGCCACGCCCGCGACCGAGCCACTGCCTGATCCGGAAATCCCCGCGGGGACCGAGATGGTCACGCAGACCATCCGTGAGGCGCTGCGCGATGCGATGGCCGAGGAGATGCGCAGCGACGGCGACGTCTTCATCATGGGCGAGGAGGTCGCGGAATATCAGGGCGCCTACAAGGTGACGCAGGGCCTTCTGCAGGAATTCGGCGCCCGCCGCGTGATCGACACGCCGATCACCGAGCACGGCTTTGCCGGCGTCGGCGTCGGCGCGGCGATGGCGGGCTTGAAGCCGATCGTCGAGTTCATGACCTTCAACTTCGCCATGCAGGCGATCGACCAGATCATCAACTCCGCCGCCAAGACGCTCTATATGTCCGGCGGCCAGATGGGATGCTCGATCGTGTTCCGCGGCCCGAACGGCGCCGCCGCGCGCGTCGCCGCGCAGCACAGCCAGGACTACGCGGCGTGGTACTCGCAGATCCCGGGCCTCAAGGTGATCGCGCCGTATTCGGCCGCCGATTACAAGGGCCTGCTCAAGGCCGCGATCCGCGATCCCAATCCGGTGATCTTCCTCGAGAACGAGGTGCTGTACGGCCACACCGGCGAGGTGCCGAAGCTGGCTGATTTCGTGGTGCCGATCGGCAAGGCGCGGATTGCCCGCGCCGGCAAGGACGTCACCATCGTCTCCTGGGCGATGGGCATGTCCTATGCGCTGAAGGCTGCCGACGAACTCGCCAAGGAAGGTATCGAGGCCGAGGTCGTCGATCTCCGCACCATCCGTCCGATGGATACCGAGACCATCATCAACTCGGTGAAGAAGACCGGCCGCGCGGTGACGGTCGAGGAGGGCTGGCAGCAGAGCGGCGTCGGCTCCGAGGTCGCCGCGCGCATCATGGAGCACGCCTTCGACTATCTCGACGCGCCGGTGGCGCGCGTCTCCGGCAAGGACGTGCCGATGCCCTATGCCGCCAACCTCGAAAAGCTCGCTCTGCCCTCCGTCGCCGAGGTGGTCGCCGCCGCCAAGGCCGTATCCTACCGGTAACGCCGATGGCCGGTCCCAAGGAGCAGCCGCTGCCGCCTGACGTGATGGGCCGCGACGACGCCATCGAGGTGCTGCGCGCCTTCGTCGTCGATGGCGGCCTGTCGATCGCATTCCAGCGCGCTTTCGAGGAGCCGGACATGTGGGGGCTCATGCTGGTCGACATCGCCCGCCATGCCGCACGCGCCTATGCGCGCGAGAGCGAATACACCGAGGACGAGGCGCTCGCGCGCATCGTCGAGATGTTCGAAGCCGAAATCGCCCGGCCGACCGACATGGGCCAAACCAAACCGCGGTCGCAACAAGGTCACTGACAATGCCGATCAATATTCTCATGCCCGCGCTGTCGCCGACGATGGAAAAGGGTAACCTCGCCAAGTGGCTCAAGAAAGAGGGCGACAAGGTCAAGTCCGGCGACGTGATCGCGGAGATCGAGACCGACAAGGCGACGATGGAAGTCGAGGCGGTCGATGAAGGCACGATCGCCAAGATCCTGGTGCCCGAGGGCACCCAGGACGTGCCGGTCAACGACGTCATCGCGGTCATGGCCGGCGACGGCGAGGATGTGAAGGCGGCGGCCAGCGCCGGAGCGGGCGCTGCACCGGCCGCGAAACCCGCCGAGGCGCCGAAGCCCGCCGCCCAAGCCGCGCCTGCGGCGGCTCCCGCACCGGCGGCGGCGCCTGCGCCAAAGCCGGCAGCGGCGCCTCAGGCTGCTGCACCGGCCGCGCAGGCTAACGGCCACGCCCGGGTGTTCTCATCGCCCCTGGCGCGTCGGTTGGCAAAAGAAGCCGGCATTGATCTTGTCCGCATCACCGGCACCGGCCCGCATGGCCGGGTCATCGCGCGCGACGTCGACGAGGCCAAGTCCGGCAAGGGCCTGAAGGCGCCGGCGGCAGCGCCCGCCGCGGGACCGAGCATCGCGCCGTCAATGTCGGACAAGCAGATCCTCGCGCTGTTCGAGCCGGGCTCCTACGAGGTGGTGCCGCATGACGGCATGCGCCGCACCATCGCGCAGCGTCTCACCGCCTCGGTGCAGAACGTCCCGCACTTCTACCTCACCATCGACTGCGACATCGGCAAGCTGCTCGCCGCGCGCGAGGAGATCAACGCCGCAGCGCCGAAGGACAAGGAAAAGAAGCCGCTCTACAAGATCTCGGTCAACGACTTCGTCATCAAGGCGATGGCGGTCGCGTTGCAGAAGATTCCGAACTGCAACGTCAGCTGGACCGAAGGCGGCATGCTCAAGCATAAGCATTCCGACGTCGGCGTCGCGGTGGCGATGCCGGGCGGCCTGATCACGCCGATCATCCGCAAGGCCGAGACCAAGACGCTCTCGACCATCTCCAACGAGATGAAGGATTTCGCCGCGCGCGCCCGCGCCCGCAAGCTGAAGCCGGAGGAATATCAGGGCGGCACCACCGCGGTCTCCAACCTCGGCATGTACGGCATCAACCACTTCACCGCCGTGATCAACCCGCCGCATGCCTCGATCCTCGCGGTCGGCACTTCGGAGGAGCGTCCGGTGGTGCGCGGCGGCAAGATCGAGATCGCGCACATGATGAGCGTGACGTTGTCGTGCGATCACCGTGCGATCGACGGCGCGCTCGGCGCCGAGCTGATCGGTGCCTTCAAGCAGCTGATCGAAAACCCTGTGATGATGATGGTGTGACGGGCATCCGCCATGTACGCGATCGTCGGTCCGTACGTCCTGCTCGCCGCTATCGCCGTCGCGTTGCTCGTCGCGGTCAACCGCGACCTGATATCGACGATCCAGTTCAGGATCATGATGATCGGCGCCGCGGTGCTGGCGCTGGCCTGGTCCGTGTTCCTCGGTGCGGTATGGCGGGAGTACGGATGAATGGCCGGCATGGCTCGCACGCGCTGGCCCTGGATTTCGCTGTTGCTGTCGGCCGCACTGGTGCTCAATCCGGTCGGAATGGATCTTCTACACTCCGCGTTCTTCGCCGGCGAGCAGCTGGCGCGGAACATCGCCCAGCCGATCGTGCTGACGGCCCTGGCCATCATGGCCCTGGTGATCGGACTCGAATGGCTGGTCAGGTCATTGATCGCAAGAAGCCGCGCCCGCGGCGTCACACGTTGAGTTGAACGGGAGCCGCCATGGCCGACACATCCTTTGACGTCATCATCATCGGCTCCGGCCCCGGCGGCTACGTGACCGCGATCCGCGCCGCGCAGCTCGGTTTCAAGACCGCGATCGTCGAGAAATCCTATCTCGGCGGCATCTGCCTGAACTGGGGCTGCATCCCGACCAAGGCGCTGCTGCGCTCCGCCGAGATCTATCACTACATGCAGCACGCCAAGGATTACGGGCTGTCGGCCGACAACGTCTCGTTCGATCCGAAGGCGGTGGTGCAGCGCTCGCGCGGCGTCTCGAAGCGCCTCAATGACGGCGTCGGCTTCCTGATGAAGAAGAACAAGGTCACGGTGATCTGGGGCGAGGCTACGATCGACGCGCCCGGCAAGATCACGGTGAAGAAGTCGGCGGTCGAGGCGCCGAAGGGCGCCAGCGGGGAGGGCAGCTATCAGGCCAAGCACATCATCGTGGCGACCGGCGCGCGGCCGCGCGTGCTGCCCGGGCTCGAGCCCGACAAGAAGCTGATCTGGACCTATTTCGAGGCGATGGTGCCGGAGCGGATGCCGAAGTCGCTGCTGGTGGTCGGCTCCGGCGCGATCGGCATCGAGTTCGCCTCGTTCTTCCACACCATGGGCGCCGACGTCACCGTGGTCGAGGTGCTGCCGCAGATTCTCCCGGTCGAGGATGCGGAAATCGCAGGGCTCGCCCGCAAGCGGTTTGAGAAGATGGGGATCAAGATACTCACCTCGACCAAGGTGACAAAGCTCGAGAAGAAGGCCGACAGCGTGGTTGCGACCATCGACGACGGCAAGGAGAAGCCGCAAGCGGTGGAGTTCGAGCGCGTGATCTCGGCGGTCGGCGTGGTCGGCAATATCGAGAATCTCGGGCTGGAGAAGCTCGGCGTCAAAACCGATCGCGGCTGCATCGTGATCGACGGCCTCGGCAAGACCAACGTTCCCGGCATCTATGCGATCGGCGACGTCGCGGGACCGCCGATGCTCGCGCACAAGGCCGAGCATGAGGGCGTGATCTGCATCGAGGCGATCAAGGGCTTGCATCCGCATCCGATGGACAAGCTGATGATCCCGGGCTGCACCTACTGCAACCCGCAGGTCGCCTCCGTCGGCCTCACCGAGGCCAAGGCCAAGGAAGACGGCCGCGAGATACGGGTCGGCCGCTTCCCGTTCGTCGGCAACGGCAAGGCGATCGCGCTCGGCGAGGACCAGGGCCTCGTCAAGGTGGTGTTCGACAAGAAGACCGGGCAGCTGCTCGGCGCCCACATGATCGGCGCCGAGGTCACCGAGCTGATCCAAGGCTATGTGGTGGCGATGAATCTGGAGACCACGGAAGAGGAACTGATGCACACCGTATTCCCGCATCCGACCTTGTCGGAGATGATGAAGGAAGCGGTGCTCGATGCCTACGGGCGGGTGCTGAATATTTGAGGCTGCGGACGGCGGCCACGGTCCCGTCATCCTGAGGAGCGCGGAGCGCGTCTCGAAGGATGCACGGCCCGGAGCGAGCAGAGCAGCGGGGCTCGTCGCCCTTCGAGACGGCCGCTGCGCGGCCTCCTCAGGGTGACGGGTCCGACAAAACGAATTCGCAAAGAAAAAAGAAAGAGCGCATCTCGTGAAAGACAACGACAACCTCACCATCGAACGCCCGACTTTCGTCACCCATCTCGAATGCGCGATGGAGGGCGATCACTATCCCGCCGACCAAGTGCACAACCTCTCCAAGGCCGGCAAGCCGCTGCTGGTGCGCTATGACCTCGCCGGGGTGAAGAAGGCGCTGACCAAAGACTCGCTGGCCGAGCGCCCCGCCGATCTGTGGCGCTACCGCGAGCTGCTGCCGGTGCGCAAATGCAAGGACATCGTCAGCCTCGGCGAAGTCACGACGCCGCTGATCCGGCTGCCGCGGCTCGGCGCAAAGCTTGGTGGCGGCGAGATCATTGTGAAAGATGAAGGCCGGCTGCCGACCGGCTCCTTCAAGGCGCGCGGCCTCGTGATGGCGGTGTCGATGGGCAAGGCGCTCGGCATCAAGCACATGGCGATGCCGACCAACGGCAATGCCGGCGCGGCACTGGCGGCCTATGCGACCTCCTGCGGCATCAAGACCACGATCTTCTGCCCGGCCGATACGCCGGAGGTGAATGTCAGCGAGATCGAGCTGCAGGGCGCCACCGTCTATCGCGTCAACGGCTATATCGATGACTGCGGCAAGATCGTCGGCGAGGGCAAGGCGAAAGTCGGCTGGTTCGACACCTCGACCCTGAAGGAGCCGTACCGGATCGAGGGCAAGAAGACGATGGGCCTCGAGCTCACCGAGCAACTCGGCTGGGACGTGCCCGACGTGATCTTCTATCCGACTGGCGGCGGCACCGGCCTGATCGGCATGTGGAAGGCGTTCGACGAGCTCGAGAAGATCGGCTTCATCGGAAGCAAGCGCCCGCGCATGGTCGCGGTGCAGGCCTCCGGCTGCGCGCCGATGGTACGGGCCTATGAGGCCGGCACCGAGCACGCCGCGCGCTGGGAGGACGCCCACACCATCGCCTCCGGCATCCGCGTGCCGCAGGCGATCGGCGACTTCCTCATCCTGCGTGCGGTGCGCGAGAGCAAGGGCTTTGCGATCGCCGTCGATGACGACAAGATCAGCGCCGCCCTCAATGAGGTCGCGCGCGAGGAGGGGCTGCTGCTGTGCCCCGAGGGCGCCGCGACCTATGCCGCCTACAAGGAGAGCCTCGCCGACGGCCGTGTCAGCAAGAGCGACCGCGTGATGCTGTTCAACTGCGCCAGTGGCCTGAAATACCCGCTGCCGCCGATCACCCGCACGCTCGACCGGCACAAGCCGATCGACTTCTCGCAGTTCTGACGCCTCATCCGAAGGGCCATCTTGTCGAAAGGTGGCCCTTCAAAAATAATTGGAATCAAGAAAATTGAGGGAGAGCGTGATGCGGAAGCTGGTTCTGGCCGTATTGGCGATGTTCGCGTTGACGGGGACCGTTTCCGCGGAAACCTATCCCGCGCACCCGATCACCATCGTGGTGCCGTTTGCTGCCGGCGGCCCCTCGGATGCGATGGCGCGCATCCTCGGCGAACGAATGAAGCAGTCGCTCGGTGAGGTGCTGCTGATCGAGAACGTGACCGGTGCGGGCGGCTCGATCGGCGTTGGCCGCGCGGTGCGCTCGGCGCCCGACGGCTATACCATCTCGTTCGGCCATCTCGGCACCCATGTCGCCAACGGCGCGATCTACAAGCTCGGCTACGACCTCGTCACCGATCTCGAGCCGGTGGTGCTGCTGCCGAGCAACCCGATGATCATCGTCAGCAAGAACGCCGTGCCGGCGAAATCGCTGAAGGAGTTGCTGGAGTGGCTGAAGTCGCGGCCGGCGCCGCCGACCGCGGGCACCGCCGGCGCCGGCAGCGGCAGCCATATCGCCGGGCTCTATTTCGAGAACGTCTCCGGCATCAAGCTGCAATATGTGCCGTATCGCGGCACCGGCCCGGCGCTGAACGACCTCGTCGCCGGCCAGATCGACATCATCGTCGACCAGACCTCGAACTCGATCAACCAGGTCCGCGCCGGCAATATCCGCGCTTATGCGGTCACCGATTCCAAGCGGGTCGCGAATGCGCCCGACGTCCCGACGGTCGACGAGGCCGGCCTGCCGGGCTTCCACATGACGCTGTGGTCCGGCCTCTGGGTGCCGAAGGGTACCCCGAAGGAGATCGTGGCCAAGCTCAACGCCGCCGCGGTCGAGGCGATGGCCGATCCGGCCGTGCAGAAGCAGCTCGAGAATTTGGGCTTGCAGATGCCGCCGAAGGATCAGCTCACGCCGGATGCGCTCGGTGCCTGGCAGAAGGCGGAAATCGCCAAATGGTGGCCGATGATCAAGGCCGCCAACGTGAAGGTGGATTGAAACTTGTCATCCCGGCCGCGCGCAATTGCGCGCTAGGCCGGGACGAAGTTATTGCGACGGCATTGCCTCAGCCGGCGCCGCGTTGCTCTCCTGCGTCACGACGCGCCCGTCGTTCTTGGCCACCGCCGTGCCGGCGTCCTCGAACCGCGCCTGGTAGACCGCGAAATTCTCCATCACGCGCTGCACGTAGTTGCGCGTCTCGGAGATCGGGATCCGCTCCACCCAGTCGACCGGATCGACCTTGGGATCGCGCGGGTCGCCATAGGCCTTGATCCAGTCGCGGACGCGGCCGCGGCCGGCGTTGTAGCCGGCAAAGGTCATGATATGGCAGTTGCGATATTCCGACAGCAACGCGCTGAGTTCGGCTGCGCCCATCTGGGTGTTGTAAACGGGATCGGACACCATCCGGCTCCAGTCATAGCTGACGCCGAAGCGCTTGGCGGTATCGCGGCCGGCTTCCGGCGTCACCTGCATCAGGCCGACGGCGTTGGCCGCCGACTTGTCGCGCTGGTCGAACGCGCTTTCGGTACGCGCGATCGAGTAGGTCATGCTGCGGCCGATATCGGGGGCGATCGGCGTGTGCTTGGGAATGCCGATCACCGGGAAAGCGTAATGGTCGAAGGCAAAGCCGCGCGCGAGCGCGATCTTGCCGATCTGCAGCATGGCGCGGGCATCGTTGCGCCGGCCGGTCAGCTCGCCGAGCGCCTCGAGCATCCCGACATCGGTGCTTTCCTCGGCGAGATCGGCGGCGAAATAGAGCACGACGTCGGGCTCGCCGATCGCATAGAGCATATCGGCGGCGCGGACGCGCTCATCCGCCGCCATGCTGCCGGCGCTGGCGGCCGGCGAGGGCGCGCGCAGCTCGACGCCACCATCACGGCCGAGCTTGGCCAGCGCGAGCTGACCGTAATAGGCCGTCGGGTAGCGCGCGGCGGCCTGGTAGTCGGCCCGCATCGCCGCGGAATTGCCGAGAGCCTCGGCGGCGCGGCCGCGCCAATAGGCGGCGCGCGCCAGCACGGTCGGGTTGGTCTGGCCCTCGTCGATATGCGCGAAGTGCGCCGCGGCGGTCTTGGCGTCATTGAGATAACGCAGCGCGATCCAGCCGCGCATGAAGTGCATGTCGGAGCGGTAATAAGGATTGTCCGGCGCCGCCGCGGGCCGGATCACGTCATAGGCCGCCTGGTACTCGCCCTGGTCGAGCAGCTTGCGGGACAGGATGCGGCGCTCGCGCCACCACTGGTCGGTGTCCTGCTGCGCCATCGTCTCGGGCTCAGCCGCGATCGTCACGCGCGCGGCTTCGTCGACCTTGTTCTTCGCAAGCAGCCACTGAATTCGGCACAGCGTGTAGCCGAGATCGCGGCGGGCATCGGCCGGCACATCGTTGAGCGTGTCCTCTGCCTTGCTGGATTGTCCGCGGACCGCGCCGCAGGCTTTCACGATCGCCAGATCGTCGCTGCCGAGCCGCTGCGCCGCGCGCCTCGCGCCGGAGAGATCCTTGGCGCCGATCCGCTTGTCCATGCGCGCCCGATGGTCGTCGCGCGTCAGCAGGTCCTTGAACGCATCATAGGCGTCGCTCTCGGTGCGATCGGACAGATCCTCCGAGCGCCAGGCTTCGCGCACCAGCCGGGTGGCGCCGTCGCGGTCGCCTTCGGCCAGCAGCGTGCGGGCGAGCGCGAACTTGCCCTTGCCGCTGATCGGCTGATCGAGGGTGAAGCCGTGCACCGTGGCCGGATCGCTGCGCTCCTGCCAGATCCGCGCTTCGGCGCGCTTGCGCAACAGCGTGACGCTTGGCCAGTCCGGATTGGCCGTCACGAATGCCGCATAGCGGCTGAACGGCGCGCTCGATTCCGAGTGGCGCAGCAGATACCACTCGACGAGTTTTCGCCCGACCGGGTCGGTGATCCTGGCCTGGATGTCGGTCGCATCGCTGGTCTTGCCTCTGCGCGCGGCGAGGATCGCATCCCTGATCGTGGCGAGATCGCCCGACAATTGCGGCCCTGCGGGCTTCTCCGGCTCGGGCGCCTTCTCAGCGGATTTGGAAGGATCGGATTTGGCCTTCGCGGATTTACGTTTGTCGGCGCCATGTCTGGCGTGCCGCCGCTTGCCGGAGGTACTCTCGCGCGCGGCCTTGCCGCCATGCGCTTTCTTGTCCCCGTGGCCGCTCTTGGCCTGGTGCTGGTGATGCGGCTTGGCGGTCGCCTGGACCGGAAGCAGCGCGAGCGCGGCGGCGGTGGCGAAGCACGCCAGCGGACGTAGGCAACGGTTCATTCCCTGGTCCCCCTGAGAAACCATGAGGCACAACAGAACGCGTCATACGGCGGCACAACCGCCGCAGATTATCACTACCCTCGATTCTCGAGTCTTAATGCAGCTGCAACTCAACAGGGAAAACGCGGCGAAATATGGAATATGGCGTGTGGAACCCGCGGGAACCGGGGTTTTTACGGCGGAAACGGACGGCCGCACCGTGCTTTGACCGGTTCCGCGTGAGTTGTATCGTCGTCTCGAGCGCACGTGGGGGCTGCCGATGTCACTGCCACATCACTTTTCTCGAGCCGGTGCGTCATGACGGCTCGCCTCAGAACGATCCTCGACGGCGGCCGCTATTTCGAAGGCCCGCGCTGGCATCGCGGGCGGCTCTGGTTCGTCGATTGCATGGCGCGGGCGCTTCTGAGCATCAGCTCGTCGGGCGAGTTGCAGGAGCATGCTGCGCTGACCGACGACACGCCGTGTGGTCTCGGCGTCCTGCCTGATGGCGACATCGTCGTGCTGACGATGTTCAGGAAGCGGCTGCTGCGGTTTTCCGATGGAGCGCTGTCGCTCTATGCCGATCTCTCCGAGGTCGCGACCGGCACGATCGACGACATGATCATCGGCGGGCAGGGACGCGCCTATGTCGGCGATCTCGGCTTCAACCTGCCGCCGCCGCCGGAGCGCCGCGGAGCGGTCGGCCGGATCATCCTCGTGATGCCCGACGGCAGTGCCCGCGTCGTCGCGGAAGGCTTGCGGTTTCCCAACGGCATTGCCGTCTCCTCCGACCATCGCCGGCTCGTCGTTGCCGAAATGGATGGCGCCGGTCTCGCCGATTACGACATCGCGCCGGACGGCGGCCTGACCCTGCGCGGGCGGTTCGGCAGCATCAACGATCCCGACGGCATCTGCCTCGATGCCGACGGGGCGACCTGGGTCGCGTCTTTCACGGAAGATGCTTTTGTCCGGATCGATCGCACCGGTGTGGAGCGCGAGCGTATCACGGTGTCCGGCCGCCGCGCGCTTGCCTGCGCGCTCGGAGGCGCGGACCGCAGGACGCTGTTCTGCCTGAGCGCGGAGACGTCCTACGAGGAGCTACGCAAGGGCAGGTCCGCGTCGCGGATCGATGTGGTCGAGGTCAACTCGCCGGGTGATGGCTATCCCTGACCCGACCGCAGGCGCGTCTCACTTCTTCTTTTTCTTCTCTTTCCTCTTCAGGATATCGGCCTGACTCCTGAAGGCGCGGGCGAGGGAGCGCATCTGGTTGGCGACAAGTGCGTCGGCCGTCGTCAATGCAACCCGCTCCGCGGTCTGCGCCTGCCTGCGAATTGCCTTGGCCATTTTCATGAAGGAACCAATCGCGCCGCGTCGCTCTGGTTCCTGCACGAGCGACTGCGTCTTGATCTCGGGGCCTTGAGTTTCGTTCTTGTTTCGTTCACATTGGCGCGCTCCGGGAGAGTGCTGCCATGGACGACGAGCGAGACCGCGAAATCATCAGGCTGTGGAACGAGCTCCGCCGGCTGCAGCGCGAGGGGCGTTCGACGGCGGTGCTGGTCCGCCGGATCGAGAGGGCGCTCGCGGAACGCGAGCAGGAGGCTGCCTGAAACTACGGTCTGCCGCGTCCTCGCAGCGCGCAAGCGGTCTAGCGCCCGCCGTCCGGCCCCATGATCAGATTCGGCAGCCAGGTCGAGATCTCCGGAAAGAGGCAGAGCAACAGCACTGCGAACATCATCAGCAGCACGAATGGCAGCGTGCCCCAGATCACCTCGCTCAGCGGGATGTCGGGCGCGACGTTGCGGATGACGAAGATGTTGAGGCCGACCGGCGGATGGATCAGGCCCATCTCCATCACGATGGTCATGACGACGCCGAACCAGATGATGTCGAACTCGGCCGCGCGCAGCGGCGGCAGGATGATCGGCGCGGTCATCAGGATGATCGAGACCGGCGGCAGGAAGAAGCCGAGCACGATCACCATCACGAGGATCGCAAACAACAGCTCCCAGCGCGGCAGGTGCATTGCGACGATCGCCTCCGCGGCCGACTGCGAGATGTGCAGATAGCTCATCACATAGGAATAGAGCAGTGACATGCCGATGATCAGCATCAGCATGGTGGACTCGCGGATGGTCGATTTCAGGATCGGCGACAGGTCGCTGGGCGTCCACACGCTGTAGATCACGGCGATCAGCCCGAGCGCCAGGAGGCCGCCGAGGCCGGCGGTTTCCGATGGCGTGGCGTAGCCGCCATAGAGCGCGATCATCACGCCGGTCAGCAGCAGCACGAACGGGATCACGCGCGGCAGCGCGCTGAAGCGCTCGGCCATGGTGAATTCGTCATGCTGCAGGATCGCCGCGTCCTTGCCGGTCGCGTCATAGACGGCGCGGGCCATGGCGTATTCCTTGCGGAAGCGGAACACGGCGTAGAGGCCGAACAGCGTCACCAGCAGCAGGCCGGGACCGATGCCGGCGAGAAACAGCCGTCCCAGCGATTTCTCGGCTGCGACGGCGAACAGGATCATCGTGATCGAGGGCGGCAGCAGGATGCCGAGCGTGCCGCCGGCGGCGATGATCCCCGCGGCAAAGCCGCCGGAATAGCCGCGCTTGCGCATCTCCGGAATGCCGGCCGAACCGATCGCCGAGCAGGTCGCGGGCGAGGAGCCGGCCATCGCCGCGAACAGGGCGCAGGCGAACACATTGGCGACGCCGAGGCCGCCGGGCACGCGGTGCAGCCAGGCGTGCAGCGCCGAATAGAGATCCTGGCCGGCGCGCGATTTGCCGATCGCCGCGCCCTTCAGGATGAACAGCGGGATCGACAGCAGCGTGATCGAGGCGATCTCCTCGTAGACGTTCTGCGTCACCGTATCGAGCGAGGCCGCCGGCATGAAGATCGCCATGAACACGACCGCGACCGCACCGAGCGCGAACGCGATCGGCATGCCGGAGAACATCGCAAACAGGGTGGCAAGTCCGTAGGAGATACCAATACCAAACACGGTCATCGGCGCGCGCCACCCGTCAGCGGAATGATGATTTGCAGGAGGATCTGCACGCAGAGCAGCGTCATGCCCAGCGCCATCAGCACGTAGGGGATGGCGAGCGGCGGCGACCACATCGAGTTGGACACCTGGCCGTCGACATAGGCTTCATGTGCCAGGGTCCAGGACTTCCAGGCGAAGAAGGCGCAGAACGCGAAGCTCGCGACATCGACCAGCCACAGTCTGATGGCGTTGGCGCGCGCCGAGAGCAGCCCGACGAACGCCTCGATGCTGACATGGCCGCGCTGGCTCTGCACATAGGCCGAGGTCATGAAGGTGGCGCCGACCAGGAGGAAGACGGCCGCCTCGTCCTGCCAGTAGTTCGGGCTGTGGAACAGGGCGCGGCCGAGCACGCTGTAGCTCAGGATCACGCAGGCCGCGACCAGGGCGAGCGAGGCGAACACCACGATGATGTTGTTGCAGATCGACAGCGCGCGCCCCAGCCAGGCCACGGGCGTGTTGCCCGCGGCGATGCTTGCGGTTTCGGCCTGATCCGCGACCGGACCATGCATCATGCGGCGACGTCGCTTGCGAGCTTCAGCAGGTTGGCAGCGGTGGCGGTCTTGGCGCCATAGTCCTTCCACGCGGTATCGCGCGCGATGTCGCGCCACTTGCCGACAATGGTTGCATCGAGCGCGCTGACCTTGGCGCCGGCCTTCTCATAGACCTTGGCGACTTCGGTATCGTCGTCCTGCGCCCCCTTGCGGCCAAACGCCTCGAGCTCGGTGCCGACGGCAAGGATGATGTCCTGCTGGTTTTTCGGCAGCTTGTCGAAGATCGCCTTCGACATCATCAACGGCTCCAGCATGAACCAGTAGGAGGCGCCGGCGCCCGAGGTCAGCGACTTCGCGACCTCCTCGAGGCGGAACGAGATCAGGCTGGTGGAGGAGGTGATGCCGGCGTCGCAGGCGCCGGTCTGCATCGCGGCGTAAAGCTCGTTGGACGGCACCGACAGCACGGCGGCGCCGGCGGTCTGCAGCACCATGTCCATCTCGCGCGAGCCGCCGCGCACCTTGAGGCCCTTGGCATCTTCAGGCGCCACGATCGCCCTGGAGCGGCTGGCGACGCCGCCGGCCTGCCAGACCCAGGAGATCAGCAGAATGCCCTTGTCGGCGAGGAAGTCGCTCAAGGCCTTGCCGACCGGCTCCTTCTTCCAGCGCAGGCCCTGATCGTAGGTGGTGACGAGGCCCGGCATCAGGCCGATATTGGTCTCCGGCAATTCGCCGCCGGCATAGGGCATCGGATACAGGCTGAGGTCGAGCGCGCCCTTGCGCATCGCCGAGAACTGCGCGTTGGTCTTGATCAGCGACGAGTTCGGGTAGACCTCGGCGGTCAGCTCGCCGCCCGACCGCTTGGCGACCTCGGCCGCGAACATCCTGCACAGCCGGTCGCGGAAGTCGCCCTTGTCGATGGTGCCGCCGGGGAACTGGTGCGAGATCTTCAGCGTGGTCGCGGCATGCGCGGTCCCGATGCCCATCCGCAGGACGGCGGGTGCGGCGAGGGCGGAAGCGAGGACGTGGCGGCGTGTGAGCATTGTTCTCCCCTGAGAGCTTCTTGAGTGGCTTTAGGCCGGCGCGGAGCTTTAGCTTAGCCGGTCTTCGCGTGAATATTCTCTAGTCTGATAGTTCGAGGCGCCCTGATAGTGCGAGCCGATACGGGGCTGCAAGTCCTGACGTTCAAGTCCTGACGTTCAAGTCCTGACGTTCAAGCCTTGCCGTTGTTGCGGTGCACACTGATGCGCGCCGGGCCGTGGCTATTCAGCCGTCGAGCGACCATCCATCGGTGATCGCGCCGCGCCGCTTCAAGAATTTGTTATTGGAGGTAACGACGGCCGGCGCAAGTGCGTCGAGTAGAGAGCGGCAAGTCGTCGCGCTCACATTCGACCACACAAGGGATCATCACCATGACCACCAAGACCCGCCTCGGCCTTTCCGCCGCGCTGCTCTCGTTCAGCTTGGCGCTGGCGCCCGCCGCCTTCGCTCAGGACAAGATGGGCAAGGATGACGCGATGAAGAAGGAAGACACGATGTCCAAGGACGCCATGAAGAAGGACGGTGGCATGATGAAGAAGGACGACGCCATGAAGAAGGACGGCGGCGCGATGATGAAGAAAGACGACGGCATGAAGAAGAACTGACTGCCGTCATCGCCCGCTGTCCGCAGGCCCGCCGCTCTGGCGGGCCTGGTTGCGCCTTAGCGCTTCTTCTTGCCGCGCTCCTTGCGTGCCGCGTAGCGGGCATCGCGCTTGGCCTTCTGCTCGGCGAGCAGCGCCTCCTCGCGGGCGGCTTCCTCTTCCTTCTCGCGCGCAATGCGGGCGGCGTCGGCGGCGGCGGCCTCTTCCTCGCGGCGCTTCTGCTCGGCCTTTTCGGCCTCACGGGCCTCCTTGGCCTTGGTGCGGCGTTCGGCGATCGCCGCGCGCTCCTCGGCACGTGCCTTCACAGCGGGATCGTCAGCTCCCGGCTGGGCGCGAAACTTGTTGAGGAGGTTTTGCCGCGCCTGCAGGGCCGCTTTCTGGCGGTCGGCAAAACCCGGTTCCTTGAAGCCACTCATAGAGGAAGCCTTGCTGCTTTCTGTTCGGGTGATGGATGGGGTTGGTTCGGCGTTTCAATAAGTGAATGGCGACGAAATTGCCAGTGGTGAACGGAGGGCTGTGGAGCAAGGGAGATATGAGCCAGCGTCAAGCGGCCATCGTTCGCCCCGCGGACGCGTGGTGAGTGGCTGGTCACCAAGGGCTGTTGAACAAGGGCTGTTGAAAAGTTCAGCCGCGCTGGAGGTGCTCGCGTCGTCCGTTACCCAGGACTTTGGCGACCGTCTCGGCAGTCATTGCGCTCCGGTCCGAGGCGCGCTGGGCTTCCAGCCTGTCGCGCGCCTTTTCGACGATCAGTAGGCTGATCAGCCGCTGCCTGCTGCTCTCATCGACAGCCTCTGAGAGCAACTGCCTGTAACGCTGATAGTCGTACGTCGTCGCTTCTTGTTCGCTCATCGGCACGCCCCGCACACGCGCTCCACTTCAGCGAGTAGTCTTTCGCGAGTCGCCCCTGGCGCGCAACGGAATTGCGGTGCCGACGGCCGCGGCCGTGCATTTCGTTGTGCGACTGTTGCAGAATTGATCGCACGCAACCATGCAAAGGGTCATGATGCAGACCATGGCAATCGGGAACCGAAGCGGGCATGAGCGAATCCGACGACGGAGGCAGCAGAAGGGGCGCGCTGAGACCAACTGTAATGTGATCGAGCCGGCGCGCTGACCCGTCTTGCGGCAGTGCAATATCGATCCCACATCAACCCCAAAGACTCGGGCTGAACTGTTTGATCCCGGTTGTGATTCCGATCACACGCGGACAGGCGGGCTGCCTCGACTCCTGGAGATCGGCGGGAACCAAGGCCATGATGTCCAAGCTGTGGTCCGGAAAGGGCGCGGCGCTGGCTGCCGCAGGCGCGGCGGGTGCCGTTTTGGTGGCGTATCTATCCCTGACACTGGCGTCGCCCGAGCCGGTGTCCAATGCGGCGCTCGGGCCGGAATGGCAATGCAGCCGGGTTGCTTTCGTGCTGACCACCTGCACCAGGGGGACCGAGGCGGAGGCTGAGGCTGAGGCCAAGCCGCAGGGCGAGGTCAGAGCGATCCCGGTGCGGGCGAAGGACGATTGTCCGCCAGAACTCTAGCGGCCGTATTTCAAGTCATTTCTTGGTGGTACTGCGCGGCTTGATCGACAGGCCGAGGCGCATCGCCATCTTCTTGATCCGCTCCGGCGAGCGGCCGGTCGCCTTGACGACCTCCTCCAGCGACTTCGACGAGCGTGCCAGTTCCATCAGTCGTCGGTCCTCCTTGAACGACCACCGCGGCTTTCGGGCCATCTTGTTGGTTTCCTTGTGCATTGCTGGGCAACAAAGCCGCCAGGCGGGGTCGCCTGACGGCCTTGCCGGTGTGGGCCCGGACCTTGGGGAAATGTCCGGTGGATAAGCAATACTGCTTCCGAATAAGGCCGCAATTGAAACCGAAATTTAACCTAACCCATCAAGGTTACTTGCAACATTACTCCGGATACGGCGTGGCAGGAGGCCTTATGCGCAAGGTCGCCATTTTGAGTGCCGCAGCATTTTTACTGTCCGGTTGCTGGTCCGACCCGGAGGTTACGGGATCGACCAACAGCTGTGCGGCCAATCTTTACAGTCAGTACAATCCCAAGGTCATGGATCAGTGCGTCAACGCCTGCATCAAATGTGACCGCGGCAACGTGACGACCTGCACGACCTCCTGCACGCTGAAGGGCGCGCGGTAATCGATCCGCGCGTCTGATGCCAGCGAAGCTTCGTGGCGTCACGCCACCGAGCCGCCTTGCGTGGCGCGATGATCGCCTTTATCGCGTCTGGCAGCGGCGCCGTCGGCGCGCGGGACACTGAGAGCGTGTAACAGGGCGCGATGAGCGGGCTTTCCTATGTCGCGGTCGACTGGGGCACCAGCAGCTTCCGGCTCTGGCTGACGGGCGCCGGTGGCAAGGTGCTCGGTGAGCGCCGCAGCGATGAAGGCATGACCGCGGCAGCCAGGACCGGCTTTGCGGCCGTGCTGCAATCGCATCTCGATGCGCTGGGCGCGGCGGCCGACCTGCCGGTCGTGATCTGCGGCATGGCCGGCGCGCGGCAGGGCTGGGTCGAGGCCGGCTATATCGATACGCCGGCGCATCTGATGGACATCCTCAACGGCGCCGTCGTGGTCGGCGGGCAGGCGCGCGAGATCCGTATCCTGCCCGGGATCGCGCAGCGCGATGCCGCCGCGCCCGACGTCATGCGCGGCGAGGAGACCCAGCTGCTGGGGGCGCTCGGCTTGAATGCGCCGGGCGAGGCGCTCGTCTGCATGCCGGGAACGCATTCCAAATGGGTGAGGGTCCGCGGCGGAACGGTCGAACGCTTTGCGACCTTCATGACCGGAGAGCTGTTCAGCGCGGTCGCGCGCGACACCATCCTGTCGCACGCCGTCGCCGGCGCCGAGGAAGCGGTTGACGGCGATGCGTTCCGCGCGGCGGTCGCGGCGGCATTCGCGGCGCCGGCGCTGGCGGCCAATCTGCTGTTTCGCGTGCGGTCGCGCCAGCTGCTGTTCGGCGGCAACGCACAGGCCGCGCGTGAGACGATCTCGGGCACTTTGATCGGCGTCGAGCTGGCGGCGGGCCTCGCGGAACGGAAGCAGGGAGCGCCGGTTACGCTGATTGCCTCGGGCCGGTTGCAGCGGCTCTATCAGATGGCGCTCGAAGCCCTTTCGATTCCGCTCAATGTCATGGATGCGGAGGAGGCGGTTCGCCGTGGCCTCGCCGGAGCGGCGGCGGCGATCTGGAAGAAGTGAGGATCAACGCATGAGTATTCCGTTTCCGCCGATGAAGCGCCCGCTGGTCGCGATCCTACGCGGCGTCAAGCCGGACGAGGTGCTGGGCATCGTCGGCGCGCTGCTCGACGCCGGCATGACCGCGATCGAGATTCCGCTGAACTCGCCAGAGCCGTTCCGCTCGATCGAGATCGCGGCGAAGCGCGCGCCGGCCGATGTTCTGATCGGCGCCGGCACGGTGCTGACCGCAGCCGACGTCGATCGCCTGCACGACGTCGGCGGCCGCCTCATGGTGTCGCCGAATGTCGATGTCGAGGTGCTGGCGCGTGCCCGGGACCATGCGATGATCACGATGCCCGGCGTATTCTCGCCGACGGAAGCGCTGCTCGCCGCGCGCGCGGGAGCGTCGAGCCTGAAATTCTTTCCGGCCAGCGTGCTCGGTGCCGCCGGCATCACCGCGATCCACGCCGTGCTGCCGCCGGATGTGATGATCGCCGCGGTCGGCGGCGTCTCGGACCAGAATTTCGCCGAGTATGTGGAGGCGGGCATTCGCGCCTTCGGTCTCGGCAGCAGCCTCTACAAGCCGGGCATGACGGCCGCGGATATCGCGGTCAGGGCAAGGGTGACGATCGAGGCGTATGACAGGGCCGTGCGGGACGCCGGCTAGGCTCGGTGCAAGCGCGCTAATCGTCGCGCCTGCCGCCGTCGATCACCCTGAACAGCGGGGCCGCCTCGCGGGGATTCTCAAGCAGCTCTTCGACCATGGCGATCGCGGCCGCGACGTATTTCCCGGTCGCGGCGTCCAGCGGCCGTTCGGCTTCGTCCGAGAGCGCGAGCTTTGCGCCTTCGAGCAGCTTGCGGGTGCGGACGGCGGACTCGTCGCCGGCGGTGAGGGCGGCGCGCGCGATCGATCGCAGCACGAACAGTTCGCCCTCCAGCCGCAGCAGGCGGTCGTTCAGCTTGCTCAGGACAGTGTTCAGGTTCCGCATGACGGGCTCTCCGGGCATTGGACCCGTCTTGCATACACGGTCATTCCTGACGAAATTCTTGTGGCGACCACGCACCGGTTGGTTGGTTGAATGGCATCTCGGATCTCCTCATGTTCCCGGTGGCCCGGGCATTGCCATTTGACGGAGGCGTCCATGGCCCTAATAGAATGGCCGCGGTCCGGCGCCGCCCGGAAGGCGCGTCAGCTTCACCCATCGCGACGAGGGAATTGATATGAGGATTGCTGTCGAAACGACCGTTGCCGCGCCGATCGCAGATGTCTGGCGCGCCTATACGACGCCCGACGACATCAAGCAGTGGAACGCGGCTTCCGACGATTGGCACACGACCGCCGCGACCGTCGACCTGCGCACCGGCGGCGCGTTCTCGTCGCGGATGGAAGCCAAGGACGGCAGCATGGGGTTCGATTTCGCCGGCACCTACACCAGGGTCGAGGAGCCCCGTCTGCTCGAATATTCGTTCGGCGATCGCAGCGCGCAGGTCGCATTCACGCCGGAGACCGGCGGCGTCAAGGTGCAGGTCAGCTTCGACAGCGAGGATACTCATTCGGTCGAGCAGCAGCGCGGCGGCTGGCAGGCGATCCTGGACAACTTCAAGCGTTACGTCGAAGCCAAGCGGCAGTCCTGATCCGGCGATCGGAGGGCGGCGTGACGTTGAAGCGACCGCGCGCGGCGATGCCGGCGAGCATTCGCCACGAGCTCGATGCGACTGGACTGATGCAGGCGTTCAAGGCGCGCCCGCCGTATCAGCGCAACGACTATCTGCACTTGATCGGCCGCAGCGTGCGAACTGCAACACGGCGCAAGCGGATCGACCAGATGCTGGCGGAATTGAAAGCCGGTGGGGTGTATATGGGAATGGCGCATCGGCCGAGCAAACCAAAGTGAGACTCTCGGTGGCGTGATCGCCGCACGCCGTGCGTCCGCATCGCTCGCGTGATGTTTTGGTCGTGCGAAATCCTCATCGAAGAAAAAGGACGATCTCGGAATCGTCCATCGCGGTCCTGAAAAAATCGACGGCGGACACGCGCACTCACAATCTTCCAGAGAAACATTCTCGGATTAAGAAATTGCGAAGCGCGCTGCCGGCGCTCACGGCAAGTGGAACCTGCAATCGCACGAACGGAAAGCGATCAGTCCCTCAATCGCCGCCGGAACTTTGTTCACGCACGGAGAACTACGGAATCGTTTCGTGCGCTGAATGATAAAGACGCGAGTGATCTCACGGCACACGGCGAACATCGAAAAAGAAAGGCCTCAGCGCGTGGGCCACGCTGAGGCCAAGTAGACACTTTGGTCGTGAGGCACCGTCGCCGGCGCCTCGATGCCTAACCTATCTTTGTTTCTGTGTTTCCAAATGGCCCATTTGGGCCAAGCCGCGTGATAGCCAATTTGGGACATGCGCCGCTGGCACAAAGTGTGCAGACTTGGAGCTGTCAGGATTTTGCATCACCTTCCTGGGGCTAGGGCCAGCGCCGTCCGCATCTATTTCAAGCGGACGGCGTTGTGCATTCCGGCGGCCGCGCCGGCCATGGCCTGGCTGCGCTCAGGGTCAGCGGTCCACCGGCCGAATCTCCAGGTTCTCGATTTTCAGAGGCGGCGTTGAGGGGACGTTCTGCTCGTTCAACGGATGCAGCGTGATCGGCGTATTCGTGCCGCCGGCGAGAACGTTGACGCCGGCGCCGTCGGCACGGGCGTAGCCGCCGGCGAGGTCGTCGCTTCCAAGCCACGGCACGGGCGCCATCACCTTCCAGGTCATGGCGACTTCTTGATCTCCGATCAAAACGCCGAGGTTGCGGATGGCCGCGACAAAACGACTGTCCGGCGTGCTACCGACGTGCAGCACGCAATTGAGATTGGTCACCGGACCCACGACGAACCCGGTATCGGGGCCGCCACGACACTCAAGCGTTCCGGCCTGCACCTGCTGCGCATCGGCGGCTGCGAGCGGCGCAGCGAGAACCGCCGCACCACACACCGCAGAGGCGATCGCACGGCTTGTGATAAGCATGGTGCCGGACAACGCGGATCGACGCGCGATCGGCCCATGCCCCCGCGCGCGGCCTTCGTTTGTGGTTAAGAGAGCCTTAGAGATTGGTTTGATTGCTGCCGACGGTCGACGTTCGCGAGCGACCGACCAGGAGGAAAACGATCGACCAACGGCGATGCTTTTTCGTCGTCGTCGCGGCTGACATCTCGATGGTGGGTCTATCGACGTCGAACGAGCGTGCTCGATTTCCAGGCAGGAGAGGCCGCGGGCGAAGCAAGGCAGCGGTCCTGGCACTGACGTCAGGCCGTTCGGATCTCGGTGGTGAGCCTGCCCCGAAAAATTACGCCGCCGGGCTCGAAATGCATTGTCCCGGCGGCGCCTGTTCCAATCTGGGCCCGCAATCCCAGTCATGTTTGTGTCTGCAAAACCGGCGCCAAGGTTCGAGCGCCCCCGTAATCATACGGGGACTGGGGGGCCGCGATGGGATTGGTGTTGGCTGCTTGTGCGCTGGCGAAGGTCCGATTGTCCGGGGTGATCCAAGCCGCGGCGCGAGAACGGCTGATCGCCACCGATGCTCTGCCCGCTCAGATATGATGCTCGAGCTTCCGCATCTCCTGCAGGCGAGCCAGGCAGAAATCCCGATACAATTCGTTGATGAAATCCCACATGACCTAATCCCCTTGGTCCAATGCCCGGGACACTACGCCGGGTTTGTTTCCGGCCGGCTTCGCGGCTTCAGGAAAATGGTTTCATCGAGGAGGGAGGGTGGCGATCCCGACAGGACATCCCGCAGCGAACAAAATCAATCGCTTATCGGCAAGTGGGTTGGGCGCGTCGGAAACTCTTCCTCAACCCGTAGATGTTGTAAATTTCTCAACCACATCCAAGGAGCGGAATGTCCAGATGGGATCCTCGATTAGCGACACCGCCTCCACAATCCTGTCGATCACGCTCCTTGTTCTGGGGTTCGTCGCAACGGTCCTATGGGGGCCGTCCTTCGAGCGGCTCGGCGACGACGTTGAGGCCCCGTATATCTTCAAGCTGGTCGGCATCGGGCTGATCGTGTTCTTCTTGATCGCAATCACCTTCAGGCTCATCTGAACAAAACCTCTGGAGGGCGGCTCCGGGGTTAGTGGGCGGCCCGAGGATGATGGTCACCGCCCGGGCGCGCGCCAGTTCTTTCGTTGGCGCTTGCGATCGCCGCCTGACAGCGGCATCGGGTGATGTATCGGGGCCATTGCCTATGATCGCGCTGAATCGCGCACGAGAGAAGCCGCTACACTTTGGGCCACTAGCGACCGCTGTGCGACCCTTTGGTCAATAAGCGACCTTTCAATCTGTCCGTCGAAGTTGCTCTCGCTGCAGCTCGCGCGTCCGCAGGTCAGGTGCCGTACCTGATCCGCGCGTGGCGCTCGCCTTCGTCGTTGACGTCGGGCATCGAGACGCTGCCTTCGCCGCAGGAAACGTGTCCCGACGAGTCGTCAATAAAGAGTGATTCGCGAAATCGCTCGCAGCCAAGTACTAGACGATCGGTCTAATTTAATGGGTCTCGGTAAAATGCAGTGATATCGGCTTTGGCGGAGTTCGGTCGCTGCCGAGCGCCGACGGATTGATCGAGACATCTTCAATAAACAGCGTCCGCCGACTCCTTCGCGGTTGGCTGGTTTCCCACAAGAGAGGTCACGTATGGTTCGCAAGATCGCGCTTGGAATGACGATCGCTCTCGCAATGGCTCTGACCGCTCCGGTGGCCATGGCCCAGCAGAAGCACCATGTCAGCTATGATACCCCGGCAACTCAGACGACATACACCCAACAACATGTCATCGATGTTGGCGATATTCCGGGACATCAAGCTCGGCTCTTCGAAATTCGGCGGATCTATGGGAACGATGCCCCCCTCATCAACGGGTCGAAGTTGAAAGAGCAGTGGACGCGCGGCATGTCAGACTACATCGACAACAATGGTCCGGCCCTCATCTACAACGTCTGGATACTGGAGAATGGCGACAAGTTTTTTGTCAGGACATCTCTGGTCGCCCAAAGCAGTGGAGACGGGAAGCTTACAAACATGACATCGGGCGTCATTACTGGAGGCACAGGTAGCCTCGCCAGGATTCGTGGCATCATTAGCAGCCATGGGCCGTCCGAGCCGAAGGCCGGCGTCAATGCCAATCAGACCGACATCGACTATTGGATGGAGTGAGAAGGTCTTCGCGACAGGCGATGGACCGGTGAGAAATTGCCGGTCCATTATGTCCGTTTCCACGATGTCTCCCCCTGTGACGATATCTGGACAACGGCGACACCAAAACGTCATGGCGATCAAGCCGGGAGGATTCCAAATGTTGCACCTGAACAGGCCCATCGTGTCGTTTCTGCTCTGCCTGCTCGGCCTCATCGCTGTGACGCGATCTGCGTCCGCGGAAGTCACCAAAATCGAATTCACCTCGAAGCAGCCGTACGGTACGTTTCGCACCGGCGACTATGTGATCTGGCAGGGCATGATCCATGGCGACCTGGCGCCGCAAGAGGCCATTCCGGGCATCGACAAGGCGGCGCGCAATGAACGCGGGCGCATCGACTACGCGGCAAAGATCATTCTCATGATGCCGGCGGCTCTGCGCGCCGGCAACGGCGCATTGCTGGTGGATGTGCCCAACCGCGGTCGCGTCTACGCCGAGGCGCTCTACAACTCGCCGCGCGACGCGCCGTTTCTCTCCGGCACGCTGGAGCAGGGCACCGGCTTTCTCCAGGACCACGGTTTTGCGATCGCCGAGGTGCATTGGGAACTCGGACAGGGCGCGGAGCTACCTTCGTTCGCCGACAGCGACGGCAAGACGCGCTACGTCGAGGGGGTAGGCTTTGCGATCGTGCGCGATGCCGCGGATTTCCTCGCGCACGCAGCCACTGACGCCGGAGGAACGCCGAACCCGCTCAAGGGCGCTATCAGCCGCGTGCTCGCGAGCGGCAAATCCCAGGACGGACGCTTCCTGAAGACCTTTCTCTTGAACGGCTTCAACATGGTGGGCAACCGGCGCGTCTTCGACGGCATGCATGTGTTCGTCTCGGCCGCTGGCCTTCTTCCGATCCTGCAGACCGGCCTTGGGCCGAAATCGAGCGGCGAAGAGGCTCCCACCTTCGCCAATCCGGACTTTCCCGGCGTGAATGACGGGCCGCTCACGATTGGCGAGATCACCTCCAAGGTCGCGGCGCGCGGCGAGGTGCCGCCGAAGATGATGCTGGTCAACTCGACCACGGATTACTACTCGCTGCGCGCTTCGCTCGGCCGCACCGGCGCGTCCGGTACCGCGGACCAGCCGCTCCCCGCCAATGTGCGGATGTACGATGTCGCCGGCGGCTCGCATGTGGTGGTTCTAAAGGCGCCCACGTGCACGCAATCGCCCGGCCGTCTCGATTGGGCTCCCTTGTCGCGGGCCTTGTTGCTGCATCTCGATGACTGGGTGAGCCGCAACGCCGAGCCGCCCGCCAGCGAACTGATGCCGCTCGATACCGCGAGCGGCGATCCGCCCGCGCTGCGCGCACCGACCGCGCTTTCCGCTGCCGTGATCCAGGTGCCGAAGCGCGATCAGGACGGCAACGCGCTCGGCGGCGTCCGGCTGCCTGACATCGCGGTGCCGACCGGCACTAATGGCGGACAGAACCAGCCGCAGACGTTCACCTGCATGCTGGTTGGATCCTTATCGCCCTTCGCTGCGACGAAAGCGGAACGCGAACGCACGCCCGACACCCGTCCGTCGATCGAGGAGCGCTATCGCACCCGCGACGATTACGTGAACCGGATCCGCATCGCCGCGCAGGACCTCGTGACGCGCGGCCTCATGCTGCCGGAAGATGCCGCGGTGATCGTTCAGGAAGCCGCGTCGAGCAAACTGTTCGCACCCGCCCCTGCGAATGACGCGCCACGCTGAGGGACGCCCGGGTCACGAGCGATCGCCACTTGTAGAACGTCGCATCACTGATACCGTGCTTCCGACACGGATCACCTGGCGACGACCGGCAGCATGCTCCTTCAGCACCTTGATGATCTGCTCTTCCGAGAACCTGCTCTTACGCATGGTCGTCTCTTCACTGGAGAACAGAACCGTAACTTAAAACCGGGGCGTTTTAGGGGAGCAGATCAATCCAAGCAGGCGCCGTCACTTGCTGCTTCCTTCGCCTAGACGATCGGTCTATTATAATCTGCATGAGCAAGACGCTGCCTCTCCGCCGTCGCGGGCGACCACCGAGAGAACTTGCCGGCACTAGCGCGACCCGTGACGCGCTGGTCCGTGCAGGTGTAGTCATGCTGACGGAGAAGGGCTATTCCGCGACGGGAATCGAGGAAGTCTTGCGTAGCGTCGACGTGCCAAAGGGTTCGTTCTACCACTACTTTCCGAGCAAGGAAGCATTTGGAGCGGAACTGATCGACAGCTACGCTGCCTATTTTTCGCGGAAGCTCGACAGCTTCTTCCTGAACGAGCAACATCCCCCGCTGGAGAGGCTTAGGGGTTTTACCGACGATGCTGCGTTTGCCATGAAACGCTTCCGCTATACGCGCGGCTGTTTGGTCGGCAATCTTGGCCAGGAGATGGGCGCACTTCCACAATCTTTTCGTCAGCAACTATTCGCTGTGTTCATCGACTGGCAGCAGCGGACAGCCAAGTGCTTGAGGTCTGCTCAAACCATGGGTGCGATCTCTTCCAGCGACGATTGCGATTGGCTTGCCGAATTCTTCTGGATCGGCTGGGAGGGCGCGGTCCTGCGCGCCAAACTCGAGCGCCGTTCCGAACCGCTTCACTCCTTCTCGAAAGGTTTTTTCAAGCTCCTCAGTAAATGAGCCTTTTTGTCATTGGGTCGTTCAATATCAAGCAATCGTTTCGCTGTGCGAATTGGTTCGGTGATTTTTTCGGGGATTTGGTGCAATATTTGGCGTCAAACAGCTGCATTGCTCGGCATCTGTTCTACACAAAGCGTGAATTAGTTTTGCGCCGCAAACCAGCTAAAGGCCTTTGAAATCTAAGGAATTTTGGCCTCTGAAATCTGGCGATCCCGGCAGGATTCGAACCTGCAACCCGCGGAGTAGAAATCCGCTACTCTATCCAGTTGAGCTACGGGACCGTGGCGGCCTTGTAGCACCGCCAATATGAAAAATCCGCTTTTCCGCCAAGTCCGTCCGAACCGATTTTTGTGGTCGAACGACAAAGGCGAGCAGGGCGCCCGCCCTGCGTTGGCCTGTCCAGCCTGCCGAGCCGCACGACGCTGCCGCCGGGGGCCGGTCAAAGGAATGTCGGCAATGCGATCTGCGACGTTTTCGTCCGTTCATGTCCGCGCCTTCACTCCGTCACCTTTTCGCGCACTTTTGGCCCCAACGCGGCGTTCGACCGCGGGGCGTTCAGGAGCTCCATCATGATCGGATTGGTTCGTGCCGCCACGATATGCGCCACGCTGTTGCTCGCCCTGGTGAGCGCCCAGGCCGCGGACAAGGCGTTCAAGCGCGACGATCTCGCCGATTCCGCGATCAAGCTGGAAGCCCAGATCAAGAGCGAGGCCGGCGCGGTCAACAAATCGGCCGCGACCCTGCGCACCGACGCCGACGCCGCCTTCAAGCGCAATGATTTCCGCGGCGGGCTGCAGATTCTCGGCCAGATCGCGGCGACCACGCCAGAGGACGGCGCCAACTGGCTGCGCCTCGCCAGGACGATCTTCCAGATCCGGTCGGCGAGCTCCAGCGAACAGACGTTCCTGATGGAGCGCGCCTCCACCGCCGCCTACATCGCCTATCAGCGCGCCGGCAATGCGGGCGAGGAGGCTGACGCGCTGGCCGTGCTCGGCAAAGCGCTTGCCGAGCGCAAGCTGTGGCGCCCGGCGCTGGACAGCTTGCGGCTGTCGCTCGACATGCGCGAGGTCGCCGATGTCCGCGGCCAGTACGAGAAGATGCGCGACGAGCACGGTTTCCGGCTGCTCGATTATACCGTCGATTCCGACGCGGCCTCGCCGCGGGCCTGCTTCCAGTTCTCCGAAGAGCTCGCCAAGCGCGTCGACTTCGCGCCCTATCTGGCGCTCGCCGGCACCGACAAGCCGGCCTTGTCGGCGGAAGGCCAGCAGCTCTGCCTCGACGGGCTGAAGCACGGCGAGCGCTACAACATCAATCTGCGCGCCGGCCTGCCTTCGACCGTCAAGGAGACTCTGCCGAAATCGGCCGAGTTCAACATCTATGTCCGCGACCGCAAGCCGTTCGTACGGTTCACCGGACGGGCCTATGTGCTGCCGCGGACCGGACAGCGCGGTATCCCGGTGGTCAGCGTCAACACGCCGGCGGTCAAGGTCGACGTCTTCCGGATCGGCGACCGCAACCTGATCAACACGGTGATCGACAGCGACTTCCAGAGCACGCTGAGCCGCTACCAGCTCTCCGATCTCGGTGACCAGCGCGGCGTCAAGGTGTGGTCCGGCGAGCTTGCGACAGCGACCACGCTGAACCAGGACGTCGTCACGGCGTTTCCGGTCGACCAGGCGCTCGGCGACCTGCAACCCGGTGTCTATGTCATGACCGCCGCGGCCAAGGGGCCGGGCACCGACGACGACGGCACGCTGGCGACGCAATGGTTCATCGTCTCGGACATGGGCCTGTCGGCCTTCTCCGGCAATGACGGTATCCACGTCTTCGTCAACTCGCTGGCTTCGACCGAACCGGTCGCCAACGCCGACGTGAAGCTGGTCGCCCGCAACAACGAGATCCTGGCGACCCGCAAGACCGATGCCGCCGGCCATGTGCTGTTCGAGCAAGGCCTGGCCCGGGGCGAGGGCGGGTTGTCGCCGGCGCTGCTGACGGTCACGGGCGAGAAGGCCGACTACGCCTTCCTGAGCCTGAAGACCAATGCGTTCGACCTCACCGACCGCGGCGTCGCGGGCCGGGCGATCCCGGCCGGCGCGGACGCCTTCGTCTACGCCGAGCGTGGCGTCTACCGCTCCAACGAGACCGTCTATCTGACCGCGCTGCTGCGCGACGGGCAGGGCAACGCCCTGACCGGGACGCCGCTGACCATGGTGATCGAGCGCCCCGACGGCGTCGAATTCCGCCGCGCCGTGCTGCCCGACCAGGGCGCCGGCGGCCGGATGCTGGCGGTGGCGCTCAATTCGGCGGTGCCGACCGGTACCTGGCGCGCCCGGGTCTTTACCGACCCGAAGGGCTCGTCGGTCGGTGAGACCACCTTCATGGTCGAGGATTACATCCCCGAACGGGTCGAATTCGATCTGACCAGCAAGGAGAAGGTGATCAAAGCTGAAGTTCCAGTGGAACTTCAGGTCTCCGGCCACTTCCTCTACGGCGCGCCGGCCTCGGGTCTGCAGCTTGAGGGCGACATGCTGGTCGCGCCCGCGGCGTCCGGCCGGCCCGGTTATGCCGGCTACCAGTTCGGCGTCGATGACGAGCAGACCGCGAGCAACGAGCGGACCCCGATCGAGGACCTGCCGGAAGCCGATGCCAATGGCGCGGCCACCTTCCCGGTCAAGCTCGAGAAGGTGCCGACGTCGACCCGGCCGCAGGAGGCCCAGATCTACATCCGCATGGCCGAGACCGGCGGACGCTCGGTGGAGCGCAAGATCGTGCTGCCGGTGGCCCCGGCTGCCTCGCTGATCGGCGTCAAGCCGCTGTTCGGAGACAAGAGCGTGGCCGAGGGCGACAAGGCCGAGTTCGACGTCGTGTTCGTCGCGCCTGACGGCAAGCAGCTGCCGCGCAACGGGCTGCGCTACGAGCTGTTGAAGCTGGAGTCGCGTTACCAGTGGTACCGGCAGAATTCGTCCTGGCAGTATGAGCCGGTCAAGTCGACCCGCCGCGTTGCCGACGGCGACGTCAACCTTGCCGCCGACAAGCCGATGCGCCTGACCTTCCAGCCGCAGCCCGGTCGCTACCGGCTCGACGTGAAATCGACCGACGCCGACGGTCCCGTCACCTCGGTGCAGTTCGACGTCGGCTGGTATTCCGACGGCAGCGCCGACACGCCCGATCTGCTGGAAACCTCGATCGACAAGCCGGAATATGCCTCGGGCGACACCATGACGGTGTCAGTCAATGCGCGCACATCAGGCAAGCTGACGGTCTACGTGCTTGGCGACCGCCTGCTGACCACCCAAAGCGTCGACGTCAAGGAGGGGACCCAGCAGGTCAAGCTCCCCGTCGGCAAGGATTGGGGCACCGGCGCCTATGTCATGACGACGCTGCGTCGTCCGCTCGATGTCGCCGCCGGGCGCATGCCCGGCCGCGCGATCGGGCTGAAATGGTTCGGCATCGACAAGAAGGCGCGCACGCTTGCAGTCGAACTGTCGCCGCCCGCGTTGGTGCGGCCGGGCTCGACGCTGAAGATCCCGGTGAAGCTCGGTGGGCTCAATCCCGGCGAGGACGCCAAGGTGGTGTTGGCCGCGGTCGATGTCGGCATTCTCAATTTGACCAATTACAAGCCGCCGGCGCCGGACGACTACTACCTTGGCCAGCGCCGCCTGACCGCCGAGATCCGCGACCTTTACGGCCAGCTGATCGACGGCATGCAGGGCACACGGGGCCAGATCCGCAGCGGCGGCGACTCCGCCGGCGCCGAGCTCCAGGGCTCGCCGCCGACGCAGAAGCCGCTGGCGCTCTATTCCGGCATCGTCACGGTCGGGCCTGACGGGACTGCCGAGGTGAGCTTCGACATCCCGGAATTTGCCGGCACCGCGCGGGTGATGGCGGTGGCGTGGAGCGCAACCAAGGTTGGCCGCGCCAATGTCGACGTGATCGTGCGCGATCCCGTGGTGGTGACCGCGACATTGCCGCGCTTCCTGCTGACCGGTGACAAGGGCACCATCAGCATGGATATCGACAATGTCGAAGGCGCAGCCGGCAACTACGCCATCAGCGTCAAGGCGAGCGGCCCGATCAAGGCTTCCGGTAATTCGACCACGACGGTGAAGCTCGCCGCCAAGCAGCGCTCCTCGCTGTCGCTGGGTCTCGAGGCCGGCGGCGCCGGACGTGCCGAGTTCGACGTCGACATCTCCGGGCCGAATGGGCTGACGCTGGCGCGGCATTATGCGCTCGACGTCAAGCCGGCGACGCAAGTGCTGGCGCGCCGCTCGATCCGCACGCTGGCGAAGGGCGAGAGCCTGACGCTGACCTCGGACATGTTCTCCGATCTTGTGCCGGGTACCGGCAGCGTTTCGGTCTCGGCGAGCCTGTCGACCGCGCTCGATGCCGCGAGCATTCTGAAGGCGCTCGACCGCTACCCCTATGGTTGCTCCGAGCAGATCACCAGCCGCGCGCTGCCGCTGCTCTATGTCAACGACCTTGCCGCCGGTGCCCATCTTGCGATGGACACCGCGGTCGACCAGCGCATCCGCGACGCGATCGAGCGGCTCCTCGCTCGACAGGGGTCCAACGGCTCGTTTGGCCTCTGGTCCGCGGGCGGCGACGACGCCTGGCTCGATGCCTACGTCACAGACTTCCTGACCCGGGCCCGCGAAAAGGGCTTTGCGGTGCCGGACGTGCTGTTCAAGAACGCGCTCGACCGCGTCAGGAACTCGGTGGTCAATGCCAACGAGCCGGAGAAGGACGGCGGCCGCGATCTGGCCTACGGCCTCTATGTGCTCGCGCGCAACGGCGCGGCGCCGATCGGTGATCTGCGCTATCTCGCCGACACCAAGCTGAACAATCTGGCGACCCCGATCTCCAAGGCCCAGCTTGCGGCGGCGCTGGCGCTGGTCGGCGACAAGGCGAGGGCCGAGCGGGTCTATGGTGCCGCGCTCGATGCGCTGAACCCGAAACCCGTGATCGAGTTCGGCCGGGTCGACTACGGCTCGGCGCTGCGCGATGCTGCTGCGCTGGTCTCGCTCGCTGGCGAAGGCAATGCACCGCGCACCACGCTGACCCAAGCCGTGCTGCGGGTCGAGGCGGCGCGGGGACTGTCGCCCTACACCTCGACGCAGGAAAATGCGTGGATGGTGCTGGCGGCTCGGGCGCTCGCCAAGGAAACGCTGGCGCTCGACATCAATGGACAGCCGGTCAAGACCGCGGTCTATCGCAGCTACAAGGCCGAGGAGATGACCGGCCAGCCGCTCAGGATCACCAATACCGGCGATGCACCGGTACAGGCGGTGATCTCGGTGTCGGGCTCCCCGGTCACGCCGGAGCCGGCGGCCTCCAACGGCTTCAAGATCGAGCGCAGCTATTTCACGCTCGACGGCAAGCCGGCCGATGTCTCCAAGGCGAAACAGAACGACCGCTTCGCGGTTGTCCTGAAGGTGACGGAAGCAAAACCGGAGTTTGGGCACATCATGGTGGCCGACTATCTGCCGGCCGGGCTCGAGATCGACAACCCGAACCTGGTGTCATCGGGGGATTCCGGCACGCTCGCGTGGATCGAGGATGGCGTCGAGCCGAAGAACGCCGAGTTCCGCGATGACCGCTTCACGGCGGCGATCGACCGGGGCGCCAACGACAAAGCGGTGTTCACGGTCGCCTATGTCGTGCGCGCGGTGTCGCCGGGCAAATATGTGCTGCCGCAGGCCTATGTCGAGGACATGTACAATCCCTCGCGCTACGGCCGCAGCGGAACCGGCGCGGTTGAGGTGAAGCCAGCGAAATGAACAAGGACGCGCGCCGCAAACTCTTCTCGTCATGGCCGGGTTTGACCCGGCCATTCATAGGCGCGTCCATGCGAACGAAGGATGTGGATGCCCGGGTCAAGCCCGGGCATGACAAGCGCAGCGGGCGGCTGGCGCTCCGCGTCGCGGTCGCAATGGCCGTCGCGCTTATTGCGATCACCGGCGCATTCGCCGCCTGGGTCGTGTCGCTCGGGCCGCTGCCGCTCGACAAGGCGCAGCAGGTCTCGACCACGGTGATCGATCGCAACGGCAAGCTGCTCCGCGCCTATGCGATGGCGGACGGGCGCTGGCGGCTGCCGGTCGACGCGAAGGCGTCGGTCGATCCCACCTATCTGAAGCTGTTGTTCGCCTATGAGGACAAGCGCTTCTATGAGCATCACGGCATCGATCCGCTGGCGCTGTCGCGCGCCGCATTCCAGCTGCTCACCAGCGGCCATATCGTCTCGGGCGGTTCGACGATCACGATGCAGCTGGCGCGGCTGATCGAGCCGCGTCACCAGCGCTCGGTCTACGCAAAACTGCGGCAGATGGTGCGCGCGGTCGAACTGGAGCGGCAGCTCTCGAAAGACCAGATCCTCGATCTCTATCTCGCGCTGGCACCGTTCGGCGGCAATCTCGAGGGCGTCCGCGCCGCCTCGATCGCCTATTTCGGCAAGGAGCCGAAGCGGCTGTCGCTCGCCGAAGCCGCGCTGCTGGTGGCGCTGCCGCAATCGCCGGAGCGGCGGCGGCTCGATCGTTACTCGGACGCCGCCCACGCCGCGCGCGACCGCGTGCTCGAGCGCATGGTCGAGGATGGCGTGGTGTCGAAGGACGATGCCGTGCAAGCCACGGCGACGGCGGTGCCGAAGATGCGCAAGCAGATTCCCATCCTGGCGCCGCATTCGTCCGATCAGGCGATCGCGACGATGAAGGATGCGCCGGTCATCAAGCTGACGCTCGACGCCACGCTGCAGCGGAACCTGGAGGCGCTGGCGCGCGACCGTGCCATTGCGCAGGGGCCTGATGTCTCGGTTGCGATCGTCGTGGTCGACAATGAGACGGGCGACGTGCTCGCGCGCGTCGGCTCGGCGGATTATTTCGACGAGCGGCGGGCCGGGCAGGTCGACATGACGCGCGCGGTGCGCTCGCCGGGCTCGACCTTGAAGCCGTTCATCTATGGCCTTGCCTTCGAAGATGGCTTTGTCCATCCCGACAGCCTGATCGAGGACCGGCCGATCCGCTTCGGCACCTACGCGCCGGAAAATTTCGACATGACGTTTCAGGGCACGGTGCCGATCCGCAAGGCGCTGCAATTGTCGCTGAACGTGCCGGCGATCGCGCTGCTCGACCGGGTCGGTGCCAGCCGGCTGTCGTCGCGGCTGAAGCAGGCCGGCACCAGTCTCGTGCTGCCGAAGGACGAGGCGCCGGGCCTTGCGATGGGTCTCGGCGGTGTCGGCATCACGCTGCAGGATCTCGCCCAGCTCTATTCCGGCCTGGCGCGGCTTGGCGCCACCAAGCCGCTGCGCGAGATCATCCAGGCCAATGACGGCCGCGACACGATGCGGCTGATGGATCAGGCTGCGGCCTGGCAGGTCGGCAACGTCCTGCTCGGCACGCCGCCGCCGGAGAACGGCGTGCACAACCGGATCGCGTTCAAGACCGGTACCAGCTACGGCTATCGCGATGCCTGGTCGGTCGGCTTCGACGGCCGCGTCACGATCGGCGTCTGGGTCGGCCGTCCCGACGGCGCGCCGGTGCCGGGTTTAGTCGGCCGTACGGCCGCGGCACCCATCCTGTTCGACGCCTTTGCGCGCACCGGCAAAATCCCGGCGGCATTGCCGAAGCCGCCACGCGGCGTTCTGGTCGCCTCCAACGCGAAACTGCCGCCGCCGCTGCGCCGCTTCCGGCCGCTCGGCGAACTGGTCCGTAGCGGCAACGACCAGGCTCCGCACATCCAGTTTCCGCTGAACGGCTCGCGCATCGATGTCGATCATTCCGAGGACGGCCGCAATGCGCCGATGCCGGTCAAGGTTGCCGGCGGGGTGCTGCCGCTGACGGTGCTCGTGAATGGTGTCTCAGCCGGGGACATCGACAGCCGGCGCCAGCGCCTGATCGACCCGCCGGGGCCGGGCTTCGCCCGGCTCACCGTGATCGATGCCACGGGGGCCGCGGATACCGTTGTGATCCGCGTGCAATGATCGCACGGGAAAGCGGAGCGGCACGGTCGGAAAGCGGAACAGCACAGTTGTTTGCGCTGCGGTTTCATCGTATGCGAAACCCATGGTGGATGGCCTCCAACCCCGGCGCTTCGGAGCAGGGCAACAGTCTGTAAAACCTGCGCATTCGAGCCGCAGGCTGTTCATGGCGTTCGAGTTCGTAACGGCCAGCCAATGGCGTTCGATCCTGTTCCTGACGCTGACCTGCCTGGTGCTGTTCCTGCCGGGCTTCTTCACCATCCCGCCGGTCGACCGTGACGAGGTCCGCTTTGCCCAGGCGACCAAGCAGATGGTCGAGAGCGGCGATTTCGTCGACATCCGCTTCCAGGACGATGTCCGTTACAAGAAACCGGTTGGCATCTACTGGATGCAGGCGGCGGCGCTGAAGACCGTCTCCGCGCTCGGGGTGCCGCGCGCCCAGGTCCGCATCTGGGTCTACCGCCTGCCGTCCCTGATCGGCGCCATCGGCGCCGTTTTGCTGACCTATTGGACGGCGCTGGCCTTCGTGACGCGGCAGGGGGCGGTGCTGGCCGCCCTGATGATGGCAAGCTGCGTGTTGCTCGGGGTCGAAGCGCGGCTCGCCAAGACCGACGCGATGCTACTGCTGACCGTCACCGCGGCGATGGGCGCGATGGCGCGAGTCTATCTGTCGTGGCAGCGCGGCGAGGATCCCGCACACCCGTCATGGGGTCCGCCCGCGGTCTTCTGGACGGCACTGGCGGTCGGCATCCTGCTCAAGGGGCCGCTGATCCTGATGTTCGTCGGCCTTGCGATGGCGGGGCTTGCGATTCTCGACCGATCGGCGGCCTGGTTCTGGCGCATGCGCCCGGTCTGGGGCCTGATGTGGACCCTGGTGCTGGTGCTGCCGTGGTTCGTGCTGATCTTCCTGCGCGCCGGCGAGACCTTCTTTGCCGACTCGGTCGGCGGCGACATGCTGAGCAAGCTCGGTGCGCAGGAATCCCACGGTGCGCCCCCTGGAGTCTATCTGCTGCTGTTCTGGATCACGTTCTGGCCCGGTGCGCCGCTCGCCGGCATGGCGGCGCCTGCGGTCTGGCGGGCGCGGCGCGAGCCCGGTGCGCAGTTCCTGCTGGCCTGGCTGATCCCGTCCTGGATCGTGTTCGAGGCCGTGCTGACCAAGCTGCCGCATTACGTGCTGCCGCTTTATCCGGCGATCGCGATCCTGACCGTCGGCGCGCTGGAGCGGCGCGTGCTGTCGCGCTCGCCCTGGCTGTTGCGGGGCGCCGCCTGGTGGTTCGCGATCCCCGCATTCGGTGCCGTGCTGGTGATCGTCGGCGCCATCAAGGCGATCCATCAGCCGGTGTTTCCGGCCTGGCCGTTGTTCGCCGTTGCGATGGTGTTCGGCCTGATCGCGTGGTGGTTGTTCGAGGACAGCCGCGCCGAGCGCTCGCTGCTCAATGCGGTGATTGCCGCGGCGCTGATGGCAGCCGGCACCTATGGTGTGGTGCTGCCGCGGCTTACCACCGTATTTCCGAGCCAGGAGGTCGCACGCGCCTTGCGCAACGTGACCTGCGTCGGCCCGAAGGCGGCAGCCGCCGGCTTCCACGAGCCGAGCCTCGTCTTCATGACCGATACCTCGACGCTTCTCACCGACGGATCGGGCGCCGCGGATTTCCTCGGGCAGGGCTCCTGCCGCTTCGCGCTGGTCGAACAGCGCTCGGAGCGCGCCTTCGTGCAGCGCGCCGAGGCGATCGGCCTGCGCTACAACGCGCCGGTGCGCGTCGAGGGCTACAACATCTCGCAGGGCAAGGCGGTCTCGATCGCGATCTTCCGTTCCGAAGGGACGGAATGACATGCCGGCGCTTCCAGCCACCCCGGAATCCGCCAATTATTTCGGACGATTGCTGACACTGGTTTGGCTGTCCTTTGCCCAGCTCGTGCGGGCACCGTCGCATTCGCGCCGCGCCGAGGCGGCGCGCCGCTCCGCGCGCCACGGACTTTTGCTCGTCGTCATCGTCGGCGGCGTGATCATCACGCTGATGTATGCGTTCGATGTCACCGAGATCAGTCTGATGCCGCCACGCGGCACGCCGGGTCTGTGGTGGGTGAAGACGCTCACCGATTTCGGCAAGGACGAGTATGTGCTGTGCGCGCTTGGCCTGCTGCTGATCGCGGTCGCGCTGGCGGCGCCTGCGCTGCGCGGCGTGCCGCGCGCCACCTTGCTTGGCTTCGGGACAAGGCTGCAATACCTGTTTCTGTCGGTCGTGCTCTCGGTCGCTGTCGGTGAATTGATCAAGTGGATCGTCGGCCGCGGGCGGCCCTTTGTCGGCGGCAAGGCCAATGCCTTCAACTTCCAGCATTTCGCCGGCACCGAGGCCTATTCGAGCTTTCCGTCGGGACATTCGATTACGGCGTTCGCACTTGCCTTTGCGGTGTCCGCGGTGTGGCCGGGCGCGCGGTTCGCGATGCTGGTCTATGCGCTGGTCATCGCCGCGACCCGGCTCGTGCTGCTGGCGCATCATCCGAGCGACGTGGTGGCCGGTGCGCTGGTCGGGGTGATCGGCGCAATGGTCGTGCGCTACTGGTTCGCCGCCCGCCGCCTTGGTTTTGCCATTCATCGCGACGGCACTGTGGTGGCGCTGTCAGGACCGTCGGACGGGCGTCTCAAAAGGGTTGCGAGGAGCGCCTTCGCCCCATAAAAGCGGTCGCCCGACGGTCGGATCGGGCTGGTTCCATCGCCGACAACACCAACCACGAGTGCCGATTTGCCTGCTCCCGACCAGACGCCGGTCGCCGTTTCCATCGTCGTGCCTGTGCGCAACGAGGCGGACAATATCGCGCCGCTGATCGCCGAGATCGCGGCCGCGCTCGACGGACGCTGGGCCTACGAGATCATCTACATCAATGACGGCTCGACGGATGCCACCGGCGAGCGGCTCAGCGCGATCATGGCCGAGCGGCCCAATCTCCGGCAGCTCCGCCACGCGGTCTCGTCGGGCCAGTCGGCGGCCGTGCGCAGCGGCGTGCGCGCGGCACGCGGCGCGATCGTGGCGACGCTCGACGGTGACGGGCAGAACAATCCCGCCTTCCTGCCGGACCTGATCGCGGCGGTCGAGAGCGGCAACGGCCGCGTCGGCCTCGCCGCGGGCCAGCGCGTCGGCCGCAAGGACACCGGCTTCAAGAAGCTGCAATCGCGCATCGCCAACACGGTGCGCGGCATCATCCTGCGCGACGGCACCCGCGACACCGGATGCGGCCTGAAGGCGTTTCCGCGCGAGGTGTTTCTGGCGATGCCTTACTTCGACGGGCTGCATCGTTTTCTTCCGGCGCTGGTCCGCCGCGAGGGGTTGGCGATTGCCTATGTCGACGTCGTCGATCGGCCGCGCCATTCCGGCGTGTCGAACTATGGATTCTTCGACCGGCTCTGGATCGGGATTATGGATCTCTGTGGCGTGTGGTGGCTGATCCGCCGCAAGAAGCCGACGCCGGTCGTCACTGAAGTGGTCGCTGAGGTGCCCGATGTCGCTGGCGTGCCAGGCGTGACCGAGGTGAAGTGATGCTGATTCAGTACGGTCAGGCGCTGAGCGCCTATCTCTACGACGTGTTCATCGCCAAGTTCGACTTCTGGCTGGCGTTCGGCCTGATCGCGCAACTGTTCTTCACCGCGCGCTTCCTCGTGCAGTGGATTTCCAGCGAACGCGCCGGCCAGAGCGTGGTGCCGATGGCGTTCTGGTTCTTTTCGATGGGTGGCGGCCTGATGACGCTGATCTACGGGCTTGCCAAGCGCGAGCCCGTCATCATCATCGGGCAGGGGCTGGCCACGCTGATCTACATCCGCAACATCATGCTGATCGTGAAGAACCGCGGCCGCGGGTCGAAGACGCTCGATAGCTGATTGCCGTCATCGTCGGAGCGGCGAGCGGTAGGCCTTGTTCGGGAATCTCGATAGATTCCAGCATCGGGCTCAGCCCGGCATCAATTGCGACCGAATCTGAACCAAGGTCAAACATTCGCCCCAAGCCGCATGGCATCTACGGCTTGCCGTGGGCGTGGCGGCATCTCGAGACCGTGCCCCAGGGGATGAGGGGCGTTGATGACCAGCCGTGACGAAGCGACGAAAGCGGGTGGTTATCTATCGAGCGTCCGCGATATTCCGTCGCTTGACGAGCCACCGCTGACCGGCGAGCGCAAATTGCCTGACCGGCGCGCCGTCAGCCTCCGCTGGATGGCGGGGACGATTCTGATCGGATCCGCCGCCGTCGCTCTTCTTGCCGGCGCGCTTCGCGGGGCGTTTGGCGATCACGCGCGATTCGCAGCCGCGCCGGTCGTGTCACTTCCGCGCTTCGCAGGGCAGGTAGTTGACGAGGCGCGACGCGGCGATCGTCTCGACCGGAGGCTCGGCCCGCAGGGCAATTCCGCTGCGCTCAAGATTGAGCAGCTGAGCGATGCCGGCGCGGTCCGTCGATTTACCCGCGTGTCAGCGCGGCTCGCGGAGATCGATCTCGAACCACACCAGGAAGCGCGGGGAGACGAAAAGGACGACGCGCGACCGGGCTCGCGACGCGACCTGCTGTCGGAGTTGCCGGCCATCATACGGACGGGTCCATCGCGGCGCCCACTGCCGGGCGGCACCAGCGCCTATGCTGACGGTGAAGACGTGCCGCATCATCCGCCGGCTCCGATCGGTGAGGCTGTCAACGTCACCAATTTTCCGAAGTCGCCTTCGTCGTCGCGTCACCGTCGACATGTCATTATCGCGAGAAGCGGCGACACGCTGTCCGCCATTCTGCGGGCGCTGGCGGCCGCCGCGGAGGACGCGCCGGCGATCCTGGCCGCTTTCCCGTCGCCTAGTGCTCTGGAGACGCTGTCCGGTGGCGAGAAAATCACGGTCGTCGAACAAGGCGAAGACTCCGGTTCGCCGCGCGGCCATGTTGCGAAGGTGTCGATCGAACGGGCCGGCTCCGATGTTTCGGCCGTCGGTCGCACCGATGGCGGCCAATACCAGCCGATCGTGCCGGAACAGCCCGACATCGCCGTGCGGAGCGACAGCCCGCTGCGTGAGTCGATCGATACGCATTCCGTTCCAGGCGAAACGCTGCGTGACGGCCTTGACGCGCTCGCGCGCTCCAACCACGTCGACCAGGGGATCGTTGCTGAACTGATGCGGCTCTGTGGCCGCGATTTCGACCTCGACGAGCCGCTCGGCGACGCCGATGTGGCTGAGATCATCTACGCGCCGAACGACATCGGTCAGCCGGAGTTGGTCTTCATCGATTTGACGGCGGGCGGACAGACCCGCAGGTACTATCGCTTCACGGCGCCGGACGATGGCAGCTCCGATTTCTATGATGAGACCGGCCAGTCCATCACCAAATTCCTGTTGCGCAAGCCGGTGGTGAGCGGGCGGCTCGGCGATGGCTTTGGTTGGCGGATTCATCCGATCCTTGGCGACCGCCGTTTCCATGAGGGCGTCGATTATGCGGCGCCCTATGGGTCGCCCATCGCGGCCGCGGGCGCCGGCGTCGTCGAGACCGAAGGGTACGAACGCGGGTACGGGAAATATATCCGCGTGCGGCACGACCGCGGCTATGAGACGACCTATGCCCACGTCGCGAACTTCCCGCCCGGGCTGAAGATCGGAGACCGCGTTCGTCAGGGCGAGACGATCGCCTTTGTCGGATCGACCGGGCTCTCGACCGGACCGCACCTCTATTACGAGGTGCGGATCAACGGCCGCAACGTCGATCCGCTTCGGATGAAGCTGTCGGGCGGCCGGCTGCTGCAAGGCGATCTGCTCGGGGCTTTCGATCGCCAGCGTGACAGCATCGACCAACTGGCCTCCGTCTCCGCGCTTCCGCAGCGGCGTTTCGGCTCCGAACATCGGCCGCCGACATAGCGAGCGTAGATCGCATCACGCCATGCCGGCGCGGCGGGCCTTGCCGGGGTCAGGAACCCGGAGAGCTCGAAGGCACGGGCGCCGCAACCTCGGTCGCTTCCATGGTGGTGCTCTCGCGATCGGCGGCGGTCTCGCCGGCGGCATCGAGCACGGGATAGGCGACCGAGCAGATGTGCGAATGGATGCGGCGAAGGTCGCGCAGCACGTCGAGATGCAGCGAAGTGGTCTCGATGGTTTCGGGCCGGCCTTCGCGCAGGCGCTCCAGATGGCGCTCGACGGCGGCCAATTCGGCCGCGCGCAGCGCCGCCTTCTCGGTGAGCAGCTTGCGCGCCTCGTTGGCATCACCCGACATGAACACGCCGAACGCGATCCGCAGCGAGTCGATCGTGCGCTTGTGGAATGCCGACAATTCCTCGGCGCCTTCGCTGGAGAATTGCAGGCGATGCTTGATCTTCTTGGTCGCGAGCTCGCTCAGGTTCTTGTCGATGATGTCGCCGATATGCTCGAGATTGATCGCGAACGCGACGATCTCCATCGCGCGCTGACCCTCGCGCTCGTCCAGGCTGCCGCGGGTGAGTTTCGTGACGTAAAGCTTGATTGCCTCGTTCAGCCGGTCGACGGTGTTGTCCATCTTCGACACCTGGTCGACCAGGGCGCGATCGTTGGTCAGCATCGCCGCCATCACCTTGCGCAGCATGGCCTCGGTGTGATCGCCCATATGCAGCACCTCGCGCGCCGCATCGGCCAGCGCCAGTGAAGGCGTCTCCAGCGCGCTCTCGTCGAGATAGCGCGGCCGTGATGGATCGGTCTCCTGCGCTCGCTTCGGCAGCAAACGCTCAAGCAGCCGCGCCATGTGGTCGAGCACGCCGATGAACAGCAGCGCGGTCGCAACGTTGAAGGCGATGTGGAACAGCGCAGTCGCCTTGGCGAGATCGGGCTGCCAGGCGTAGATGATCTCGGTGATCGGGCGCAGGAACGGCGCCACCAGCAGGATGCCGATGACGCGGTTGACGAGGTTGCCGACCGGCAGCCGGTAGCTCGCCGGATTGTCGCGCCGCGCGCCCTCCAGCAACGGATTGATGGCGCTGCCGAGGTTGGCGCCGAGCACCAGCGCAAATGCGGCATAGGGCGAGATGAACTGGGAAAAGGCCAGCGACATCACCAGCAGCACGCTGGCGACACTGGAATGGACCAGCCAGGTGACGACGGCGCCGATCAGGATGCAGAGCACGGGATCGCTGGTGATCGCGCCCAGGAACACGCGCACGCCCGGAGCATTCTCGGCGGGCGCCATCGTATCGAGCAGGATGTGCAGCGCCAGCAGCATCAGGCCGAGGCCGATCGAGACGCGGCCGAGATCCTTGATCCGGGAGCGCGGCCCGCTGCGGAACGCGACGAGGCCGACAATGAACAGAACCGGCGCGATGGCGGCGACGTTGAACGACAGCACCTGCACGATCAGCGTGGTGCCGATATTGGCGCCGAGCATGATCGCAAGCGCCGGCACCAGGCTGACGATCTCTTCGGCGGCGAAGGAACTGGTGATCAGGGCAGTCGCGGTCGAACTCTGGAGCAGGGCGGTCAGGCCGAGACCGGCGCCAAGGGCGGTAAAGCGATTGCGCAGCGCCCGGGCGAGCAGCAACCGCAAATCCGGCCCGAAGGCGCGCAGAATCCCGCTATGGACCATGTGCAGGCCCCACAGCAGGAGCGCCACGCCCCCCATCAGATCGAGCAGAACAATGCTTCCCATGCTTCCTGGCATCCCGGCGAATTCGAGTCGAATGAACATAGGTATCGTCTATCGACTGGCGATCAACCCCTTTTTGTTCTCATGCGACCACGGCGGGAACGACGCAGGCTATCGAGTGAGGCGGCCCATCAGGGAGACCTCATTCGACCTGCAGCACATATCATTCAACTATTCAATCTTTGATTGATCAAGCTCGTGTCTCCCGGCGAGGGCGCCCCCCGGTAAACGAATCTCGAACGCGACCGCTCAATTGCGATGGGTTCCGCTAGGCAGTTTCCAATCTTTCCCCGCTATGACGATAGGCCAGGAAGTTGCCCAGAAAGGCTTGGGGATCAGAATGTTTATGAATCGCCGCAAGAGCGAACGCCGCCCGTGCCGGAGCGTCGCCAAAATTCAGCTGGGCACAGGGTCGCTGCCACGCGACTGCATGATCACCGATATTTCGGCCGGCGGCGTCAAGGTGATCGCCGAATATCTGGAGATCCCGCCGGAATTCACCATCATCCTTTCGACCGGCAGTCCGCGTCAGTGCCGGCTGGCCTGGCAAATCGGGCACGAGTTCGGCGCCCAGTTCGTCGATTGAATCTGCCATTTGGCTGCTGTCTCGCCAGGCGTCCGGCACCGCATCTGGGCCGGATGACGGCGACATGATGGCATCCTTAACCGGACCTTAGGGTTAAGCTGTGAGCATCCCGGAACCTTCGCCGTTCCGAGTCTCGCTTTATGTTTGAGAAATTCCCCCGACCCTCAGGCCGCGCGCGCCGTCTCGCGGGCACGGTAGTATCTGCCGCGATCCTGCTGATCGGGTTGTCTGCCTGTCAAACGTCCGGCCCGTCTGACATCACCGGCTCATTGGGCGACACGGCGGAGGCCACGCCGGCGCCGGCCGATCCGCGGCGCGACATCGCGACCTACCACGAGCGCGTCCGCGCCAACCCGAAAGACACCGACGCCGCGCTGAAATACGCCCGGGCGTTGCGCGCCACCGGCCAGCGGGCCCAGGCGGTCGCCGTCATGGAGCAGGCGGTGCTGGCGCAGCCCAGCAACAAGGCGCTGCTCGCGGGCTACGGACGGGCGCTCGCCGACAACGGCAATTTCCAGCAGGCATTCGACGTGCTCGGGCGCGCGCATACCCCGGAAGATCCGGACTGGCGCATCCTGTCGGCGCAGGGCGCCGTGCTCGACCAGCTCGACCGCCACGACGAAGCGCGGCAGTATTATGCGAGCGCGCTGAAGATCGTGCCTGACGATCCGTCAGTGCTCTCCAATATCGGGCTGTCCTACCTGCTGTCGAAGGACCTGCCGAAGGCCGAGGAGACGCTGCGCCGCGCGCGAGAGCGCGCCTCCGGCGACATGCGGGTGCGGACCAATCTCGCCGTCGTGGTTGGCCTGCAGGGCCGCCAGTCCGAGGCGGAAACCATCATGAAGGCCGATTTGCCGGCGGAGCAGGGCTCAGCCAACGTCGCCGCGCTGAAGCGGTTGTTGGCGCGCAGGGATGCGAGCCGCACCGACGCCGAGAAGATCCCGGTCGCAGCCAGTCGCCGCGACTAGTGCGCTACCGGGACACTAGCCGGCGGCCCGGCGCCCGTCGTTTCGGCGCGACTGCAGCTTCTTGAGGATCGGCGACAGGAATGACTCGCGGGCTTCGGCGAGGTCGGGCCGGCCGGTGAGGCGCTGCGCGATCTGCAGAAAAGTCCTTGTGGTGCGGTGACGCGCGGAGACTTCCGCGATCATCTGGCCATTGTTGGCGGCTTCACCGAACAGCCTGCAGTCGAACGGGATCGCCGCGATCGGCTGGCTCTCGATCGTCTTGGCGAAATCCTTGACCTCGATCTCGGGGCGCTTCGACATGCCGACCTGGTTCAGGCAGTAGAGCGGCGGACGGTCGTTCGGACGCGCGGTCCTCAACAGGTTCATCATGTTCTTGGTGTTGCGCATGTTGGCGAGGTCGGGCTCGGCCACGATCAGGATATCGTCGGCACCGACCAGCACGCGTTTGGTCCAGGCGGTCCATTGATGCGGCACGTCGAGCACGATGCAGGACGTCGTCATGCGCATCGTATCGAAGATCGCATCGAACGCCTCGGCGCCGAAATCGTAGACCTGGTCGAGGGTGGCCGGCGCCGCCAGCAGGCTGAGATGATCGCCGCACTTTGCGAGCAGGCGTTCCATGAAGGCAGAGTCCGGACGTTCGGGCGAGAACACGGCGTTGGCGATGCCCTGCACCGGGTCCTGATTATAGTCCAGCCCGGCGGTACCGAAGGCGAGGTCGAGATCGACGACGACCGAGTCCAGCCCGAGGTCGCGTGCGATGGTCCAGGCGACATTGTGGGCAATGGTCGAGGCGCCGACGCCGCCCTTGGCGCCCGCGACCGCGATCAGGCGGCCGACCGAGACCGCTTCGGAGGCCGAGAACAGGCTGCAGATCGAGCGCACGATGTCGAGCACCTTGACCGGCCCGATGACGTAGTCGTTGACGCCGCGCCGGACCAATTCGCGATACGGTGCGGTCTCGCCGGGCCTGCCGAGCACCACGACGCGGGTGCCGGGATCGCAGACCGTGGCGAGCTCGTCGAGACCGGCCAGGAAATCATGATCCGGCTCGGTCTCCAGCATGATGACATTGGGCGTCGGCGCCTTGTGGTAGGCGTCGATCGCCGCGGCGATGCCGCCCATATGGACCGAGAGATGAGCCTTGGCGAGCCGGCGGTCGTCGGCAGCCGCGCGTGCGTTCGCGGCGGTCGCGACGCTGGCGCAGAACGCCTGCACGGAAATCCGCGGCGCCGGCGCGATGTAATCGTTGGCGTGCTGCGGCTCGTCTTGCTGTTCGGTCATTTCGCGGCGTCGCTCAACTTGGCTTTCTCGGCTTCGGGGTAGGCGGTCGCGGTCGACTCACCCTTGCGGTATTTATCGAACGCGATCGTACGGCGCGGCGTATAGGCTGCGGTCTCGGTTCGCGGCTGTTCGAGGTCGGATGGATTGGCGACCATGGCTGCAAGGTTGCGCTGCGTGGCGCAGCCGAAATTGTCGTACTGCTTGTTCTCGTTGTAGCTCGGATTGTAGATCGAGGGACCGAGGTCGGCCGGCCACACTCCGCAGGGACCGGCGACGGCGGCCATCTTCGGATAGCTCAGCCGAATGGTCGGAAGCGCGCGCGGATCGTCGAGATGATAGGAGCGCCTGGTGATGGCATGGGCGGGCACGCCCATCGACGCCAGCAGGCCGCGGATCTCCTGATACACCGCCTGTGCCGAGCGCGCGTTCGAGCTGTCGGCCGGCACGTCGATCGCGATCGCACCGGTGCCTTCGCGGCGCCAGGTGCGCGCTAGCCCCATGACGTCGTCGCGCTGCGTTTCGGTGAGGTTGCCGCGCGCGCGGCCGACGAAGACGACGATCGATTGCTCGCCTTCGGTGACGGCGATCGGATGCCGCTGCCGGTAGTCGTCGGGCACCGTGCCGGTGACAACATCGCCCGTCAGATTGCAGCCGCCGAGTGCGATCGCGCTGACGACGAGGGCGCCGAACAGCGACAGCGTCCTGGCACGACCGGCTTGTGTGTTGCGTGTCATCATAGGATCCCCCAACCCCTTCAGGTCCGCGCCTCAGTCGATGATGAAGCCGAAATTGACCGGCGTGGCGCCGATCGGCTCGCTGCGGGCGGCGACGCCGTAGATGCGATTGACGCGCGCCAGCAGTGCCGACTGCGCGTCGGAAGCCGGGGCAAATCCGTCGTCGGGACGGGACAGCTCCTTCTGCGCAACGGCGCGCACCACGTAGGGCGTCACGATGACCATGAGCTCGGTCTCGTTGTTGACGAAGTCCTGGCTCCGGAAGAGCTGGCCGAGGATCGGGATCTGATCGACGCCGGGCATGCCGTTGATGGCCTGCTTGGTCTGCTCCTGGATCAACCCGGCCATCGCGATCGAGCCGCCGGAGGGTACTTCCAGCGTGGTGTCGGCGCGGCGGGTCTTGATCGAGGGAATGGTCGTGCCGTTCTGGCCGCCGGTCAGGGCGTTCTCCATCGAGACTTCGGAGACCTCGGTCATCACCTTCAGGCTGATCCGTCCCTCGGTCAGCACCACCGGCGTGAAGTTGAGCGAGATGCCGAACTTCTTGAAGCTGACGGTCTGCACGCAATTGCCGATCGTGCCCGACGTCGTCGTCTGGCAGGTGACGCCGGTCGGAATCGGAAACTCGCCGCCCGAAATGAAGGTCGCCGACTCGCCGGAGATCGCGGTGAGGTTGGGCTCGGCCAGCGTCTTGACCACGCCCGCGCTCTCCATCGCGCGCAGCGTCGCGGTGACGGTCGGCACGCCGAGCTTGTTCAGGGCTGCGCCCGTCAGCCCGTTGTTGGGGGCGAGCGCACCGTTATTGGCGGTGAAGGCGTTGGCGTTGTTGAAGACCACCGCGGCGGTGCCGTAGTTCATGTTGGCGCTGAGGTCGACGCCGAGCTGCTTGACGACGTCCCGGCGGACTTCGGCGACAGTGACTTTCAGCATCACCTGGTCGCGGCCGCGGACCACGATGGAATTGACGACCTTGTCGGCGCTGCCGACCAGTTTGGCGGCGATGTCGCCGGCCTGCTGGGCCTCGACCGGGCTTGCCACCGTGCCGGTCAGGACGACGCTGTCGCCGACGCCCTCGATCTGGACGCCGGGCAGCATCTGCTTCAGCGCGGCGCGCATTCCGTTAAGGTCGCGCTTGATCGCGATGTCGTAGGAGGCGACCTGGTTGCCGTCGGCGTCGAAGAACACCACATTGGTCTGGCCGACCGCCGCGCCGATGATATAGGCGCGCTGCGCCGAGCGGATCACGGCGTTGGCGATCTTGGGATCGGCGACCAGAACGTCCTTGGCCTCGCGCGGCAGGTCGACCACGACCGACTTGCCAACGCCGAGCGAGACGGAGCGCGTCTTGGCGGCGATGCTGCTGGTCACCGCGACATCCGCGTTCTTGTCGGGATCGGTCGCGCTGGCAAGGGCAGGGATCAGCATCAGCGCAGTGATCGCCGACAATGACAGCGCGCGGACCAGCGTGGTCGACGTCGCCATTTGTTTCGCACCCGTCGTCATATCGAAGCCCCCATCACTTCTGTGTCGTCAGAGAGCTCGGGATGCCGAAACGCACCACCTTGATGCTCTCGCCCCGCTTCGGGGCATGGTCTCTGGTCTCGTCGATCTGCTCGTTGACGTCGGCGATGCTGCGCAGCGCCAGCGCCAGCGTTCCGCTCTGCCGGGCGCGCGCCAGCGTCTCGGCCTGTTCGGGCTTGAGCTCGAGGGTCACGGTCTTGCCGACGAGGGAGTTGTTGCCGTCCTTCTCCTTCGGCGCCTGGTCGATCGCCAGCACGCGGACGTTGGACAGCAGGATTTCAGTGGTGACGATATCGCGGCCGCCTTGCTGGTCGGGATTTTTGTCGCGACGCGACAGGATCACATCGACGCGGTCGTTCGGCAGAATAAAGCCGCCGGCGCCGGTCTCCGGCGAGATTTCGGTGGAGATCGCGCGCATGCCGGAGGGCAGGATCGCGGCCATGAAGCCGCTTCCATTGGCCTTGACCAGCTTTTGCTCGCGGATCGGTTCGCCGACGATGAAGGGCGCGCGTGCGATCGAACCGATGACGTCGTTCATGGCATTGGCGTTGGCGTCGTGACGGATGAACGCGCTGCTTGCAGTTTCAGCCGGCCAGCGCTGCCACTGGATGTCTTCGGCCTTGACCGATTGACCGAGCCCGATGTCGGACTTTGCGACCAGCACTTCGACGGTCGGCAGTTGCGCGACGGGCGGCGCGACCGGCGCCGGTTTGCGATCGCCAACGCTCGCGAGATACATGGCCGCGAGGCCTGCGACGCCGGCGATGCCGAGGACCACGATGCGTGCCGTTTTCATGCGATTGTCTGAATGCCCTTCACACAGGGCAATCGCGTCCTTGCGGCACTGACAGCCCTTCCCGAGGCATCACTACGGCCGCAAAAGTATAAGGGAACTTGATGGAAGGTCCGGACAATTAAGGGATTGGCGGGGATGGTGAACGGCGGGTTATCGGCGCCGTTGCATCTCCGCAGAATCCCGGGGATCGCGCGTGCTTAAGACGTACGACGTTGGTCGCAACGCGGCGTCAGCGCCGGTGGAGCGTGGTTAATGTCGTCTAACGTGGCAGGGCGCGAGGATCAGAGCGCGGCCTTCAACGCCGCAAATCCACGGTCGAGATCGGCCTTGAGGTCGTCGAGATTCTCGAGCCCGATATGCAGCCGCAGCGTCGGCCCGCCCGGCGACCATTTGGTCGCGGTGCGATAGTCGCTGCAGTCGAACGGGATCGCGAGGCTTTCGAAGCCGCCCCAGGAAAAGCCCATGCCGAACAGGGTGAGCGCGTTCAGCATTGCATCGACCGCGGTCTGCGGCACCGGCTTCAGCACGATGCTGAACAACCCGGAGGCGCCCGTGAAGTCGCGTTTCCAGATCGCGTGCCCGGGATCGGTGTCGAGCGCAGGGTGCAGCACGCGATCGACCTCGGGCCGCGCGCCGAGCCAGCGCGCGATCTCGAGTCCGGAGCGGTGGTGCTGCGCAAGCCGCACCGATAGCGTGCGAACCCCGCGCAGCGCGAGATAGACGTCGTCGGGGCCGGCGCAGACGCCGAGCAGGCGGATCGCCTCCTGGATCAGCGGCCAGGCTTTCGCATTGGCTGCGATGGTGCCGAACATGATGTCGGAGTGGCCGCCGATATATTTGGTGCCGGCCTGCATGCTGATGTCGACGCCCTGTTCGAGCGAGCGGTGATAGAGCGGCGTCGCCCAGGTGTTGTCGTCGATCATGAGCGCGCCGCAGGCGTGCGCCACGGCCGATATCGCCCGCACGTCCGGCATCTCGAACGTCTGCGAGCCGGGCGCTTCGATCAGCACGGCGCGGGTGTTCGGCTTGAACAGCGTCTCGATGCCGGCGCCGATCAGCGGATCGAAATAGCTGGTCTCGATGCCGTAGCGCTTGAGCATGTTGTCGCAGAAATTGCGGGTCGGCCGATAGGCATTGTCGCATACCAGGAGGTGATCGCCGGTTTTGAGTACGGCGAGCAGCGTGGTGCTGATCGCCGCCAGTCCCGACGGGGCGAGGCCGACGCCGGCGCATTGCGGGCCTTCCAGCGCCATCAGCACGTCCTGCAGCGCCCGCGTGGTCGGGCTGCCATGGCGGCCATAGGTAAATTCGGCGCGATGGGCGTGGAGGTCCTCCGCGGTCGGATAGAGCACGGTCGAGCCGTGAAACACCGGCGGATTGACAAAGCCCTTCTGGGCCTTGGTGTCGCGGCCGGCCGTGACCAGGCGGGTGGCGGCCTGTTGCGGGTGGGAGGGCGTGGAGCCGTCGGAGGAGGTCATGGAGCGCTGCCGTTAAACTTTAGACTTTTTGCCGCAGCCGTACCGCGTCGGGAAGACGGGGCCGGGCCGGGAGGTGTTACTAACAAGAGGTAGAAGACATGCGTCAACCCCTTGACCCGGCTCGTCAGTCGCTATGTGATGCGGCGCAACTACCAGTCGCCGCACGTTGAGGGGCCTGCCGCGACCTACGATCCGTTGCCTGACCGGTTTGCAGGTCAAACTGCCGGTCAAATCGGCATTTTTGCTGCAAGGGATCATTGGGATGGCCCGTGAACGCGAGGCGATCGCAATGCAAACGTCCACCGGACGACCCTGAAAGGCCCCGCCCATGAAACGCGTATCCCTGGCTGTCACCCTTGCCGCTGCCGCCGCCCTGTCGGTCCAGGCTGCCTCGGCGCAAACCCTCAAGACGGTCAAGGACCGAGGCCAGCTGTCCTGCGGCGTCAGCGGCGGCCTGCCGGGCTTCTCGTCGCCGGACGACAAGGGGAACTGGACCGGCATCGACGTCGACATCTGCCGCGGCATCGCGGCGGCGATCTTCGACGATCCGTCCAAGGTCAAGTTCGTGCCCCTGTCGGCCAAGGACCGCTTCACCGCGCTGCAGTCGGGCGAGATCGACGTGCTGTCGCGCAACACCACCTGGACGCTGTCGCGCGATACCTCGCTCGGCGCCAACTTCACCGGCGTGACCTATTATGACGGGCAGGGCTTTTTGGTGAAGAAGTCGCTGAAGGTGAACTCGGCGCTGGAGCTGAACAGCGCGTCGGTCTGCGTGCAGACCGGCACCACGACCGAGCAGAACCTCGCCGACTACTTCAAGGGCAACAACATGAAGTACGAGGTGATCGCGTTCGCCGGCGCCGACGAGACCGTGAAGGCCTACGAGACCGGCCGTTGCGACGTGTTCACCTCCGACGTGTCCCAGCTCTATGCGCAGCGGCTGAAGCTCGCCAACCCGGCCGACCACGTCGTGCTGCCCGAGATCATCTCCAAGGAGCCGCTCGGCCCGATGGTTCGCCATGGCGACGACCAGTGGTTCGACATCGTGAAGTGGGCGCTGTTCGCCCAGATCAATGCCGAGGAACTCGGCGTCACCCAGAAGAACGTCGACGAGATGGCCAAGTCGGACAAGCCCGACCTCAAGCGCGCCTTCGGCACCGACGGCAATCTCGGTGAGCAGCTCGGCCTGACCAAGGACTGGTTCTCCCGCATCATCAAGGCCGTCGGCAATTACGGCGAGATGTACGATCGCAACGTCGGCGCCGGATCGAAGCTGCAGATCGCACGCGGGCTCAACAATCTCTGGAATAAGGGCGGCATCCAGTACGCGCCTCCGATCCGCTGATTGGCGACGAGGCGGCTGCGGCGATGACGACCGAGCCCCGAAAACCACCGCCGCAGTTCATCTTCCGCCTGAAGCGCGTGCTCGGCGGCCAGTCCGGCTGGACTGGCCTTGCCGTGCAGATCGTGTTCGCGGCGGTGTTGGCCTGGGTAGCCTATGAGATCGTGGCCAATGCCCGCGCCAACCTGGAGACGCAGCGCATTGCCTCCGGGTTCGGGTTTCTCAAGAACAATGCGGGATTTGATGTCAGCCTGAACCTGATCCCGTATTCGGGGTCGGACACCTATACGCGGGTGTTCTTCGTCGGCCTGCTCAACACGCTGCTGGTTGCGGGCATTGGCATCGTCTTCGCCACCATCATCGGCTTCATCATTGCGCTGTGCCGGCTGTCGCCGAACTGGCTGCTGGCGCGGTTCGGCGAGATCTATGTCGAGATCGTGCGCAATCTGCCGCTGCTGTTCCAGCTGTTGTTCTGGTACCTCGCGGTGCTGGCGGCGCTGCCGGGGCCGCGCCAGAGCATCTCGCTGTTCAACGCTTTTTTCCTCTCCAATCGTGGGCTGGTGATTCCGCGGCCGATCGGCGAGCCCGGACTTGATCCGTTTCTGATCGCGCTTGCGATCGGCATCGCAGGCGCGCTGGCGCTGCGCGGCTACGCAAGGCGGGCGCTGTTTCAACGCGGGCAGGCGATCCGTATCTGGCCCTATGTGCTTGGCCTGCTGGCCGGATTGCCGCTGGTGACGATGCTGGTGTTCGGGCTGCCGGTGACCTTCGAGCTGCCGCAACTCAAGGGCTTCAACTTCGCCGGCGGTGCGCGGGTGATTCCGGAGCTGGTTGCGCTGGTGGTCGCGCTGTCGACCTATACGGCGGCCTTCATCGCCGAGATCGTCCGCGCCGGCATTCTGTCGGTCCATAAGGGACAGATGGAAGCCGGCTCGTCGCTCGGCCTGTCGCGCGGCACCACCTTGCGGCTGATCGTCGTGCCGCAGGCGATGCGCGTCATCGTTCCGCCGCTGACCAACCAGTACCTCAACTTGACCAAGAATTCGTCGCTGGCGGTCGCGATCGGCTATCCCGACCTGGTCTCGGTATTCGCCGGCACGACGCTGAGCCAGACCGGCCAGGCGATCGAGATCATCGCCATCACCATGGGCGTGTACCTCCTGATCTCGCTGGTCACCAGCGCGATCATGAGCGTCTATGGCTGGCGCATCAACCGGAGCCTTGGGGCATGACCGACGTCACCGCGTCATCCTTTGTCCGGCAAGACCTGGTGCCCGAACGCCGGGCGCCGGTGAAGACCACCGGCCTCGTCGGCTTCATCCGCACGCGACTCTTGAATTCGCCGACCAACATCCTGCTGACGATCCTGGCGCTGGGGCTGCTCTGGTACACGATCGTACCCGCGTTCAAGTTCCTGCTGGTCGATGCGGTCTGGAGCGGCAAGGACCGCAATGCATGCCTCGCCGAGACCGCCGGCCGTCAGGTCGGCGCCTGCTGGCCCTATATCCAGGCCAAGCTCACCCAGCTGATCTACGGCTTCTATCCGGAAGCCGAACGCTGGCGCGTCAACCTGACCTTCGTCCTCGCGGCCGTCCTGTTGCTGCCACTCCTTATTCCGCGCCTGCCGGCGAAGGGCCTGAATGCGAGCCTGTTCTTCTTCGCGTTCCCGGCGGTCGCCTTTTTCCTGCTGCGCGGCGGCGGACTAGCCGGTTTCGGCGTCAGCTGGGTCGCGAGCCTGTTGCAGCTGTTCGACGACAGCGTCGTCAATGCCGGCCAGGCGCTGGTCAATCTCAGCCGGAGTTCGGCGATCGGGCCGCTGCTGTGGGCCGTCGGCAACATCATCGTACTCGCCGGCAGCCTGATCGGCTGGCTGATCTTTCCGCTGACCTGGCTGCGCGAGCAGCTCCGGATGTCGGACCAGCCGCTGTGGTTCGACTTCCTGCTGACCGCGGCGATCGTCTCGCTGATCCTGTTTTTCCTCGGCGGCGGCATGCGAACCGGACAACGCGCGCTGCTCGGGAGCCTCGCGAGCTTTGCCGGCATCGCGATCGTGATCAAGCTGATGGGGCTCGACCGCGGCGGACTGCCCATCGTCGACACCAGGCTGTGGGGCGGCCTCCTGGTGACGCTGGTGGTGTCGGTCACCGGCATCGTCACCTCGATGCCGATCGGGATCGCGCTGGCGCTGGGCCGCCGCTCGACCATTCCGCTGATCCGGATCTTCTCGATCGCCTTCATCGAGTTCTGGCGCGGCGTGCCGCTGATCACCGTGCTGTTCTTCGCAACCTATATGCTGCCGCTGTTCCTGCCGGGCAACTTCAACGTTGACGGGCTGGTTCGCGCGCTGATCGGCATCGCGCTGTTTGCCGGCGCCTACCAGGCCGAGGTGGTGCGCGGCGGCCTTGCCGCGATCCCGCGCGGGCAGGGCGAGGCGGCGAGCGCGCTCGGCCTGTCCTGGTGGAAGACCACGTCGCTGATCGTGATGCCGCAGGCGCTGCGCCACGTGATTCCGGGTCTCGTCAACAGCTTCATCGCGCTGTTCAAGGACACGTCGCTGGTTTCGATTGTCGCGTTGTTCGACCTCTTGGGGTCGTTGCATGCGACGTTCTCCGATCCGACCTGGTCGACGCCGACGACGGCCTTTACCGGCTTCGCCTTCGCTGGAATGATCTACTTCGTGTTCTGCTTTGGAATGTCGCGCTACTCGCTGTTCGTCGAAAACCGGCTCAACGCTCACCGCCGCCACTGAACAAGGTCACCATGTCCACAACCCCGATCGTCAACATTTCCGCTCTCAACAAATGGTACGGCGACTTCCACGTGCTGCGCGACATCAACCTGGAGGTCGGCAAGGGGGAGCGCATCGTGATCTGCGGCCCGTCCGGTTCGGGCAAGTCGACCCTGATCCGCTGCATCAACGCGCTGGAGGAGTTCCAGGAGGGCGAGATCGTGGTCGACGGCATCGACCTCGGCCCGAACCTTCGCCGTGTCGACGAAGTCCGCCGCGAGGTCGGCATGGTGTTCCAGAGCTTCAACCTGTTCCCGCATCTCACCGTGCTCGACAACTGCACGCTGGCGCCGATCTGGGTGCGCAACATCCCGAAGAAGGATGCCGAGGCCACTGCAATGAAGTTCCTCGAGCGGGTCAAGATCCCGCATCAGGCCAACAAGTTTCCCGGCCAGATGTCGGGCGGTCAGCAGCAGCGCGTTGCGATCGCCCGCGCGCTGACCATGAACCCGAAGGTGATGCTGTTCGACGAGCCGACTTCGGCGCTCGACCCGGAGATGGTAAAGGAAGTGCTCGACACCATGGTCGATCTTGCCAGGGAGGGCATGACCATGCTGGTCGTGACCCATGAAATGGGCTTTGCCCGCGAGGTCGCCAACCGCGTCGTCTTCATGGACGCGGGCCAGATCATCGAATCGAACACGCCGCAGGAATTCTTCGCCAACCCGCAGCATGCGCGGTCGAAGCTGTTCCTGAGCCAGATTCTGCGGTGATTTCTGCCGTCATTGCGAGCCACCCGGTCGGCGCAAAGCGCCGCCGGATGACAGACACCGCGAAGCAATCCAATCTTGCGCATCGGAAGCATGGATTGCTTCGTCTCAATAGCTCCTCGCAATGACGTCTGCGGGACGCCATTCGCTCCCTAGAGCGTTTTCGAGCGAAGTGGATACCGGTTCGCGTGAAGAAAACGCGTCAAAACAAGAATCTAGAGCCCCGTTCCGATTCCATCGGAACGGGAAAAGCTCTAGACCAGCGGCAGCTCGATCTTGCTGCGCTTTTCCAGCCATTCCGGGACCGGCAGGTTCTTCGAGCGCATGAAGGCCGGGTTGAATAGCTTGGACTGATAGCGGTTGCCGGAGTCGCAGAGGATGGTGACGATGGTCTTGCCGGGGCCGAGCTGCTTGGCGAGCTGGATCGCGCCCGCGATGTTGACGCCGGTCGAGCCGCCGAGGCACAGGCCTTCGTGCTCCAAAAGCTCATAGATGATGGTCACCGCTTCCTCGTCGGAGATCAGGAACGCAGTGTCGACCTTCGCCGTCTCGACCACAGGCGTGACGCGTCCAAGCCCGATGCCTTCCGTGATCGAATCGCCCGGCGTCGATTTGACCTGCCCATTCTTGAACAGTTCGTACATCCCGAAGCCGTGCGGATCGGCACAGGCGGTGACGACGGCCGGGTTCTTTTCCTTCAGGTAGCGGCTGATGCCGGCAAGCGTGCCGCCGGTGCCGACCGAGCAGATGAAGCCGTCGACCTTGCCGTCGGTCTGCTGCCAGATTTCCGGTCCGGTCGAGTCGTAATGCGCCTTGGGATTGTCAAGGTTGTTCCACTGGTCGGCAAACAGCACGCCGTTCGGTTCGGTCTTGCGCAGCTGCTCGGCGAGACGCCTGCCGAGATGCTGATAGTTGTTCGGATTGGCGAAGGGCAGCGCAGGCGCCTCGACCAGCTCGGCACCGCACAACCGCAGCATGTCCTTCTTTTCCTGGCTCTGCGTCTCCGGAATGACGATCAGGGTGCGGTAGCCGCGCGCACTCGCTACGACAGCAAGCCCGATCCCGGTATTGCCCGCGGTCGACTCCACCACAAGGCCGCCGGGCTTCAGCGTGCCGCGCCTCTCGGCCTCCAGGATCATCCATTTGCCGGCACGATCCTTCACCGACTGGCCCGGGTTCATGAATTCGGCCTTGCCGAGAATGGTGCAGCCGGTCAGTTCGGACGCGCGTTTCAGCTTGATGAGGGGGGTGTTGCCGATCGCTTCGATGACGTCTTTGTTGAATATCATGTCGGGGAATTTCTTTGCCGGGCTGTATCTTGCTTGGCGAACCTAGTGTGCTGATCGAAAAAGGGAAGGGCTTTTGCACTGCGGCAAAAGGCGGGTCCAACACGCTTGACGTCGCACGCGCGGATGCCACGAGCTTGGGGAGAACGCCGTTTTACGGCGGTCGGGTCGGCCAGCAGAATCCTCCTGTGGTCCGCGGTTTCGCGTGAGTTGCGCGCTCTCGGCCAATCAAAACCTGACGGTGCGGTGCGTGGTGGCGCGAGTCTGGCGCCGCGCCGGCACATCTTGCGGATCAAATGCAACAGGAGCCGAGAAATCCCCATGAAATCTTTGTAAGAATCGTGACTTCCGGCACGGGTCCGAAATGCGCGGAAATGCGGTAAAAAATAGGGAAAAGTCGGCATTCAAGGTAGCTACGAATCGCTTGCGATGCGACGCCACGCAATTGTGACGGGGCTGTCCGCCCCATTGTCCCAAGGGTAGGATGGGACAGGCAGGTTCCATTGGAAGCATACCCCCGTGAACGTCACCCAGACCATCGCTGAACGCGTCATTCGTGCGCCACGGGCGAAGTCTGGCTTCGGCGGAGAACGGGTGTGACCCAGCCTGTGTCCGTGATGGTGCCTGGAGGCCGGTTCGGCCTCGCCGTCCGCGCACGCCGGCTCGCGGGACGCTCGCTTGTTGCGCTCGGCCTGGTCGTCGGCTGCGCCGGCTGCATCCTGACCCAGGACATTCCTGATCCGGCGCTCGACGTGCCGCAGGGTTACAAGGCCGCGCGTCTCGGCCGGCCCGGCGACGCGCTTCCGACGCTCGATTGGTGGCGGGGCTTCCGCTCCAGGGAGCTGACGCAGCTGATGGAGGAGGCGCAGACCGTCAACCTCGACATCGCAGCTGCGGTTGCACGCTTCCGCCAGGCCGACGCGCTGGCGCGGCAGGCCGGCGCGGCGCTGCTGCCGACCGTCAATCTCAACGGATCGGAAACCTACTCGCGCACCTCCGGCTCCAGCGCTAGCGGCCTCACCAATGGCGGGCGCGAGGTGGTGAACTACAACGCCTCGCTGAGCGCCAGCTATCAGCTCGACTTCTGGGGCCAGAACCGCGATGCCGCGCAGGCGGCGGAGGAGACCGCCGTTGCCAACCGGTTCGACCGCGAGGTGGTGGCGCTGACCACGCTGGCGAGCGTCGCTAATGCTTATTTCACCGTGCTCGCGACGCAGGACCGGCTTCGCACCGCGCAGAGCAACATCGCCAGCGCCGAGCGCATCCTCAATGCGATCAAGGAGCGCTTCAAGGCCGGCACCGGCTCCGATCTCGACGTCGCGCAGCAGGAGAGCGTGCTCGCCAACCAGCGCGCGCTGGTGCCGCCGCTGCGGCAGACGCTCGCCCAGAATATCAACGCGCTCGCGGTGCTGGTGTCGCGCCCGCCGGAAAGCGTGCGCGTCTCCGGCGGCTCCCTCAACGCCGTTGCGATCCCGCGCGTCACGCCGGGCCTGCCGTCTGAATTGCTGACCCAGCGTCCCGACATCCGCCGGCAGGAGGCGCAGCTTGCATCCGCCACCGCCAATGTCGGCAGCGCGCGGGCGCAGTTCTTCCCGAGCATCCAGCTGACCGGGACGGGTGGCTACCAGAGCCAGGCGCTGGTCTCGCTGTTCCAGCCGCATGCCGCCTTCTTCAACCTGGTCGGCAGCATGACCCAGCCGATCTTCGACGGCGGCCGGATCCTCGGCAATTTCGAATACACCAAGGCCAAGCAGGACGAGTTGCTGCAGACCTACCGCAAGACGGTGGTGCAGTCGTTCACCGACGTCGACAATGCGCTGGTCGCGATCCGCGAGACCACGCGCCGGCTGCAGCTGCAGCGCGACGTGCTGTCGTCGTCGCGGCGCGCCTTCGACCTCGCCGAGCAGCAGCTCAAGGCCGGCACCGCCGATATCGTAACTGTGCTAAACACGCAGCTGACCCTGTTCCAGGCGGAAGATGCCTATTCGCAGGCCCAACTGGCCCGGCTATTGGCGATCGTGAGCCTATATCAAGCATTAGGGGGCGGCTGGGAACCGAAGATGGAAAGACCGGTCGATGCTCTTTAAGCCCGACTCGACGGACGACGAGAAACGCACGGCGCCGCGCAAGCGGAGCCTTCTCTCGCGCGTGCTGGGGCGCATAGTGTCCTTGCTCATCACGCTCGTGATCCTCGGCGGGCTCGGCTATCTCGGCTGGCTCGCCTTCCAGCCCAAGCAAAATGGCGGCGGCGGGCGCGGCGCGGGCGGGCGGCCTGACCTGCCGGTGCCGGTGCTGGCGGCCACGCCGCAGGTGCATGACGTGCCGGTCTATCTCGACGGCGTCGGTTCGGTGAGGGCGCTGAATACCGTGACCGTGCGCTCGCAGGTCGACGGCAAGCTGCTCAAGGTGAATTTCGTCGAGGGCCAGGACGTCAAGAAGGACGACGTTCTGGGCGAGATCGATCCGGCGATCTATCAGGCGCAATACGACCAGGCGGTGGCCACGAAGGCCAAGGACGAAGCGCTGCTCGCCAATCAGAAGATAGACCTTGCCCGCTATGAGCAGCTCGCTGCCACCAACGCGGGCTCCAAGCAGCAGGCCGATACGCAGCGTGCGCTGGTCGCACAGCAGGAGGCCATCATCAAGGCCGACCAGGCCCAGATCGACAATGCGCGCGCCACGCTCGGCTACACCAAGATCGTCGCGCCGATCTCCGGTCGCGCCGGCCTGCGCCAGGTCGACCAGGGCAACATCATCCACGCCGCCGATACCACGGGGCTCGTGATCCTGACCCAGCTGCGGCCGATCGCGGTGTGGTTCAGTTTGCCGCAGCAGCAGATCATGCGCGTCAACGCCGCGGCGGCGAAGGGCCAGCTTGCGGTCGATGTGTTCGGCAATGACGGCGTCACCGTGATCGATACCGGCAAGCTGACCGGCATCGACAACCAGGTCGATCCGACCACCGGCACGCTGAAGCTGAAGGCCGAATTTCCCAACGCCAGCTACCAGCTCTGGCCCGGCCAGTTCGTCAATGTGCGGCTCAAGGTCGAGACCCTGCCGCAGGCGATCGTGGTGCCGACCTCGGCGGTGCAGCGCGGTCCGGCCGGCACCTTCAGCTACGTGATCGGCGAAGGCGACATCGTCACCGCCAAGCCGGTCACGGTCACCCAGCAGAACGAGCATGAGGCCGTCATCGCCAGCGGCCTGACCACGTCGGACCGCGTCGTGACGACCGGCTTTGCCAATCTTGCCGATGGCGCGAAGGTCGTGGTCGGCAAGGATGACGGGCCGCCGGCCGCCGATCTCGCGCCGCGCAAGCGCAGCCGCAATCCCGCCGGCAAGCGCGGCGCAGGTCAAGGCGAAGGGCAGGGCAAGGACGGTAAGAAAGACTGGCAGGGCAAGGACGGCGAGCATCGCGGCCGGCACGAGCACAGCGAAGGCGATCAGAAGGGGCAGACCGGACCGGCGCCCGCGCCGGCAGCAGGGGGCGAACAGTCGGGCGGTGCGCCGAAGGCGCAGCCATGACTGGCATCCTGACTTCGTAATGTCCGATCTTACAGCGAGTACGCAGCCATGAGCGTCTCCGAACCGTTCATCCGCCGGCCGATCGCCACCTCGCTGCTCGGCATCGCCCTGATGATCGGCGGTGCGCTCGGCTATTGGGCGCTGCCGGTCTCCGCGCTGCCGCAGGTCGACTTCCCGACCGTGCAGGTGACGACGCAACTGCCCGGCGCCAGCCCCGACGTGGTGGCCTCGCTGATCACGGCGCCGCTGGAGCGGCAGCTCGGGCAGATCCCGTCGCTGTCGTCGATGAACTCGACGAGTTCGTTTGGCGTCAGCCAGATCTCGTTGCAGTTCGACCTCAACCGCGACATCGATGGCGCCACGCAGGATGTGCAGGCCGCGATCAATGCGGCCGCCGGCATACTGCCGAAGACGCTGCCGTATCCGCCTGTCTACGCCAAGGTGAACCCGGCGGACGCGCCGGTGATGACGCTGGCGCTGACCTCGGAGACGATCTCGCTGCGGGCGATGAGCGATCTCGCCGACACCATCCTGGGCCAACGGCTGAGCCAGATTTCCGGCGTCGGCAGGGTCTCGATCCTCGGCGGATTGAAGCCGGCGGTGCGCGTGCAGGCCGATCTGGCCCGGCTCGCGGCCTATGGCATCGCGATGGAGGACCTGCGCAACGCGATCGCCGGTGCCAACGTGTCGGGGCCGAAGGGTTCGCTCGACGGCGCCCAGCAATCCTACACCATCGCCGCCAACGACCAGATCGCCGCCGCCGACGCCTACCGGCCGATCATCATCGCCTATCGCAACGGCTCGCCGGTCACGATCGGCGACGTCGCCCAGATCGTCGATGGGCTGGAGAACGACCGCACCGGCGGCTGGTACCAGGGCACGCCGGCCGTCATCATCGACATCCAGCGCCAGCCGGGCGCCAATGTCATCGACGTCGTCAAGCAGATCCGCGGCGAAATCCCGCGGCTGCAGCGGGCGGTCCCGGCCGGCGTCAAGCTAACCATCGTCTCCGACCGTACCGTGACGATCCGCGCCTCGGTGCGCGACGTTCAGTTCACGCTGATCCTGAGCGTCGTGCTGGTGACACTGGTGGTGCTCTTGTTCCTGCGGTCGCTGCGCGCGACTCTGATCGCCGGCGTCGCGCTGCCGCTGTCGCTGATCACGAGCTTCGGTATCATGTATTTCGCGGGCTTCAGCCTCGACAATCTGTCGCTGATGGCGCTGACCATCGGAACCGGATTCGTGGTCGACGACGCCATCGTCATGATCGAGAACATCGTCCGCCACATGGAAGACGGCGAGACGGTGATGGAGGCCTCGCTGAAGGGGGCCAGCGAGATCGGCTTCACCGTGATCTCGCTGACGGTGTCGCTGATCGCGGTGTTCATCCCGCTGCTGTTCATGTCCGGCCTGGTTGGCCGCATGTTCCGCGAATTCGCGCTCACCTTGACGATCGCGGTCGTGACCTCGGCGATCGTCTCGCTGACATTGACGCCGATGATGTGCTCGCGGCTGCTCAAGAACATCCATGAGGAGATGGCGGTCCCGGGCCTCGCCGCGGTCAGCCGTTTCATCGACCGCATGGTGGAGTTCTACCATCGGACGCTGCTCTGGGTGTTGCGGCGCCAGCGCGCGACGCTGCTGGTGACGTTCGCGACCATCGCGTTGACGCTGATCATGTATGTGCTGGCACCGAAGGGTTTTCTGCCGCTGCAGGACACTTCATCGATCACGGCGGTGACCGAGGCCGGGCCCGACGTCTCGTTCGCCGAGATGCAGCGGCGGCAGAGCGCGGTCTCAAACATCATCAAGGCCGATCCTGATGTGGTTGGCGTTGTCTCGGTGATCGGTTCGGGCTCGGTCAATCCGACCACCAATGTCGGCCGGCTGGTGATGACGCTGAAGCCGCTCGACCAGCGGCGCGAGGGCGTCGTCAAGGTGATCGAGCGGCTGAAGGAGAAGATCGCGACGGTGCCCGGCATGACGGTGTACTTCCAGCCGGTGCAGGATGTGCAGATCTCGACCCAGTCGAGCCGCTCGCAATACCAGTACACGCTGACCGCGACCGACGCCGCCGAGGTCTCGCAATGGGCGCAAAAGCTCGTCGCCGAGATGCGGCGCGACCCGATCTTCCGCGATGTCTCCTCGGAGGCGCAGGAGGGCGGCCTGCGCGCGGCGCTCGACGTCAACCGCCAGCGCGCCGGCCAGCTCGGCGTCAGTCTGCAGGGCGTCACCGACACGCTGAACGATGCCTTCGCGCAGCGGCAGATCTCGACGATCTACGGCCAGGCCAACCAGTACCGCGTCGTGCTCGAAGCGCTGCCGATGTATCAGCGCGACCCGTCGATTCTCGACAAGCTCTATCTGCCCGGCGCCAACGGCGCGCAGGTGCCGCTGTCGGCGGTGGCGACGCTGGTCCGGACCACGGCGCCGCTCGCGATCTCGCACCAGGCGCAATTCCCGTCGGTCTCGCTCAGCTTCAACCTGGCGCCGGGCGAGGCGCTGGGCGACGCGGTCGCGGCCGTGAAGGCGATCGAGAGCAGGATCGGAATGCCCGGCAGCATCGTCGGGATCTATTCCGGCGACGCCGCCGAATTTTCGCGCTCGCTCGCCGGCCAGCCCTGGCTGATCCTGGCGGCGATCATCACGATCTACATCGTGCTCGGCGTGCTCTATGAGAGCTATATCCATCCGATCACCATCCTCTCGACGCTGCCCTCCGCCGGCGTCGGCGCGATCCTCGCTTTGATGCTGTGCGGGCAGGATCTCTCGGTGATCGGCCTGATCGGCATCATCTTGTTGATGGGTATCGTCAAGAAGAACGCGATCATGATGATCGACTTCGCGCTGGAGGCCGAGCGTCACCAGGGCATGTCGTCCTATGACGCCATCGTGCAGGCCTGCCTGCTGCGCTTCCGCCCGATCATGATGACGACGCTGGCGGCGCTGTTCGGCGCGCTGCCGCTCGCGATCGAAAGCGGCACCGGCGCCGAACTGCGCTTCCCGCTCGGTATCTCGATCATCGGCGGCCTGCTGCTGAGCCAGCTGCTGACGCTCTACACCACGCCGGTGATCTATCTGGCGCTCGACCGTCTCAACCGCCGGATCGAGCGGGCCGTGCCGGAGCCGGGTCCCAGCGGCCCGCCGATCGCGGGCGCCACCGAGGGCATGCAGTGATCTCGATCTCGGAGCCCTTCATCCGCAGGCCGGTGGGCACCACATTGCTTGCGATCGGGCTGTTCCTGGTCGGGATTGTCGCCTACCAATTCCTGCCGGTGTCGTCGGTTCCGAATGTCGATTTCCCGACCATTCGGGTGTCGGCGTCCAGGCCAGGGGCCGATCCCTCGGTAATGGCCGCGACCGTCGCCGCACCGCTGGAGCGCAAGCTCGGCACCATTTCGGGCGTCGACCAGATCACCTCGACGAGCTCGCTCGGCATCACCAGCATCCAGGTGCAGTTCTCGATCGGCCGCAATATCGACCGCGCCGCGCGCGACGTGCAGGCCGCGATCAACGCCTCGCTCGCCGATTTGCCGAGCGACCTGCCGTCGCTGCCCAAGTTCCGCAAGGCCAACCCGGCCGCGTCGCCGGTATTCGTGCTGGCGCTGACCTCGAAGACGATCTCGACCAGCGCGATGTACGACGTCGCCGACACGGTGCTGGCGCAGCGCATCTCGCAGGTGCCGGGAGTCGGCGAGGTGACCGTCAGCGGCGCCGACCAGCCGGCGGTGCGCATCGCGCTCAACCCGGTGTCGCTGGCGAACGCCGGAATCGCGACCGACGACGTCCGGCTCGCGATCATCAATGCCAACCCGCTGGGACCGGTCGGCATCTTCAATGGCGGCCGGCTGAGCGAGACGCTCTCGATCAACAAGCAGATGCGCACCGCGGCCGAGTTCCGCGACATTGTCATCAAAAGCTCGAACGGCAATTACGTCCGCCTCGCCGACGTCGCCGAGGTCGAGGATTCCGTGCGCAACTCGCGCTCGATCGCCTGGTTCAACAAGCAGCCGGCGGTGCTGATCCAGATCACCAAGCAGGGCGACGCCAACGTCATCGACACCGTCGACGGCGTTCGCAGGATGCTGCCGGAACTGAGGAAATGGATTCCGGCGGGCGTCGAGATCTCGACCCTGGTCGATCGCACCGGAACGATCCGCGCCAGTGTCGAGGACATGCAGTTCACGCTGCTGGCGACCGCCGTGCTTGTGATGATCGTGGTGTTCGTGTTCCTACGCCGGGTGGTGCCGACGATCGCCGCCGGCGTGTCGGTGCCGCTGGCGCTGGCCGGCACCTGCGCCGGGATGTGGCTCGCCGGCTTCTCGATCGACAATCTGTCGCTGATGGCGCTGGCGATCTCCGTCGGCTTCGTGGTCGACGACGCCATCGTGATGATCGAGAACATGTACCGCAATCTCGAGCAGGGCATGGCGCCATATCCGGCCGCGGTCGAAGGCGCCAAGCAGATCGGCTTCACGGTGCTGTCGATCTCGCTGTCGCTGGTCGCGGCCTTCACGCCGCTGATCTTCATGGACGGCATCGTCGGCCGGCTGCTGCGCGAATTCTCGCTGACTCTGACGTTTGCCATCATCGTGTCGACCCTGGTGTCGCTGACCATTACGCCGATGATCTGCGCGCACTACATCAAGGAAGCGACCTCGGATCGCGCCACCTGGTATGACCGCGCCATCGAGGGCACGCTGTCCCGGGTCGTAGCGTTCTACGTATCGACGCTGCGCATCGTGCTTGGCTATCCGTTCCTGACCCTGATCGTGTTCTTCGCCACTGTCGCGCTGACGGTGACGCTCTACATCAAGACACCAAAGGGCTATTTCCCGACCGATGACAGCGGCTTCGTGATCGGCGCAACGCGCGCCTCTCCCGACATCTCGTTTCAGGCGATGCTGGGGCTACAGCAGCGGCTCGCCGACATCGTGATGGCCGACCCCGCGGTCGCCGGCATCGGCTCGTCGGTCGGCTCCGGCGGCGGCCCGGGCGGCGCCACCTCCAACCGCGGCATCATGTACATCAGCCTGAAGCCGCCGGAGGAGCGGGGCGGGCTTTCGACCGCACAGGTGATCGACCGGCTGCGCCGCAACCTGTTCATGGTGCCGGGCATTCGCCTGTTCATGTTCGCCGCCCAGGATATCCGCACCGGCGGCCGGCAGAGCGATTCCGACTACCAGTACACGCTCGCCTCGACCGATCTCGAGCTGTTGCAGAAATGGGCGCCGATCGTGGCCAAGCGCATGGAGACGGTGGAGGGCATCACGGACGTCTCGTCCGACCGCGATCCCGGCGGCCTGCAGCTCAACCTCGTGATCGACCGCAAGACCGCCTCCAGCCTCGGTGTCCGCGTGCAGGACATCGACAACGCGCTCAACAACGCCTTCTCGCAGCGGCAGATCTCGTACATCTACACCCAGCGCAACCAGTACGTGGTGGTGCTCGAGATCGATCCGAAATTCCAGAGCGATCCGTCGAACCTCGAGCGCATCTACGTTGCCGGCGCCAACGACGTGCAGGTGCCGCTGTCGGCGCTGGTGCACTACCAGCGTGGATTGTCGGCGCTCGCGGTCTATCACTCCGGCGGCTTCCCCTCGACCACGGTGTCGTTCAACCTGCTGCCGGACGTGCCGCTGGAGGTCGCGACGACGAACATCCAGCAGGCGGTCGACGAGCTGCACATGCCCGAGGGCATTCGTGGCAGCTTCGACGGCAATGCCGGCGATTTCAACAAGACCAGCGGGCGGCAGCCGCTGCTGATCCTCGGCGCGCTGGTCGCGATGTATATCGTGCTCGGCGTGCTCTATGAGAGCCTGGCACATCCGATCACGATCATCTCGACACTGCCGTCGGCCGGCCTCGGTGCCTTGCTCGCCTTGCAGGTGACCAACACGCCGCTGACCGTGATCGCCTTCGTCGGCATCATCCTCTTGATCGGCATCGTCAAGAAGAACGGCATCATGATGGTCGACTTCGCGCTCGAGGCCGAGCGGCATCAGGGCCTGTCGTCGCGGGACGCGATCTTCGAGGCCTGCCGCGCGCGCTTCCGTCCCATCCTGATGACGACGATGGCCGCGCTGTTCGCCGGCATTCCGCTGGTCATCGCGACCGGCCCGGGCACCGAGCTGCGCCGGCCGCTCGGCATCACCATCATCGGCGGCCTGTTCGTGTCGCAGATCCTGACGCTCTACACGACACCGGTGATCTATCTGTTGATCGACCGGCTGCGCCAGCGCCGCGAGCCGTCAGGCGTGCATGCACCCGCGGAATAGTTTGAATTGCACGATTGCAAGCGTATAGCGGAGCGATGTCCGAACCGACCGAAGCAAAAGCCGATATTGTCGCCGAGATCGAGGAGTGCGCGCATTGCGGCAAGCCGTTGCCGCTGTGCATCTGCGACAGCGTCACGCCGATCGAGAGCCGCATCCAGCTCCTGATCCTGATCCATCCGCAGGAGCAGGACAGGGCGCTCGGCACCGCGCGACTGTTGGCACAGCATTTCGAAAACGCCGTGGTGCGGATCGGGCTGTCCTGGCCGAGCCTGGCCAAGGCGCTCGGCCGGCCGGTACCCGATCCGTCACGCTGGGCGGTGCTCTATCTCGGCTCCGCCAAGGTCGAAGACCTCGATACCGATGCCGAGATCGTTGCGATCAACCGCAAGGGCGAGCTCGAGCCGCATCAGCGCGGGATCCTCGCCGACATCGAGGGCATCGTGCTGCTCGACGGCACCTGGAGCCAGGCCAAGGCGCTGTGGTGGCGCAATGCCTGGATGCTGAAGTGCCAGCGGGTGATTCTCGGGCCGAAACGGCCCTCGCTCTACGGCAAGCTGCGCCGGGAACCGCGGCGCGACGGCCTTTCCACCATCGAGGCGGCGGCGATCCTGCTGGCTGGGCTGGAGAAGCGGCCGGATATTGCCGCAACGTTAACTAATAGTTTCGAGCGGATGCTGGCGAGATTCCGCGAAGTGCAGGCCAAAATGCCGGAATTGGCGCCAAAACCGAAGAAGCGGGACTTTCGCAGACGCCGGCGTTAGCCGTCCGGCTTGGTTGCCTATCGCAGAGAGGGCGTATATGAAGTGCGCCGCAAGGGGCCACGTGGCGGAGTGGTTACGCAACGGTCTGCAAAACCGTGTACACCAGTTCAATTCTGGTCGTGGCCTCCACTCATCTCATCAATGGCTTGCAGCCAATCAATGAGAAGCCGCATTAGCTCGCGGCGTACCAACCTTCAGGAAACGGAATCAGCGGCCACGGCGCCTGGTTGTCATTGGCCGCGCGCGGTGGCGGCTGAATGCGGGGCGAGGGCTGAGCCACGAGATCCTCCTGAGCAATGGGCGCGATCGCCGTTCGCACGGCGTCCAGCAGCAGATCAAATTCGACTTCGCTCATCACGCTCTCCGAGGTTCGAGAGCGCCATGGTCGCAAAACTGTCTTCGGTCCGGATTGAGCGATTCGTTCGAATTTTATGAAAAGAACGATGGCGCCCGCTTTGGTTAATGAATCGTTGGTGATCCCCTCGGGAACCTAGGTCGGCATGGCCGCACCTCGTGTGAAACAAATCACAACTTCCTAAAAACTCTTGCCGGGATTCCCGGCGGTATTCATAGCCGTCAAATATCGCAGGAATTTTAGGGAGACGTGACAATGGAGGCAAGTATCGCACGGTGGGGACCAGTCGCATGCCGCACGATCCTCGGCTCCTGCTGACGCGAACGGCGTAAGCCGTATGCGCCCGTATCTATCGTTTCTGTACAGGGAATATTCCCAACGCTCGTGCCGGAGCCGTCATGCCAGACTGGCGAGGTCGTGCGGCAGCATGGTCTTGAACTGCGTCAGCGCCTGCCGCGCCTTCCGCGGTGGCAGCGTGATCGCGTGACGCACGGCGGCTGCGATCAGCGTCATGGTCAGTGCTGAAAAGGTGGCGAGGGCGGCAGTCAGTATGTCGGGCGCAATCCGCGTCACCGCGTCGGACAACAGTCCGGAGAGCACGGCCATGTCGTCCGCATCGAGCTTCTGCAGGGCGCGGTCGGCTTGCGTCGCCTGCCAGATGTCGCGCATGACAGGCTCGCGCATGAACATCTCGTAGTAGCTGTCGACGATCCGGCAAAGCGCCGGGTGCAGGTCGCGCGCGGTCGTCACCGCGGCAAGATCGCGCCTGACGCAATCGCGCCCGACCGCGTTATGGCGTTCGGCCAGGGTGCCGATGATCGCGGCCTTGTCCGGGAAATATTGATAGAGCGAGCCGAATGCGACGCCGCTGCGCGCGACGACGTCGCTCATGCGGAAAGCCTCGCTGCCCTTTTCCGCCATGATCTCGGTCGCGCAGGCGAGGATGCGCTCGAAGCGCTCGCGGCTGCGCTGCTGGGTCGGGGCAAGCCGCGCCAGCCCGGGCAGGGCGGCTTCCACGGGCGCGGCCTTTCGTCTCGGCATCTCTCGCTTCCCTGCGATCGGGGTTGACGGTTCTAATACGAGAGTTTATCGCATTTTTCAAATACGAGTATATCTCGCATTTGGAGGCGGAACGATGCGCCAGATCCTGACCTTGGCCTTGCTGTGGTTTTCCGCGCTCGGCTGCGGCCTGCTCGCCGGGCTCTATTTCGCGTTCTCGGCTTTCGTCATGACCGCGCTCGGCCGCATCGATCAGGCCGCCGGCATCTCGGCGATGAACGCGATCAATGTCGATATCGTCCGCTCGCCGTTCATGCCGGTGTTCCTCGGCACCACGCTGTCCTGCGCCGTGCTGGTCGTGCTCGGCGGGCTCAGATGGCAGGAGCCGGGCGCGGTTGCGATGATTTGCGGCGGCGGCCTCTACGTGGTCGGCATGTTCGTCGTCACCGTCGTCTTCAATGTGCCGCTGAACGATCAGCTTGCGGCCTCTGACCCGGCGGGCACGTCGGCGGCGTCGGTTTGGGCGCGCTATCTGACCGACTGGACCTTCTGGAACCACGTGCGGACCATCGCCTCGCTGGCCGCGACCGCGCTGTTCATCGTTGCCATCGCCGGGCGGTAGCCAACCCCGTTTGCGCGAGGAGCTGGGCCGTGGCGCCCCTGACAGAATCGCGGGCGCCGCGTGGCCGCCGCGCTGGCGGTGGTTTCCAGGCGCCCGCAGGAGCGCGGCCGGGCCGGCGGGCTGGGCATGTCGCACGCCGGGTGACAGGTAAGCCCTTGTATCGCAGAGGCTTACCGTGCGCGCTAAAGTTTCGCCGGAGGGGCTATTTGGTTCTTTGCAAGGCCGAAAGGCTTTGTTATACGCTGCCCGCTCGCGAACAGATGTTCGCCTATTCCTCGGTAGCTCAGCGGTAGAGCATTCGACTGTTAATCGAATGGTCGCTGGTTCGAATCCAGCCCGGGGAGCCAGTTTGGTCTGGCCCCATCGATCCCCCAAATCGCCATCACAAGCCCGTGGTCCGCAGCGGACAGGCCGAAAACGTCGTCAAATCGACTCAATAGCCGTCGACACTTGCTCCCGCCGGGTCTTGAGAGGTGATTTTGATGGCTATTAACCTGATCGACCTGTCGATGCCGCAACCGACGCTCGTTCCGAATGATGCCCCCGACATCAGTGACGATGAGTGCGTCCGCCGGCTCGCGAGGGCCGTCGAGGAGCATGATTCCGAGCATCTCGATGAAGTGGCCCGCCTGATCGGCCGACTCGCCGTCACGATCGAATAGACGGCGCCACGAGCGCGTTTTGGGAGCGCGTTTTGCACGCCAGCGGCGTGTTGCGTTTTTGCGGAGCTTGTTCCAAAAGATGGCCCTGTTCTAGCTTCTCCAGCGGCAATGCCGCGACTTGCAGGGTCTCCGCCAATGACCGGTTTTTCGACCGCGCGCCAGTATATGGTCGATGGTCAGGTGCGTCCGAGCGACGTGACCGATGATCGCATTCTCGATGCCATGCTGACCGTGCCGCGCGAGGTCTTCGTGCCGGCCAGCAAGCAGGCGCTCGCCTATCTCGACCTTGATCTGGACGTCGCCGAGGGCGGCGCGACCAGGCGCTGCCTGATCACGCCGGCGCTGCTCGCCCGGATGCTCCAGGCCGCCGAGATCAAGGCCACCGACCGCGTCCTGGTGGTCGGCTGCGCGACCGGCTACGCCGCCGCCGTCGTGGCGCGCTTTGCCGCAGAGGTCAGCGCGACCGAAAGCGATCCGGCGCTTGCCGCAAAGGCGACCACGACTTTCGCCGAACTCGGGATCCAGAATATCACCGTCAAAACGGCCGCAGCCGCCGACGGCGATGCCGCGGGCGCCCCGTTTGACGTCATTATCCTCAATGGTGCGACGGAAATCGTCCCGACCGGGCTGTTCGGCCAGCTCAAGGAGGGGGGGCGGCTGGTCGGAGTGTTCGGCCTGTTGCCGCCGCCGCGCGCCACCCTGGTGACGCACTCCCACGGGGATTTCGGCCATCGCGAGTTGTTCGACGCCTCGGCCCCCGTTTTACCCGGATTCGAGCGAGTTCCCGCCTTCGTCTTCTGACGGCGATCACGGCGCATTGGCTGATAAAATCCCGTTCCGAATCAGAAGTGTGGCCCGTTTGCCCCATGTGAAGAGTTTCGACCGTGTTCCGTTGCGGGGTAGTTCCGTTGGGCCTAGCTGCGGACTAAGGTGAGGCGGGACTCACTTCGACTGAAGCGACCGCCGGACTGATTTGCGTGTGGGAGACGGCGACTACAATGATTGGATTTCCGGGGATGCGTGGGGTGAAGGTTGTCACCGCGGCTGCGACTGCCGTCCTTCTGTTGGCGGAGATGGGCCCTGTGCCCGCACTCGCCGATACAATCGAGGCCGCGCTGGTGCGGTCCTACCAAAACAATCCCCAGCTGAACGCGCAACGCGCGCAGGTGCGGTCAACTGACGAGAACGTTCCGCAGGCACTGTCGGGCTACCGCCCGAAAGTCGCACTGACGGCAAGCGCGGGGTACCAATACACCGATACGCTGACGACACAGGGTGGCGACGCGAACAATCTTGTCCGCACCCAAATCCATGGCGCCAACGCCCCGCGCAGCGCAGGCCTCACGGTCAACCAATCGCTGTTCAACGCGCAGACCGCGCCCAGGGTGCGCGCGGCGGAAAGCCAGGTCTCGGCGGCGCGCGAGGGCCTGCGTGTGCTCGAGCAAACCGTGATCCTGAGCGCGGCCACGATCTACATGGACTATCTCCGCGACTCCGCCATCGTCGAGGTTCAGCGCAGCAACACGCGCGTGCTGGAACAGACGCTGAAGCAGACCCAGGACCGCTTCAATGTCGGCGAAGTGACGCGCACCGACGTCGCGCAGTCCGAAGCGCAGCTTGCGGCAGGTAAAACCCAGCAGCTCACCGCCGAATCGAACCTGACGACGACGCGATCGAATTTCCGCCGCATCATCGGCAACGAGCCGCAGAATCTCGCGCCGGGCTCGCCGGTTGACCGCTTCCTGCCGACGACGCTTGCCTCCGCCGTCGATCTCAGCCTGACCCAGAATCCGAACGTCACCTCGGCGATGTACGGCGTCGACGTCAACTTCCTGCAGGTCAAGGTCAGCGAGGGTGCGCTGTTCCCGTCGGTCAACCTGCAAACGTCCGTGCAGCAGCAATACGAGCAGACCCTGATCAGCCAGCGCGCATTCAGCGCGGGAACGGCGGTCCAGCTGTCGGTGCCGCTCTACCAGGGCGGTGCGGAGTACTCGCTGATCCGCCAGTCCAAGGAATCGCTGGCGCAGCAGCGCCTCGTGCTCGAACAGACCCGCGATCAGGCGCGCGCCAACGTCGTCACCGCGTGGGGCCAGCTGGTCGCCGGCAAGTCGCAGGTGGCGTCGGCACAGGCGCAGGTGACCGCGTCGGAGATCGCGCTGAACGGCGTGCGCGAAGAGGCCAAGGCCGGTCAGCGCACCACGCTCGACGTGCTCAACGCGCAGCAGGCGCTCGTCAACGCGCGCAACGCGCTGGTCACCGCGCAGCATGACCGCGTCGTCGCGTCATATAACGTGCTGAGCGCGGTTGGCCGCTTGTCGCCGCAAGTGCTCGGCCTTTCGACCAACGTCTACGATCCGAGCGTGCATTACCAGCAGGTTCGTGACAACTGGGCCGGCGTCCGCACGCCCGACGGCCGCTAAACACCTTCGCATCATCATCGCTTGTCGCGTCATGTTTGTGGTTCTGAGTTAATCAGGATCACAAATAGGCGCGTTTGCTTGCATTCGATAATTGGCCTGACATACCGTTTTGTCGGGCAGCAAGGCGATTCGCGGCGCGCCGGCGTAGCGTGATGACAGGTGCGACGCCACCTGTGATCACGCTGCATTGGGCGACACGAAGCTTGCACAAAGCCTCGGGCGGGCTTGATCTGGGGACAAGTCGGGCGGGAGCAATGAAAATCTCCGCCCGCATCATCGGAACCGGCGAATCCTCTCAGGCTTGATGTAAAATCGTTTCGATGTGGAGTCGGAGATGACGCAACCTGCGAAGGTCCAAGAGCCCTCGATGGAGGAGATCCTGGCGTCGATCCGTCGCATCATTGCCGACGACGAGGCGAAGCCGGCCGCGGCCGAGAAGCCTGCGGCCGCCGCTGCAGCGCCGGCGCCGAAGGTCGAGCCAGCACCAGCAGCCAAGCCCGCGATGAAGAGCCCGCCGCCCGCAGCGCCACCAGCTGCGAAGGCCGCCGCGCCCGCGCCGAAATCACCGCCGCCTGCGCCAGCACCGGCGGCCAGCAACAGTCAGGACGACATCGACTCGCTGCTCGCCAGCCTCGATGAGGCGACGCCCGCAGCCGAGATCAGGCCGTCGCCGCAGCCCGCGGCCCAGCCCGAAGCCGACGTGTTCGAACTCACCGACGAGATGGCGCTGCCGGACTCGGCCGCCGCGCCGTCGTTCCGCAAGGTCGAGCCGCAGGACGACCTCGAGTTCACGGAAGCGCGGAGCCGGGCGCCGGAACCGGCCCGGGAGCCGCCGGCGATCGAGACCGCGCCCATGCAGCAGATCATCTCGGGAACCACGATGCGGGCCGTCGAGTCGGCCTTCAACTCTTTGGCCAACACCGTGCTGAGCAACAATGCGCGGACGCTCGAGGATCTGGTCAAGGAGATGCTGCGGCCGATGCTGAAGTCCTGGCTGGACGACAATCTGCCTGGGCTGGTCGAGCGGATCGTCAAGGCCGAGATCGAGCGGGTATCCCGCGGGCGCTAGCTGCGCGCGGCGTTAGCAGCGCAGCCGGCGCGAGGCTGGCTCCCGCCGTTGGGCCTGGCGGCCCTCAATCAGCTCCCCAAATGCCCTAAACGTCGATTTGACGTACCGGTCCGGTTGACTTGGTGCGCTCCGGCGGCTTTCTAACGCTTTCCATGGTCCACAGCGCATTGTCATGATCGAGAAAAACTACCAGCCCGCCGATATCGAGCACCGGATGGCCCGGATCTGGGAGGAGAGCGGTGCGTTCAAGGCCGGCCGGCCTGAACGCAAGGACGCCGCGCCTTTCACCATTGTGATCCCACCGCCGAACGTGACCGGCTCGCTGCACATGGGCCACGCGCTCAACAACACGCTGCAGGACATCCTGTGCCGCTTCGAGCGGATGCGCGGCCGCGACGTGCTGTGGCAGCCCGGCACCGATCACGCCGGCATCGCCACCCAAATGGTGGTCGAGCGTCAGCTGATGGAACGGCAGGAGCCGGGCCGGCGCGATATGGGCCGCGCCAAGTTCCTCGAGCGGGTCTGGCAGTGGAAGGCCGAGAGCGGCGGCACCATCGTCAACCAGCTCAAGCGCCTGGGCGCCTCCTGCGACTGGTCGCGCGAGCGCTTCACCATGGACGAGGGCCTGTCGCGCGCCGTCGTCAAGGTGTTCGTCGAGCTGCATCGCGATGGCCTGATCTACAAGGACAAGCGCCTGGTCAACTGGGACCCGAAGCTGCTCACCGCGATCTCCGATCTCGAAGTGCAGCAGGTCGAGGTCAGGGGCCATCTCTGGTACCTGCGTTACCCGATCGAGGGCCGCAACTTCAGCCCCGAGGATCCGAAATCGTTCATCGTGGTCGCGACGACGCGTCCCGAAACGATGCTCGGCGACACCGCGATCGCGGTGCATCCGGACGACGAGCGCTACGCCGATCTGGTCGGCCAGCACGTCATCCTGCCGCTGGTCGGCCGCAGGATTCCGATCGTCGCCGACGACTATTCCGATCCGGAGAAGGGCTCGGGCGCGGTCAAGGTGACGCCGGCGCACGACTTCAACGACTTCGAGATCGGCAAGCGTCACGGCCTGCCGCAGATCAGCGTGCTCGACCAGGAAGGCAGCCTCAGCCTGGTGGGCAACGAGGACTATCTGCGCGGCCTGCCGATGGGCGCCGACGAGTTCGCCGACGAGTTTGACAAGATCGAGCGCTTCGCGGCGCGCAAGAAGATCGTCGCAAGGCTGGAAGAGTTCGGCTTCCTCGAGCGGATCGAGCCCAACACCCACATGGTGCCGCATGGCGACCGCTCCGGCGTCGTGATCGAGCCGTATCTGACCGACCAGTGGTATGTCGACGCCAAGACGCTGGCGCAGCCGGCGATCGCGGCGGTGCGCTCCGGCGAAACCACGTTCGTGCCGAAGAACTGGGAAAAGACCTATTTCGAGTGGATGGAGAACATCCAGCCCTGGTGCATCTCGCGCCAGCTCTGGTGGGGCCATCAGATCCCGGCGTGGTACGGACCCGACGGCAAGGTGTTCGTCGCCGAGACCGAGGAAGAGGCGGTCGGCCACGCGCTCGGCTATTACGTCGAGCAGGAAGTCATCACGCCGGAGCAGGGCCACGACATGGCGGTCGACCCCGCCAAGCGCGAGGGCTTCATCACGCGTGACGAGGACGTGCTCGACACCTGGTTCTCGTCGGCCCTGTGGCCGTTCTCGACGCTGGGCTGGCCGGACGACACGCCGGAGGTCGCGCGCTACTACCCGACCAACACGCTGGTTACCGGCTTCGACATCATCTTCTTCTGGGTCGCCCGCATGATGATGATGGGCCTCCATTTCATGAAGGAGGCGCCGTTCTCGACCGTCTACATCCACCGCCTCGTCCGCGACGAGAAGGGCGCCAAGATGTCGAAGTCGAAGGGCAACGTCATCGACCCGCTCGGCGTGATCGACGAATACGGCGCTGACGCGCTGCGCTTCGCGCTGACCCGCGAGGCAGCGCAAGGCCATGACATCCGCCTGTCGCCGCATCTGGTCGAGACCAACCGCAATTTCGCGACCAAGTTCTGGAACGCCTGCCGCTTCGCCGAGATGAACGAGTGCGTCAAGCCGGACGGTTTCGATCCGAAGGGCGCAAAGGAGACGCTGAACCGCTGGATCGCGCACGAAACCTCGCGCGTCACCCGCGAGGTCACCGAGACGATCGAGGATCATCGCTTCAACGATGCCGCGGGCGCGATCTACCGCTTCGTCTGGAACGTGTTCTGCGACTGGTATCTTGAGCTCGCGAAACCCGTGCTGATGGGCGATGAGGGCGCGGCCAAGGCCGAGACCCGCGCCATGGTCGCCTGGACCCGCGACGAGATCCTCAAGCTGCTGCATCCGTTCATGCCCTTCATCACCGAGGAGCTGTGGGCGGTGACCGCAAAGCGCGACGGCCTGTTGGTGCTGGCGTCCTGGCCGCGCAAGTCGGGCGTGACCGGCGAGCAGCTGGCCGCGATCGCGACCGCCGGTCCGGTGGTCGATCCGATCATTCCGCCGGTGATTGCCGCGCTCGACGCCGACGAGTTCAGCGATCCTGCGGCCGAGGCCGAGATCGGCTGGGTGGTCGATCTCGTCACTGCGATGCGGTCGGTGAAGGCGGAAATGAACATCCCGCCGTCGACACTGACGCCGCTGGTGATCGCGGGCGCCTCCGACGAGACACGGGACCGCGCGCAGCGCTGGAACGACACCATCAAGCGGCTCGCGCGATTGTCGGATATCTCGTTCGCCGATCACCCGCCGGAAGGCGCGGTGCAGCTCCTTGTCCGCGGCGAGGCGGTCGCGCTGCCGCTGAAGGGCGTGATCGATCTCGCGGCTGAACGCACGCGGCTGGAGAAGGAGCTCGGCAAGGCCGACGCCGACATCAAGCGGGTCGATGCCAAGCTCGCCAACGAGAAGTTCGTCGCCAACGCGCCGGAAGAGCTCGTCGAGGAAGAGAAGGAAAAGCGCGCGGCAGCAGCGGAGCGCCGCGCCAAGATTCTCGAGGCGATCGAGCGGTTGAAGAAGGCGTCATAGCTGATAACGCCGTGGCGCTCAAAACCGCTTGCTGAGGAATTTCGATCCCTTCAGCCCGTAGCGCCAGGGCAGGTCGACCGCCTTGGTGATGCCGATCCGCACCCCGGTGATGATGTCGGGGGCTTCGGTCCGCGCATGGAGCGCGATCGGGGCGCGGTCGAGTGGCAATTCGCTGTGCGCGATGGTGATGCCGAGCGCCTCGCAGAGCTTGCCGGGCCCCGAACACAGCGCGCGCTCGTCTTCCAGCCCGCGCCGCCGGCGCATCGCCGCGAGCCCATGGGTCGGCTCGATCGCGCGGATCAGCACGGCGCTGGCCGAGCCCGCTTCCTCGCAGACGAAGTTGACGCACCAATGGATGCCGTAGGAGCGGTAGACGTAAGAGAAGCCCGGCGGGCCGAACATCACCTGGTTGCGCGGGGTCGGCCCGCGGTAGGAATGCGCCGCCGGGTCGGTGTGATGATAGGCCTCGACCTCGGTGATGATGCCGCCGGCGCCGCCGACCAGGAAGGTCGCGCCGATCAGGTCGGGGGCGACCTCGTGGACGCTGCGATCGAAGAAGGAGCGTTTCAGCGCCTTGCCGAGGCGCGGCGCGGTCGCGCGGATGGATCGGGGTTTTTGAGCCATTTTGAGGTGGGAATCGGCATGGAACGGGCCGCAAGACTGCCAATATATCGGCAGGTCTGCTAGGGTCGCGGGGCGGGTTGCGAGCCGCGTCAACACCGATTAGCTAAGCCCTTGGTTCGGAGCATGATCTGCCTGGATCATGCTCCCGCGACTTGCAGGCATCCATGGTCACCATCGTCGACACCATCTCCACCACTCAGCTCCGCCCGCGGCACCCCGAAAAGGTCAACCGGCCGGATGCCGTGTCGCCGCCGAAGCCGGACTGGATCCGCGTTCGTGCGCCGAACACGCGCGGCTATGCAGATACGCGCCGGATCGTGAAGGAGAACGGCCTCGTCACGGTGTGCGAGGAGGCGGGCTGCCCCAATATCGGTGAGTGCTGGGACAAGAAGCACGCCACCTTCATGATCATGGGCGACACCTGCACGCGCGCCTGCGCGTTCTGCAACGTCAAGACCGGCATGCCCGGCGCACTCGAGGCGAGCGAGCCGGAATACGTCGCGGAGGCCACCGCCAAGCTCGGGCTCAGTCATGTCGTGGTCACTTCGGTCGACCGCGACGACCTCGCCGACGGCGGCGCCGAGCATTTTGCCGAGACCATCCGCGCCATCCGTGCACGCTGCCCGAGCACCACGATCGAGATCCTGACACCGGACTTCCTGCGCAAGGACGGCGCGCTGGAGCGCGTGGTCGTGGCCAAGCCCGACGTCTTCAACCACAATCTGGAAACCGTGCCGTCGCGCTATCTGACGGTCCGTCCCGGCGCCCGCTATTTCCATTCGATCCGGCTGCTGCAGCGGGTCAAGGAGATCGATCCGACCATCTTCACCAAGTCGGGCATCATGGTCGGCCTCGGCGAGGAACGGCACGAAGTGCTGCAGGTGATGGACGATCTGCGCTCGGCCGACGTCGATTTCCTGACCATCGGCCAGTATTTGCAGCCGACCCGCAAGCATCACGCCGTGATGCGCTACGTGACGCCGGATGAGTTCGCAGGCTACGAGCGGGTCGCCTATACCAAGGGCTTTTTGATGGTGTCGGCGAGCCCGTTGACGCGCTCGTCGCATCACGCCGGCGAGGATTTCGCCAAACTACAGGCGGCGCGCACGGCCCGCGGTCGCTAGATTTTTGCAAACGGCGGTAAGCCGGCGCCGTCGCGCGCCGTTGCTTGATCGGGCCTTGACCGAACCTTGAGCGAACCTTGGACTGGACCAATGCAGCGCGTTCTGGTGATGGGATCGTCGGGATCCGGCAAGTCGACCTTTGCGCGGCGGCTGTCCGCGATGACAGGGATTCCGGCCGTGTCGATCGATGCGCTGTTCTGGAAGCCGGGCTGGGTCGAGTCGGGCAGGGACGAATTCGCGCGCCGCATGACCGAAGCAGCCCCGGAGCCGCGCTGGATCATGGATGGGAACTACATGAGGCATGGTGCAGGGCAATTGCGCCGGGAGCTCTCCGATACGATCATCTGGTTCGACCTGCCGCGGTCGACCTGCATGCTCGGTATCTTCAGGCGGATAGCCGGGAGCTATGGCGAGGTCCGCCCGGAGATGGCGGAAGGCTGCCCTGAGAAGATCGATCTCGAATTCTTCCGCTACGTCTGGACCTATCGCCGGCAGCAGCGGCCGAAGCTGATCGAGTATTTTGCCGGCTTGCGGCCCGATCAATCGCTGGTCTGTTTCACCGATCGGGCGCAGGCGGATGATTATCTGAAGCGCCTCGCACTCGGGCAAAACCGTGCGAGTATCCACTGATGCCACGATTCTCAAGCAAGCGGCGGGTCCGGCACACCGCACCTCAAATGTTCGATCTGGTCGCCGACGTCGAGCGCTATCCCGAATTCGTGCCGCTATGCCAGTCGCTCAAGATCCGCCAGCGCACGCCCAAGGACGACGGCACCGAGGTCGTGGTGGCGGACATGACGGTGTCCTTCAAGCTGGTGCGGGAAACCTTCACCAGCAAGGTGACGCTCGACCGGACCAATCTGAATATCCTGGTCGAATATCTGCGCGGCCCGTTCAGCAATCTGGAGAATCGCTGGAGTTTTGAGCCGAAGTCGGAAACCGAATGCGATGTCGGCTTCTTCCTGAATTACGAATTCAAGAGCCGGATGCTGGCGATGCTGATGGGCTCGATGTTCGACGCCGCATTCTCACGCTTTGCCGCGGCGTTCGAGAAGCGCGCGGATCAGGTCTACGGCAAGCCGCAGCTGTCGACGTAGCGAATCCGTCTCGTTTGCCTCCCTGGAACGCAAATGCCCGGCACGAGGCCGGGCACGACGGATGATGCGGGAGACCGTTCGCCGACTTACGGGCAGGATCGCCGCACGCCGCCGGATGCGATGTAGGTGCCCGAAGCCGGGTCGTAGGTGCGGAAACGCTGGGAGCAATAGGCGTCGTTGTTGGCCTTGGCCTGGCTCGCCGCAATCGCGCCGCCGATGATCGCGCCGGCCGCCAGCCCGCCGATGATCGCCGCGCCGTTGTTACCACGGTCGCGATAGTAACCACCGCGGTAACCGTACCCGCCGCGATAGCCGTAGCGCGGACCACCGTGCCAGTGTCGATACTGCACATGCTCGACCGAGGTAGGCTGGTCCTGCACTCGCGCGGGAGCGAGTGGTGCGGCGGACGAAGGCGCGACAGTCGACAGCGTCATGGCGCCAGCGCTGATGGCGGCCACGACCAAAGTTCCCAACTTCATCATTTTCTCCTTGTTGTGGGATTTTGCTGTTGGACGAACAATCGAAACAGCAGAGTTGGAACAACATAAAGCGGCGAAGCCGCGTCAAAGTTCCATTTTAGGAAGGCGTCACCGGGCCGCAGTTGACACAAGCCCGTGTAAGGCGGGCCGTGGCGCGACTCGACTTTGGGTTGGGCCTATCCGCGCGGCGGCCGGCGGCGTTTCGCAGCGTGGCTTCGCGGCGACCGAGCCACCCTTGGCCGCAACCGGCTGGCGGCCTCGCGGCGCGGCTTGGCGGCCTGCGGCGGGCGCGCCAGCTCCATCAGCATGCGCAAGGCTTCGACCACGGAGCGCTGCCGCACCGTGCTGCGGCCGATTGCGCCAAATCGCTGCTCACGATGAATGATGCGGCCGTCGCGCGCGGCGACGGCGAAATGCACCAGGCCGACCGGCTTGCCCGGTGTCGCGCCGCCAGGGCCCGCGATGCCGGTGATCGAGACCGCAAGGTCGACGCCGGCCTTTTCCAGCGCGCCGATCGCCATCGCGGTCGCGGTTTCCTTGCTCACCGCGCCGAACGTTTCGAGCGTCGCCGCCTTGACGCCGAGCATGACCCGCTTGGCCTCGTTCGAATAGGTCACGAAGCCGCGGTCGATCACGTCGGAAGAGCCCGGGATGTCGGTGAGCGCACCCGCGACCAGGCCGCCGGTGCAGGATTCGGCGGTCGCGATGGTCAGCTTGCGCATCCGGCACAGGTCGAGCAGCGAGCGGGAGAGGGCACGAGCGTCGCTGCCGCCCATGTCAGGCACTCCGGCCTTTATCGTCCCAGCCTTTATCGTCCCAAGGGAGACGGACCGTGGCGCTCGCGGTTGCCGCGATGCCTTCCTCGCGGCCGGTGAAGCCGAGCCGCTCGCTGGTGGTGGCCTTGACTGCCACGCGCGAGATGTGGACGCCGGAGATCTCCGCGATCTTCGCCCGCATGGTGTCGCGCAACGGCCCGATCTTCGGCCGCTCGCAGATCAGCGTCACTTCGAGATTGGCGATCCGTCCGCCACGCGCGGTGACGCGCTCGACCGCGTATTTCAGGAACTGGTCGGAGGAGGCGCCCTTCCACTTGGCGTCGCTCGGCGGAAAATGCGAGCCGATATCGCCGTCGGCCAGCGCGCCGAGGATCGCGTCGACCAGCGCATGCAGCCCGACATCGCCGTCGGAATGGGCCAGGAATCCTTTCGTGTGCGGCACGCGCACGCCGCAGATCATCACATGGTCACCGTCGCCAAAGGCATGCACGTCGTAGCCAGTGCCGGTTCTGATGTCGCCGAGCTGGCTTGCGAGCCGCGCTTCCTCGCGCACGAAGTCCTCGGGTGTGGTGAGTTTCATGTTGGCAGCATCACCTTCAAACGTCGCAACCGTCAATCCCGCCCACTCGGCAAGCGCCGCATCGTCGGTGAAATCGGAGCGGCCATCGCGCGCTGCGCGACGATGCGCCTCCAATATTACGTCGAAACGAAAAGCCTGTGGCGTCTGCGCGATCCGCAGGCGCGCGCGCTCCGGCGTCGCCTCGACGTCGCCGGCATCGCCGGTGAGCTTGATCGTGTCGGTGACGGGAATCACGGGGATCGCAGCGCCGGTCCGGCCGGCCGCGGCGATCGCGCGCGAGATCACGGCTGATGTGACGAAGGGGCGCGCGGCATCGTGGATCAGCACGATATCCGGCTTCTCGCCTGCGAGCGCCTCGAGCCCGGCATGGACCGAGGCCTGCCGGGTCGCGCCGCCCGGCGTCGGCGGCCGATGGCGGAGGCCTGCGACCGCTTCATCGAACAGCGCGGTGTCGTCAGGATTGACCACAGGCTGCACCGCAAACACGTCCGGGTGTCCGGAGAACGCCTCCATGGCGCGGTAGATCACCGTCTGTCCGCCGATCGTCCGGTATTGCTTCGGCCCGCCTGCGCCGGCGCGCAGTCCACGGCCGGCTGCGACAAGGATGGCTGCGGTACGCTCAGGCTTCGGCATTTTGAACCAGTGACAGACGAATCGGGGATGAGGGGGACGGCGAGGATCGCCGCGCACAGCCCTTAGCATGACCGCTGCGCAAAAACAGAGCGTTTGCCGATGACTGTGGGAAAAGCAGATCTTGTTGCAGTGCACCTGCACTGATGATAGGAATGTCTAAACCGTAGGCATGAGCCTTGACTGCACAAGAATTGTGCGCAGAATAGACGACGTCAGCTGCAATGGCGTGGCTGACAGAACGACGAGACGGCTGTGACCGGCGTGCAAAGTACTCCTCGTAACCCATTGAAGATCGGCGATATTGCTGTCGCCAACCGGGTTCTCCTTGCGCCCATGTCCGGCATCACCGATGCGCCCTTCCGGCGACTCGCTGCCACTTTGGGCGCCGGCCTAGTGGTCTCCGAGATGACTGCCAGCAACGATCTGGTGAACGGCAAACCGATGTCGAAGCTGCGTTGCGAGGCAGCCGGGGTCGGGCCGCATGTGGTCCAGCTGGCGGGCTGCGAGACCCACTGGATGGCGGAGGGCGCACGGATCGCCGAAGGCGCCGGCGCCGACGTCATCGACATCAACATGGGCTGTCCGGCCCGCCACGTGACCGGGGGCCAGTCGGGCTCGGCCCTGATGCGCGACCTCGACCACGCGATCACGCTGATCGAGGCGACGCTTTCGGCGGTCAAGGTGCCGGTGACGCTGAAGATGCGGCTAGGCTGGGATGACCGCTCGCTCAATGCGCCGGAACTGGCGCGCCGCGCCGAGGACGCCGGCGTGCAGATGATCACCGTGCATGGCCGGACCCGCTGCCAGTTCTACAAGGGCGAGGCCAACTGGAACGCCGTCCGCGCCGTCAAGGACGCCGTTACTGTCCCGGTCGTGGTCAATGGCGACATCACCTCGTTCGACAAGGCTGTCAGTGCGCTCGAGATGTCGGGCGCCGACGCTGTCATGATCGGCCGCGGCGCGCAGGGGCAGCCCTGGCTGCCGGGACAGATCGGCCGCCGCCTCGAGACCGGGATCGCCGAGGCCGCGCCGTCGCTTGCCGAGCAGCTCAAGCACATTCGCGCGCTCTATGACGAAGTTTGCAGCCACTATGGCCTGCGCATCGGGCTCAAGCATGCACGCAAGCATCTGGGCTGGGCGCTGGAGGCTGCTGCGGCCTATAGCTGCGCGCCGGCCGCGACATTGAAGGCCTGGCGGCAGGCCATCCTGACCGCGGAAGAGCCGTCCAGCGTGCATCGCTCGCTCGCCGACGCCTACGACGATTTTGCCTGGAGTGCTGCCGCATGACGTCAGCCATGGAATTCCGCCGGCCGGTGCCGACTGACGGGGAGGCCATCCTCAATGCGCTGCCCAATCCGGTGCTGCTGGTCGCACCCGACGGGCGGATCGTCGACGCCAATATCGCAGCCGAATCTTTCTTCGAGATCTCGACCCAGTTCCTGCGCCGGCAGTCGCTGAAGGAGCTGGTGCCGTTCGGCAGTCCGCTGCTGGCGCTGATCGAGCAGGTGCGGACGAGCGGCTCGCCGGTCAACGAATATAAGGTCGATCTCGGCACGCCGCGGATCGGCGGCGATCGCCAGGTCGATCTGCACGTCGCGCCGCTGACCGAGCGGCCCGGACATATCGTGGTGATGCTGCAGGAGCGTACCATCGCCGACAAGATGGATCGCCAGCTTACCCATCGCAGCGCGGCGCGCTCGGTGATCGCGCTGGCGGCGATGCTCGCCCACGAGATCAAGAACCCGCTGTCGGGCATCCGCGGCGCGGCGCAGCTTTTGGAGCAGCAGGCGTCCTCCGAGGACCGGCTGCTGACACGACTGATCTGCGACGAGGCGGACCGCATCGTGACGCTGGTCGACCGCATGGAGGTGTTCGGCGACGACCGCCCGGTGGCGCGCGGCCCGGTCAACATCCATTCCGTGCTCGATCATGTGAAGCGCCTGGCGCAGTCCGGCTTTGCCCGCAATGTCCGCTTTATCGAGGACTACGATCCGTCGCTGCCGCCGGTGCTGGCCAACCAGGACCAGCTGATCCAGGTGTTCCTCAACCTCGTGAAGAACGCGGCCGAAGCGGTCGCCGATCTCGGTACCGATGCGGAGATCCAGCTCACCACCGCGTTCCGGCCGGGCGTGCGGCTGTCGGTGCCCGGCAAGAAATCGCGGGTCTCGCTGCCGCTGGAATTCTGCGTCAAGGACAACGGCTCTGGCGTGCCGGAAGACCTGCTGCCGAACCTGTTCGATCCCTTCGTCACCACCAAGCAGACCGGCAGCGGGCTCGGCCTCGCGCTGGTCGCCAAGATCGTCGGCGATCACGGCGGCATCATCGAATGCGAGTCGCAGCCGCGCAAAACCACTTTCCGCGTGCTGATGCCGATGTACAGCGCCGCCAAGCAACTCGACCAAAGCAACCGCGATGACGTTCCGGGTACGTCCTCGCCTGCCTCTCAGGATGCACGATGAGGAACACCAATGCCTGCAGGTAGCATACTTGTCGCTGACGACGACACCGCCATCCGGACCGTGCTGAACCAGGCGCTCTCGCGCGCCGGCTATGAGGTGCGCCTGACCGGCAACGCCGCCACGCTGTGGCGCTGGGTCAGCCAGGGCGAGGGCGATCTCGTCATCACCGACGTGGTGATGCCCGACGAGAACGCGTTCGATCTCCTGCCGCGGATCAAGAAGATGCGGCCGAATTTGCCGGTCATCGTGATGAGCGCGCAGAACACCTTCATGACCGCGATCCGGGCCTCCGAGCGCGGCGCCTACGAATATCTGCCGAAGCCGTTCGACCTGAAGGAGCTGATCACCATCGTCGGCCGCGCGCTGGCCGAGCCGAAGGAGCGGGTCTCCAGTCCCGCCGATGACGGCGAGTTCGACTCGATCCCGCTGGTCGGCCGTTCGCCGGCGATGCAGGAAATCTACCGCGTGCTGGCGCGGCTGATGCAGACCGACCTCACCGTGATGATCTCGGGCGAATCAGGCACCGGCAAGGAGCTGGTCGCGCGTGCGCTGCACGACTACGGGCGGCGCCGCAACGGCCCGTTCGTCGCGGTCAACATGGCGGCGATCCCGCGCGACCTGATCGAATCGGAGCTGTTCGGCCACGAGCGCGGCGCCTTCACCGGCGCCAACACCCGCGCCTCCGGCCGCTTCGAGCAGGCCGAGGGCGGCACGCTGTTCCTCGACGAGATCGGCGACATGCCGATGGAGGCGCAGACCCGGCTGCTCCGCGTGCTGCAGCAGGGCGAATACACCACGGTCGGCGGCCGCACCCCGATCAAGACCGACGTGCGCATCGTCGCCGCCTCCAACAAGGACCTGCGCATCCTGATCCAGCAGGGCCTGTTCCGCGAGGACCTGTTTTTCCGCCTCAACGTGGTGCCGCTGCGGCTGCCGCCGCTGCGCGAGCGCATCGAGGATCTGCCCGACCTGATCAGGCACTTCTTCTCGCTCGCCGAGAAGGACGGCCTGCCGCCGAAGAAGCTCGACGCCCAGGCGCTGGAGCGGCTCAAGCAGCACCGCTGGCCGGGCAACGTTCGCGAGCTGGAAAACCTCGCCCGGCGGCTCGCCGCCCTCTATCCGCAGGACGTCATCACGTCTTCCGTCATCGACGGCGAGCTGGCGCCGCCCGCGGTCACCTCGGGCAGCACGGCGACCGTCGGCGTCGACAATCTCGGCGGCGCGGTCGAGGCCTATCTGTCCTCGCACTTCTCCGGCTTCCCGAACGGCGTGCCGCCGCCGGGCCTTTACCACCGCATCCTCAAGGAGATCGAGATCCCGCTCCTGACCGCCGCGCTGGCGGCGACCCGCGGCAACCAGATCCGGGCCGCCGACCTGCTCGGATTGAACCGCAATACGCTGCGCAAGAAGATCCGCGACCTCGACATCCAGGTCTACCGGAGCGGCGGCTAGGGCTGCCGGGGCGGGGCGCAAGCCTCGCTTCAAGCCCGCTACCGTTATTGAGTAGTCACAAATGGTTTTGGGGACACGGCGCCGCACCAAAGGTTTGCGCCGCGGAAATGTCGCAATTCGGCAACATTGTGATATGATTGCATCAGTTCGCAATTCCCGCGGGCGATCGCTCTCAGCTCAATTGCCGGTATGACCAGCGCAGAGACCACCGCTTCAACATTACGCGCCCCGTCGGCCGAGCCCAATGCAGAGGCGCGGGGCTTCCCGCTGCGGCGCTGGCTGGCGCCGTTTGCCGTGGCCATCGCGCTGCTGTCTGCCTTCCTGACCTTCGTGGTGCTGACCGGCCTGACCCCGATCGAGCCGACCTCCGACGTCGTCCGCTCCTTCCTGATGATCAATGCCGGCACCATCCTGCTGCTGGTCGGCATCATCGTCCGGGAAGTCTGGCAGATGGTGCAGGCGAGGCGGCGCGGCCGGGCGGCGGCGCGGCTGCATGTGCAGATCGTCGGCCTGTTCTCGGTGATCGCGGTGCTGCCCGCCGTGCTGGTGTCGATCGTGGCCAACGTCACCATAGAGCGCGGCCTCGACCGGCTGTTCTCGGGTCCCACCAAGCAGGTGATCCAGAATTCGCTGACCATCGCCAGCGCCTACATGCAGGAGCACGCCCAGCTCATCAACGGCGACACGCTGGCGATGGCCAACGATCTCGCCCATGCCCGGCCGCTCTACGACCAGGATCGCATGACGTTCCTGCAGCTGATGACGGCCGGCGCCGAGTCGCGCAATCTCCCTGTCGCGGTGCTGATGGACAAGGACGGCAAGATCGTCGCCAGCGCCGAGACCGGTGTTCGCCTGAACTACGAGGCGCCGCCGCCCGACATCCTGAAGGACATCAACGAGACCGAGCCGAAGATCTCGGTCTTTCCGGAAAACTACGTCGCCTCCGTGGTCCGCCTGCGGGCCTATGACGACATGTTCCTGTATGTGGCGCGGCTGCTCGATCCGGCGGTGGTTGCCCAGCTCAAGCAGACCCAGACCAGCGCGGCCGAATATGCCCAGCTCGAGACCCGCAGGCTCGGCATCCAGGTCGCGTTCGCGCTGATGTTCGCGGTGATCGCGCTGACCATCCTGATGGCCTCGGTGCTGATCGGCCTGAACTTCGCCAACGGGCTGGTGTCGCCGATCCGCCAGCTGATGGGCGCGGCGAGCGAGGTCTCGACCGGCAATCTCAATGTCCAGGTGCCCGTCAACAAGTCGGAAAGCGACCTCGCGCTGCTCGGCGAAATCTTCAACAAGATGACCCAGGAGCTGCGCACCCAGCGCAACGAGCTGGTCGATGCCAGCGAAACCATCGACAGCCGCCGCCGCTTCATCGAAGCGGTGTTGTCGTCGGCCTCTGCCGGCATCATCGGGGTCGACGCCTCAGGCACCATCGGCGTCCTCAACCGCTCGGCGGAGAAGCTGATCGGGCACGCCGAGTCGGAGACGCTCGGCCATCCGCTCTCGGACGTGCTGCCCGAGCTCGACGAGATGATGAAGACCGCGCGCGAGGGAACGCAGCGCCTGGTGCAGGGGCAGGTCACGATCCTGCGCGACGGCCATGAGCGCAATCTGTCGGTCCGCGTCTCGGCCGAGCAGACCAGCCAATCGCGCGACAGCTACATCATCACACTCGACGACATCACCGAGCTAGTGTCGGCGCAGCGCACCTCGGCCTGGGGCGACGTCGCCCGCCGCATCGCCCACGAGATCAAGAACCCGCTGACCCCGATCCAGCTCTCCGCCGAGCGCATCCGCCGCAAGTTCGGCAAGACCATCACCGAGGAGAAGGACAAGTCGATCTTCGAACAGTGCACCGATACCATCGTGCGCCAGGTCGACGACATCAGGCGGATGGTCGACGAATTCTCGCGCTTTGCGCGGATGCCGAAGCCGGTGATGGAAGGTGAGGACGTCGCCGACGTGGTGCGCCAGGCGGTGTTCCTGATGAAGGTCGCCCATCCCGATCTCGACATCGAGGCCGACATCAAGCAGTCACCGCTGCCCGCCCAGTTCGACCGCCGGCTGATCTCGCAGGCGCTGACCAACATCATCAAGAACGCCACCGAGGCGATCGAGCAGGTCCCGCGCGAGGAGCTCGGCAAGGGCCGCATCGACGTCGTGGCGCAGCGCGAGAACGACGACATCCTGATCGACGTGGTCGACAACGGCATCGGCCTGCCCAAGGTCGCCCGCGCGCGCCTGCTCGAGCCCTATGTCACGACCCGGGCGAAGGGCACCGGCCTCGGCCTGGCGATCGTCGGCCGCGTTCTGGAGGACCATGGCGGCCGTATCGAGCTCAAGGATGCCTCCGATTTCCGCGACGGCCAGCGCGGCGCCTGGATGCGGCTGCGCTTTGCCGTCACGGGCCAGGCGGCCAAGCCGGAGAACAAGCCCGAAAGCAAGGACCAAAAACCGGACGTCAAACCGGACAAGACCGAACCGGACAGTGAAAAAAATCCGCCGGAGGAGCCGACCAACGGCCCGGCACAAGCGACCAACAATGAACCAAAAATCCAAGAACCGACCCAAGAACCAACCCAAGAACCTATCCGAGATCCCGCTGATCAAGGGCCAAATAATCAAGAGCCAAATGCGCAAAAGCCAAAATTCAAAGCCGCGACGAGCGACTGACAAGGCAGGTGTAACCCATGGCAAGTGACATTCTGATTGTCGACGACGAAGCTGACATTCGCGACCTCGTCGCGGGTATTCTGGACGATGAGGGCTTTTCCACGCGCACCGCGCGCGACAGCGACTCGGCGCTCGCCGAGATCGCCAACCGCCGGCCCAATCTGGTCTTCCTCGACATCTGGCTGCAGGGCTCCAAGCTCGACGGCCTGCAGCTGCTCGAGCAGATCAAGAAGGACAATGCCGATCTGCCCGTCGTGATGATCTCCGGCCACGGCAACATCGAGACCGCGGTCGCCGCGATCAAGCGCGGTGCCTACGACTTCATCGAGAAGCCGTTCAAGTCGGACCGGCTGATCCTGGTCGCGACCCGGGCGCTGGAGACCTCGCGGCTCAAGCGCGAGGTGAAGGAGCTCAAGCAGCTGGCTCCGGCGGCGAGCGTCCTGACCGGCCGCTCGGCTTGCATGAACCAGCTGCGCCAGACCATCGACCGCGCCGCCAAGGCCAACAGCCGCATCCTGATCGTCGGTCCCTCCGGCGCCGGCAAGGAGCTTGCCGCGCGCACGTTGCACCATGCCTCCGGGCGCGCCGAGGGGCCGTTCGTGGTGATCAATGCGGCCGCGATCACGCCGGAGCGCATGGAGATCGAGCTGTTCGGCATCGAGGGATCGAACGGCGAGCAGCAGCGCAAGGCCGGCGCGCTCGAAGAGGCGCACGGCGGCACGCTGTTCATCGACGAGATCGCGGACATGCCCCGCGAGACCCAGAACAAGATTCTGCGTGTGCTGGTCGATCAGACCTTCCAGCGCCAGGGCGGCACCGGCAAGGTTCATGTCGACGTCCGCATCATCTCCTCGACCGCGCGCAATCTCGAGGAGGAGATCGCCGCAGGCCGCTTCCGCGAGGACCTCTATCATCGCCTCTCGGTGGTGCCGATCCGGGTGCCGCCGCTGTCGGAGCGACGCGAGGACATCCCCGAGCTGATCGACTATTTCATGGACCAGATCTCGGCCGCCACCGGCCTGCCGAAGCGGCAAATCGGGCAGGACGCGATGGCGGTCCTGCAGTCGCATGTCTGGCCGGGCAACGTCCGCCAGCTCCGCAACAATGTCGAGCGCGTCATGATCCTGGCCGGCGGCGGTCCGGAGGCGATCATCACCGCCGACATGCTGCCGCAGGACGTCGGCTCGATGGTGCCGGCGATGCCGACCTCCAACAATGGCGAGCACATCATGGGCCTGCCGTTGCGCGAGGCGCGCGAGGTGTTCGAACGCGACTATCTGATCGCCCAGATCAGCCGCTTTTCCGGCAATATCTCGCGCACCGCGGAGTTCGTCGGCATGGAGCGTTCGGCGCTGCATCGCAAGCTGAAGGCGCTCGGGGTCGGCTGACCCCGGCGCGGCAGGCCGGCAAGTCCGCCGGCGGCTCGGAGCGAAGCCCCGGCGATCACCCGCCGGGGTGCCGGCAGGCGGCTCTCGGGGGCGGTTTGGATCGATCAGCGGGGCGAGGGCGGGGCCGGTACAACCGGGGATTTATCCACTCTCCACGAGAATATTCGTCTCTTTCCCCGCACTTTCTTAGAATTGCCACCGTGTTCCTACCGACTGCACCGCGAACTGGCTTGCCTAAAAACCGCGCGTAGCCTCTAATCCTACCGCTATGCCTGCCGGAGGGGGATCTCGTGGCAGGTGGGCAGCCGGAGGAGGCTCCGTGAGAGAGCAGCAACCGGTTCAATAAAAAGAAGCACAAGCTTGCGGGACAAAAACAATGGCGGCAGACCGCGCACAGAATCTACAAGACACCTTCCTTAATCACGTTCGTAAAACCAAGACGCCACTGACGATATTTCTGGTCAACGGAGTAAAGCTGCAGGGCATTGTCACATGGTTCGACAATTTCTGCTTGCTGCTGCGGCGCGATGGTCACTCGCAGCTGGTCTACAAGCACGCGATCTCGACCATCATGCCCGGAGCTCCGATTCAGCTGTTCGAAGGTGGTGAGGACGCACCGGCTTGAGAGTGAACTGATTGGAACCCTTCAATCGTGAAGGGGGCGCCGACCGTGCCCGGTCGGCGGGGGACGGCAGCACCGGGCGGGTGATCGTCATCGGCCCGTACCTGCGCACGCGCCGTGGCGACGGCGATGCGCAAACGGATTCCTCTGTCCGCGACTATGAAGCGCGGATCGAGGAAGCCGCCGGCCTCGCTGGTGCGATCGACCTCACGGTGGTGGACTCCGTGATCGCGCCGATCAGCCAGATCCGGCCGGCGACCTATCTCGGCAAGGGCAAGGTCGAGGAGATCAACGGCCTCGTCGCCAGCAACGAGGTCGAGCTCGTGGTGATGGATTGCGCGCTGTCGCCGATCCAGCAGCGCAATCTCGAGAAGGCCTGGAGCACCAAGGTGCTCGACCGCACCGGCCTGATCCTGGAAATCTTCGGCCGCCGCGCCAAGACCAAGGAAGGCGCGCTGCAGGTCGAACTCGCCCATCTCAACTACCAGCGCAGCCGACTGGTGCGGTCCTGGACCCATCTCGAGCGCCAGCGCGGCGGCTTCGGCTTCATGGGCGGCCCCGGCGAAACCCAGATCGAGGCCGACCGCCGCCTGATCAGCGAGCGCATCACCAAGCTCGAAGGCGAGTTGAAGAAGGTGCAGGCGACGCGGCGGCTGCATCGCGCCGGCCGCCAGCGCGTGCCGTATCGCGTGGTGGCGCTGGTCGGCTACACCAATGCCGGCAAATCGACGCTGTTCAACCGCCTGACCCGCGCCGACGTGCAGGCCGCGGACATGCTGTTTGCGACGCTCGACCCGACCCTGCGCGCGCTCAACCTGCCGCATGGCGGCAAGGCGATGCTGTCGGACACGGTCGGCTTCATCTCCAATTTGCCGACCCAGCTGGTGGCCGCGTTCCGCGCCACGCTGGAAGAGGTGCTGGAAGCCGACATCATCCTGCATGTCCGCGACATCTCCCATGAGGACGCGGAGGCGCAGGAGCGCGACGTCGAGGCGGTGTTGCGCCAGCTCGGCATCGATCCCGATGCCGACGGTGGCCAGCGCATCATCGAGGTCTGGAACAAGATCGACCGCTTCGATCCCGAGGAGCGGGACAATTTGCGCAATATCGCCGCGCGCCGTCCGCCGGAGCGGCCATGCTTCCTGGTTTCGGCCGCGACAGGCGAGGGGATCGATGCGCTGCTCACCGCGATCGAGGATCGCCTCGCGGCCAAGCGCTCGACGCTCAATCTCTCGATCGACGCCTCCGATGGCGCCGGCATCAGTTGGCTGCACCGCAATGCCGAGGTCCTGAACAAGGAGCTGCATGGCGAGCGCTTCGACATGACGGTGCGCGTCGACGAGACCAAGCGCGACATCGTGATGAGCCGGTTCGCCGCCGTCCCCTACGAGGCGTAAGCCCTCGAATACGGGCCCTGCAATCTTCCGAAATATGACGATGCCGTGACGTTGCGGGTGCCGATGCGCCTGCGACGCGGCGTCGCACTTTCTGTTTGAAATCCGCGCCGCCTTGGTTCATTGCGCTGCAGAACGCAAAGCCGAGGCGGATCGATGCAGGACACCAGCGAAACCATCACGAAAGAGACGCTCGCCGGCCAGAGCGGTGATCTTGCCCAGGAGCGGGCGCCCGAAATCGTCGAGGCGCTCAATGCCCGCGAGCCCGCGGATGCCGCGAAGCTGCTGCGATCGCTGCCGGCCGAGAAGGCGATCGAGGTGCTCGACCTGCCCGGGCTCGACAATACCTGCGAGATCCTCGCCGAGCTGCCGAAAGATACCGCGGTCTCGCTGCTGTCGGGCGTCTCCGACGACCGTGCCGCCGATATCTTCAAGGAGCTGGTCGAGCCGCTGCGCGCCACGCTGCTGAACGGGCTCAATCCGGAGACCCGCAACGTCATCTCGGGCCTGTTGGCCTATCCCGAGCGCAGCGCCGGCAGCATCATGACGACCGAGTTCGTCAGCGTGCCCTCGAGCTGGACCATCGCCGAGGTCCTGCATCACATCCGGATGGTCGAGCGCACCCGCGAGACCGTCTACTCGATCTTCGTGATCGACCCGGTCAAGAAGACCCTGATCCAGGCCGTGCCGCTGCGTCGCCTGATCTCGGGCGATCCGCACGCCAATGTGCTGACCGCGGCGCCGGCGCGGAAGCCGCTGATGATCTCGCCGGAGGCTGACCGCATGGAAGCGGCGCGGCTGATCTCGCGCTACGACCTGCTCGCCGTCGCCGTCGTCGACGGCCCCGGCCATATCCTCGGCATCGTCACGGTCGACGACGTCATCGACGCCATCGTCGAGGAATCGACCGAGGACGCCCAGAAGTTCGGCGGCATGGAAGCGATCGACGAGCCGTATTTGCGGATCGGTTTCGGCGAGATGATCAAGAAGCGCGCCGGCTGGCTGTGCGCACTGTTCCTGTCGGAAATGCTGACCGCGACCGCAATGCAGTCGTACCAGAGCGAGCTCGAGAGGGCGATCGTCCTGACGCTGTTCATCCCGTTGATCATGAGCTCGGGCGGCAATTCCGGCTCGCAGGCAACCTCGCTGTTGATCCGCTCGCTGGCGCTGCACGAGGTCCGGCTGCGCGACTGGTGGCGTGTCGCCGTGAGGGAATTGCCGACAGGCATCGTGCTCGGCGCCATTCTCGGCCTGATCGGCGTCGTCAGGATCACGCTGTGGCAGACGCTCGGCCTGTTCGACTACGGCCCGCATTGGGTGCTCGTCGCCGCGACCGTTGGTACCGCGCTGATCGGCATCGTCACCTTCGGATCGCTGTGCGGTTCGATGCTGCCGTTCATCCTCAAACGCATCGGCTTCGACCCGGCCAGCGCCTCCGCGCCATTCGTCGCGACACTGGTCGACGTCACCGGCCTCGTGATCTATTTCGGCGTCGCCGCGGTGATCCTGCGCGGGACGCTGTTGTAGGCTGAGCCTGCGCCCTCAACCTCGGTGTCGTCCCTGCTTTCGCACTAGCGTATATACATATCCTCCGCAGTCTTTCCGGAGTCTTCTCAAAGAGTTGGCCGAAAACCGCAGAGAACTTACTCATCTGCACTAGGGTTGCGCCCGCCGATTTCGGCTCTCGCCTAGTAGCTACCCCCTTGATGATGAGTCGGTTTTCTAGAGCATGTTGTTTTTTCGCAGAATCGGGATTCCCAGCGGGAGCGATTTCTGATTCAAACTCCGTGCTGGAGAACGGGGGCCAGCATGGATGACGCGACCCTATTCAGAAGACCTTCGTGAACGGGCTCTGGCGCGAGCTGATGCAGGAGAGACAGTTCGTTCGATTGCAGAGGCGCTTCAGATCAGCCCGTCCTGTGTAACGAAGTGGAAGAATCTGAGACGGGAGACTGGGGGCGTTTCGCCCGGCAAGATCGGCGGTCACAAGAAGCCGGTTCTGTCCGGTGCCAATGCTGA
>NZ_JAGKJL010000029.1:0-116573 GCF_020329495.1 Bradyrhizobium australafricanum | reverse complement strand
GCAAAAGGTGAGGTCGTCATCCTCGACAATCTTGGCAGTCACAAGGGCAAGTCCGCTCGCAATGCGATCCGCGCCACCGGAGCGCACCTGCTCTTCCTGCCGCCCTACAGTCCCGATCTCAATCCGATCGAACAGGTCTTCGCCAAGCTCAAACATCTGATGCGAGCCGCAGAACCGCGCGATGTCGAGGCAACCTGGCGCAAGGTCGGCGAACTCCTCGACCTCTTTTCTGCACAAGAGTGCGCCAACTATCTCAAAAACTCAGGCTATGTTTCCGTATAAAAACAGCGTGCTCTAGGCATTACACGAGCACAGTATTCGGCCTTCTCGCTCGCTGCTGATTGACGAGCACGACACAGCCGTCCCTTGGCCGCCGCCGACGGCGCAGATTAGACATCTAAAAGGTACCGTTTCGCGACAGCGTATCTGATTCTCATTTATAATCAGCGCCTTACGCCAAAAGCCGTGCTTGCAAGAGCGCCCGTGTACGGAAATACATGCAAAAATTAGATGTGATCAGATCGCGTAGAATGAAGCAATAAACCCATAACGCGCTCCGGTAGCCCCCCGAATAGTCGCCACTCCTCGGTCAACTACACAAACGATCTCGCCGGATTTTGCCGCCAGCTCCATCCCGGCGGCCGAGGTCCTGTACGTGGTCAACTTGATGCGTCGACCATGGCTTTGGCCAAATCGAACATCCCGAGGGGCTCAATCTTCCGTCCGACGATCACCTTCGCCTGCGCCGGCACCGTTAGATTATCTGCGTGCACCGTGCATTGGACCACGCCGCGCACGTCGCCGGCCTCGCCGAAGAGCACCTTGAATTCGAAGAATTCATCTCCACTCTGATGCCGCCACAATTGGCAAGTGAGTGAGCCCTTCGGCACCGGCTCATCTGCAGGCCACGACGCGTAGTAAAACTCCTCGGGCGCCGGCTCCTCCGGGATAAGGAACTGGTGCACCGGGACGCTTGGGATTGGTTCGAATCGGGAAATGGCGGCGGCCGGATCAAAGCCGGGGCGCATCAGGGCGTCGAACCGGGTGACGCCATTGATGGACTCCTGTATCCGGCGCATTGCGTCGGACGTCGCAAAGGGAGATTGGCCCATCATTCCCAATTCTTCCGTTGCGCTGAGGGCACTGGCATATCCTGCAAACGGATCGGTCCCGCGAATTGTGGCGAGATCGAAGCCGCGGGTCGGCACAGGTTTGACGGGTGACGAGAGGATCGTGACCCGTCGACCGAATGCCGGGGGCTTAGGTGCGGGCGGCAGCCGCGGGCTCGGCTCTGGAGTAGACGAGGTGCTCGGACGGTCCCCATCATCTTCGTCGCCATCAACGTCATCTGTCCCGCCGCGCGGGCGCATTAGCGCAAGCTTACCGCCCGTTTCAAATTCGACCCGAACGCGTTCGGCCGGCCGCGATCCGTCGTTCGACATGACCCATCGCAGCACGACGGGCGGCGCCTCCACGTCTCGACCCATATGCAGGCTGCGCAGCACGCCGCGGCAATCGTCGAGCCATTTCGGGTAGACCTCGTTACGATACTTGGCGATCTCCTCATCTGACGGCGCCGAGTATTCGACTCTCTTTGTCTCCCCTGATGCGTCGGTGGTGGTCGTTGCCTCCGGCGGCGTGAAATCGGCACGCAGCGGATGCTTGAGGCGTAGCGCTTCGACAAGGTCGGCAATCTCTGTCTCGGTCAGCGGGTTAGCCGCCTTGCCTATGGCCTTGACGAGGCCGTCGGCGCCCGTGGTCGCGCAGCGGATCTTGATCTTTGGCTCCTGGTCGCGATACGCCGCGAGATCCTTCTTGAGCTCACGGATCTGCTTTGCCTCGGTCGTCTCGGTAGCTGGGCGCCGCCAAGTCTGCGGAATCATTGCGTACGGCACGCCCAGATCGAGCGCCATGCCGGCAGGACCGCCATCGTCGGTGAACAGCTTCAATCCGTGATTTCCCGCCTGCTTCTTCAGCGCCGACACGATTCCGATCAACCGATCGTCGGCCCGGTCATAGTCCAGGTGGTCCTTAAGATCGGGATCCGGCAGGACCGCGGTGGCGCGGCGCAGAATGACCTTCGGACCCGACGCCCGGATTTCGGAGTTACTAAGGCCGGTCTCGAGCATTGAGCGAAACCGACCGAAGATGTCGAGCGCTCGGTCGCGCGTGCGTCCCCCGCCCTTTTTGTGCCGGTCAATCTCGTCCAAGACCGGTTTCGTCAGCAGCAGGACGATCGGATCATGCCCGAGTTCCTCCCACGGTAGATTCTCGAGCGCCTTGAATTCGAAGAATAAGTTGGTGTCCGGAACGAGGTGCAATTCCATTGATTTCACGCAATATGATTTAAACTCGAAATATCGTGGTTCCGTACCGCCTATTCAAGGATTCGCGCCGCCCTCCCCCGACCGTCCATAGCAATCCAGCGCCGGCGTCGCGCAAAAGGACGGTCACAGGTCCGGCACCAATGGTGACCGGACCTGGCTACTTCAAACACTCAGGTCGCGTGTGGAAGATCACGCCGACCGTGTGCCGCCTGCCCTGATAGAGCTTGCTCACACCGTGGTTCAATTTCACTTGGTAGTCGCCGCGGACGCCACGCACGGGGCGCGCATTCACCGCGGACACGGCAGCATCTCCCTTCTTGAGGGGCAGCTGTGTTTCGGCTCCGAATATTGCCCCCTTTCGGCGTCAAACCTTGACCCCAGCTACACGACCTTTTCAGATACAACCTCAGCCAGTTAGGTGCTGCGGAATGGGGTCAAGGTTGGGCGCCGAAAGGGGGCAAACGAGGCGCTGATTTACATGTCTTGCTACTCTCGGCGGTCAATTGGGGCACTGAACGGCGCTTACTATTGCGCGCTCGTGCCACCTCGAGAGCGAAGGTCGACCACCTGAATGTCCTGTCTCCCGTCGCCATTCAGGGCTGCGGGCAGCTGGGCTGTGAAGGTCGCATGATATTGCTCGACTACCCCCTTCTTTGCGCGCCAGCCGGCGTCGCGTTGCTTCTCCTCAAGCGGCCGATCGATGATCACATATCGAACCTTGAGGTCCGGAGGCGCAATTGAGACCTGCCTCAGGCGATGCTCGGGCTCCACGTGCATCGCGTCGACGATGACATCGCGCCCCTCCCCCAAGAGGCGAGAACTACGCGACCGGACGCGATGAAATACGTCCGATTGGTCTCCGGGGAGTTCGCCGTCGCTGCTGTGCTCCTTTCGGATTTCGTCGGACGAGACGACGTCAATTCCCTGCTCGGCTGACCACCTGGATTTGCCGGCGCCCGAAGGCCCTACCGTCAGTGTCATAGTCTGTCCGCACCGGGGCCAGTTCCAGCCGGGGATGTCGCAGTCGAGGGTCTCCCTGTTGGCCTCGTAGTGCTCGGAAAACAAAGTTATCCCGTTCGAGTCGATGAGATCCTTGTGTGCGACCTTGTTCCGCGTCCATGCGGCAATCTTGACTAGGTCGGCTTCCTGCGGAGTGAGCAAGTGCTCCGTGTGTGTCCTGAAATCGTAGAACTCGATCTTCCAGAAGTCAGTGATCTCGAAACGACGACCATTGATGTCTTTTCGGAGCGGCGTTCGCGGAGAGATCTTCTTTGCCAGGACATGGCGGTATTTGGAGATGAGTGACCTCAGGATTCGGTGCGTGAAGGGTAGGAGCACGCTTGCCTGCGCTGTCCAGAGCCTCCTGCGAACATGATCCTCCAAGCCATGTTTGACGGCCGCTACGGGGTGCGCCGCAGGTTCGTCATCCCAGTAGTCGACAAGACCGTTCTCCCAACATGGGTATAGGAGGTTCGATCCCGTAGCCTCCCGCGCGAGGAGCGGAAGTGGGTCGATTTGGTCCGCGGGATCCCAGACGAACATCTTTTCGATCATTTCGCGAGACCAGGCTGCGACCTCGATGGTCGCCGCATGTCCAACGCGGGAAAGCAGGTCTTGGGTGGGGCGGCCGCCGATCCCGGCGATATAGCTCGCGCAATCGTAGCGATCGGTCATCCCCAGCGTCGAAATGACTTCGGCCGGGCCGCAAAGTGAGGCCAGTTCCTCGCGGCTCAATCCCACCGGAAGGAGCAGCAGGACGATAGGGCCTACGAGCGCCTCCCCTACCGGCTCAGCCAGCAGCTGACGTAGGAAGAGACTCCATCGTCGCAGATGTACGCGCTCCACACCGTCGACGATCAGCACCTCGTCGACGAGATTTGGATGGGAGGCGAAATCGGAGACCGATCCGATTTCCACCGCAGGCACATTCAACAGGCCGGCAAGAAGGTGTGGGATGGCCTGGGACTGATCCTGGTCGGCCACGTTGATAGTAACGCATTCGAGGGACAATTCTGCCCGCAGCCTGCGTTCGATTGCTGCAGAGAAGCCCGCTGGACGAGGTTGTGGTGCGGAGATGCAAATTGCCCTCCGCTTGCGCGCCACGCTCAGCACAATCTTCCCGATTACATTTGCAGGGCCGGGTTGCGCCCACCAGAGTTGCTGCCGGTCCATGATCTATTCCGAACGGAGAAGCGCTGCGTGGACGAGCGGGTTCAGGTCCACTTTACGGAGACTGCGATTGCCGGAGTGGTCGGGAGAAAACGAGATGATCCCGAGCAAATCGCTGTAGACGGCGAGGACGCTTGGTGAAATCGAGCGTCCGTCAGACGAGCAAAGATACTGGAAGTCCTTGAACGTGATTGTCGACCCATCAGCATACTGCGCAAGCTCGCGGAAGAACTTCTCCAGCTCTGGCGGGATTCCCAGGCGTTCGAATAGGGCGCTGGACGCGGGCAAGCTTTCTGCGTCCGCATCGATGAGCGAGGAGGCCTGCGCAGGCCGTTCTGAGATACGTGACAACAACGGGCCGACAGTTTCCGACCAACCGCCAGTGGCCTTGATTATGCGGGCCACCAGGTCGCCCGACAGCTGAAGAGATTCGAGCCTGGCGCCGAGATAGGATCGCGTAACTGGTCTCAGCCTTACCGTCTTGATCTGCGGCATGACCCGCTTGAGGACCGTGATGTCGCTGGACCACGCCGTCGCGTGCTCTGGACCACCCAAGAACACGACCCTGACTTCGCCCTTTCGGATGCGTCCGACCCGCTCAGCCTCCACGACCCAATCAGGCCGCCATGGCGTATCAAGCGAGACAACAAGCACCCTCGGCTGTCCCGTTTTCGACGCCCGCCGAGCGTCCTCAATGAGGTCCTTTTTGGCCTCGTAGGTCCGCAACTCGATTTCGACCAGGCCGTCCTTGACGCGGCTGGAGTCCTTCAATGCGGATTCAACGTAATGAATACCAGCGCAAGGGGTGCCAAAGACGACGCCGATACCCCGCGAGCGTGGTGCCGCCGTCGTTGCGACCGGGGTGGTGTTAACCGCGGGAGCAAACGGAGCGATGAGGTCAGATTCCTGGCCATCGGTCAGCGGTGACACGTGGCCCGAGCTATCGACCCCCGGTAACGGCTTCCCGAGGGTGCGCCGGAAGTTCTTGGGATCGAAGACCTTCGGCGGGGCCTCCTTTTGACGATAACTTTCGAGCTTTCTCGTCAAATCAGCCTCGTCGGATGCCATCAACTCCAGAACGCTGCGCGACCTAAGCGCAAAACCGCCGGTAACGGTCCGCCGCGCGATGCCGAAGCCTTCCATCTCTTCGAGGAGATACTCGATTTCAATGGGGTCGCTGCCTGGCGGGAACGCTGCGGGCCAATAGTCTACGGCGCGCTCGGCCACCTCAGCCGACGTCATTCCCTCGGCCGCCATACCAGAATCTCTCTCAAGAAGCTCTCGGGCGGCAAGAATGTAGGTCAGAAGCTCATATCGCCCCTCGATCGAGACTATCGTCTTTTCAAACGTGGCGAATAGCTTGGTCCTCACGTCAGACGACCTGAGCGCATCCTCGACGAGCGATGTGGTGATCTGATCCGGGAGGCGGCTGGTCTGTTGAGCCCGGACATGGATGATCCGCAGCAGTTCCTCACAAAACAGCTGGATGAGGACGGGGTAGTAGTTCGTGAAGCTCAGGATCCGCCAGACATCCTCTCGTTTCTCAAACTCAAAACCCATGGCCGCAAGCGGCCCCCTCACCAGGAGCTCGGCGTCGTCGACGTCCTGGTCCAGCAGCGGACCGATCTGCAGCGGATCGTTGGAGATGTGGACGAGAGGCGAGTTCTCGGTGCGTGCAAGTCGGGACACATTGTGCAGCCCAGCCAGCACAAATTTGAACCGGTTCTTGGAGTCCGCCATCAGCTGAAGAAGGGTCCTGATGCAGCGGAAGCCCGTCCCCGCTTCGTTCAGAAGGAAGTTGTCGACCTCGTCGATCAAAAGGAGCATCCGGCGCCGTTCGTCAGCCGCCAGCCAGGCCATGATGGCCGATGTGAACTCTTCGCCGTTTCGAACCGCTCGGGGGAAAATCGTGACGCGACTGGAGATTCGCTCGAAGGCGTCCGACGCGTCAACGACAGAATCCACGTCGACATACGCGAATTCAGCGTTGGCGGGCGGTGTGGCGTGGATTTGTTGCAGCAATGCCGTCTTGCCAAGGCGCCGGCCGCCAAAGACGATGAACGATCCGACCGGCTTTACGATCTCTTGCCGTTCCCACGAGCGTCCCTTGAACATTTCTGGGGGAACGGCTGATCTCCCGTAGTCCTTGTAGGGGTCCGCTCCCGAATATCCCTGCCCGATCTCCATGATGGCACGGCGGTGATCGTCCTTGTCGGCCAGAGCGACAGCGATAAGTGCCTCGTCGACGACCAGCATTGCACGGCGTCGCTTGAACAGATCAAGGCGAAGTTGAGCCCTGCGCTCAGAATTGAGCACCCCGAGATAGAGCACCAGAACGCCGCGGGGACCTGCGCCGTCTGCCAGCTCGAGAAGACCCTGGTGCGATACGGTCGACGTGACGACGCAGATGCGCCAGGAGCCTTGGGTCACGCTCCCGAACTCGGGAAGGAGCAGCGAGTATGGGTCGAGGGACGGCAGAGATACCTTTGCGTCGAAGGCGTATACCTGTTGGCGAATTCGCGTCAGTACCTGATCGATCTCACATTTGCCGACTTCGAACAGAAGCTGGGAAACGATGTTGGCGAGCGTCTCTCCAATCTGAGGTCCAGCGGAAGCCTTGATATGGCGCTTGAGTGCCGGCAGCAAAGTGCGAGCAATGTTGGCAGCCTGTGTGCGTTGCTCCTGTTCAAGGTGACCATAGTCGAGTGGCCCGAAGCCGCGGCCCCCGTCGATGGCTCTCGCCACCTGCAAGACGTCCAAAGAGGTCAATTGCGGAAGCAGAGACTTGAAGCGCGCCAGCCGCCCGTTTAACGGCCCGGTCGGCAGCGCAGGTTTGCGGATGCCGTCGGCGCGGATCATATTCAGCCAGTCGGCAAGGGTCGTGAATTCCCGTCGCGTCAGCAAGCTGCGGAGCTCTGCTCCCGTCTGCGGGTCGAGCTTTCCTTCGTGATCCAGTTGGGAAATCTCGTTAGCGTACTCGTTCGTGGCCTTCTCGAACTCGCGCTGCGCCTCGGTTTCGACCTCCCGAATGCGAGCGAAGGCCGAGTTGAAATCCTCGACCCTGTCGCCGGCGATTGTCTCCGGCAGGAATGTTGGAGGCAATTCCACTGGCAGATTGCGGGGATGGATCGTCGACAGTGTCTCCTTGAGCCGAGCCGACTGTTCAAGAGAGCCGACCGCCATTCTGCGCATCCGCTCGATCGTCCGCTCGGTATCGCGAAGCCGCATCGCAACCTGGTTCTTCTTCGCCTCCTTATCGGCGTCGAGTTTCGACCGCAGCGCGTCGGTTACGGCCGATCCGATCCCGTACCAGTGGGCGATGTTCAGGAGCATGTAGGCGGGGACGAAGGCCGACTCCGTGCGCCGATGCTCGAATGCCTCCGTGATCGAGGCGGCAGGGTCGGCGCCGACCAATGGGGTATTCACGCCCATGATTTCTTGAAGAAGGCGGTCCGGATTGTACGGCGAAGGCGTCCATCCGCCGGTCCAGGTCATGTTGGGTAGCCAAAGCAAGGGCGTATGGAGGCCGACTGCCAGGGGAGGAGCATCCCGATCAAATGGTCGCCGTCCGGCGAGCATGTCGCGCAGCGGCGCCAGGATCGCTTCGCTTTGCTGTACAGACGCTCTGGTCAATGCCCCCCCGCCAGACTGCGGGAGCATTGCTTCGTCTATGCCGGCGAGCGCGTCGTCCCGCATCCGCTGCACAGCTTCCAGTCGGTTGGGGGAGCGTCGAAGCGCGCTCAGACCGTCGATGGATCGAACCAGGTCGGCGCACTGTTGCCCCACTCGCGACAATACGGCGAATGCGCGCTCACGGGACTGTCCATCAATTTCGTGGCCGCCACTCAGGCCGGAGAGGGTCTCGTCGAGGAGGCGCAGAATCTCGGCGCGACTCCGTAGTCGCTCTGCGGCTTCCCGGGCGACGGTCTGGTCCGCTTCGGTCAACTCGGTCAACAGCCGGCCAAGGAGGGCCTGAGGGGTCATCAAGGCGTTACGCAGGCGATCGCCAACATGGAAACGAAAGCGCGTCGACCTGAACGATGAAATCGCTTCCTTGATGGCCTCTACCGATTCCGAGATGAACTTGTCGTCCCGCGAATGAGCTTCGACCGCCAGGAGGTTGGCGACGGTGATGGGGAAGCCCAGTTTCCGGTTCTCCTCGACGACGGATACGAGCTTTCGGAAGCGCTCGAACGGTCCTAATTTCGCAATGCTCCCGACCAACGGAACGGCAGCTCCGTCTTCGGGCCTGAACAATGCTGCAGCGATGCTCCCGCTCAGAAGCAGAGTCAGTCGAGCGATTGATCGATCGTCCGTTTGCTCCCCGAGCGACTGGGCCAGGGCGAGTGCGTCACTCCGGACTGAGCTCAGGGTCTCAAGATCTTGTCCAGAGAGCCCGAGTGCCCGTCCGGTGGTCGCCGCCAAGCGAAGCTCTGTCGCTGTGTAGATATCATCGGTCGCCTGCAGCACCGCTGAGGCGCAGTTGCGAAGATGGAAAGCAAGACCATGTTCCCCGATAGAAAATAGGCCATCAAGCCGTGTGATGATTTCATCTCGAAGCGGGTCTGCCTGATCTGACTCGGGAAGTGCCTTGCTCGGGCTTGCCGCGAGCGCCAGATCGGCGATCTCTTCTTCTGGAGGGGCCTCGATAACGGTGTCCTGGATGTCCTGCTCGAGAACGGGATCGAGTTCAGATTCAAGCGCGACAGGAGTCCCGGCGACCAGCTCCGGGATGGCTTCCTGGTGTGTCGGACCGGCCGGCCTGGGCTCCTCTAATGGAGCAACCTTGACGGCGGGCTCAACGAGGGGGAGGCTGTCGAGTGCGAGACCGATGCGGTCGAGGGCGCGGCGCAGAGCTTCCGCGCGGTCTTCGTAGAGTACGGTAGTCTGTTGTCGGGCTTGCAACAACGGAAGCGTCGTCTCGAGGCGGACAATTTCTGCCCCAAGGACATCGGATGATTTGATCGCCTCCTCAGCCTCGGCCTGGAGTCCGGCGGCACGTTGCAATTGTTCCGTTTCAGCTTCAGTTGCGACCTCGAACAGGCGCGTGAAGATGTCCGGGGCATTGGCCGCATCACCGGTTAGTGATGTCAGCGCGTCAGCTGCTTTGGTGGCGAGAAGGCGAAGTGCATCCCGAAGTTCGGAGGTCGGTTGCTTTGCTGGCGCGAGTTGGACTGCCCGCTCGTGAAGCGCTCCCAATGCCGCGAAGACATCCTGAAGCCTGGACAGGACCGAATCGTCCATTGGGCCGGTCTGCCGCCCTTCCTTCGCGAGGGTGTCTAGCGCATCGATTTGCCGTGTCCAGGCGAGCCCGACTTCGTCGAAGTTGTTCGGGTGAACTGTAGTCCCTTCGGCAGAGGTCTCGACTCCGGCAGTCGAGTTTGCTTCGTCGCGGACCAGTTCAGAAATATTTGGACTTTGGGCGGGCGACTGGCGCATCGCATATGGAATGACGACTTGCTCAATCACCTCGCCGATCGTCTGAGCGTTACCGAACAATTGAAACGGACCGACCACGGCGCGCAAATATCGGCCTAGTTCACCCCAAGGCCCCTCACGGGCCTCCAACCTGTTGAGTCCTTCAGCCGCCTCCGAGCATTTCGTATTCCATGCTGCATGTCCGGGAAGTCCCAGTGTCTCGGCAAGCTGAGCGTCATTGTCTCCGCCGTTCTCCGATGCGTGAAGTGCCCAAAGTACCGACAGATGGGTCTCGCCTTTAGCAAGCGGTTTCTGGGTACGGAGGCGGCGCCAAAGTTCGTGGTTCTTTGTGATGATCTGATTTTTTGGCAGTCCTCGGCGGTCGTCTGGAAAGAACTGATGCTGGAATACGACGGCGAATGCCGGATAGCGGAGTGCCTCCCGGTAAATTGCCGGCATCTCCTGGACCGCCGGCCTCTCCTCCGGCCATGGGAAGCCGGTCACGTTGCGGATCCAGTCCCGGTCCTCGTGCATATGCCTGGTGTCGGAGTTCACGACATGGATGGCGTTTGCGAGAAACTCTTCGGTGACGAATGAGGGAAGCGGCGCGGAGGGGCTTCGCAAGGTCGTGATGAACGTATCGATTTGCTGCGATTCATCGATATTCGGTGTCGACGGCTCGAGCGAAGCGTTCACTGTGGGCTGTGTCATGGCAATATCACTGGAGGGCAAAGGCGCCGGAATAGGCGCGGATGGATTAGGCGGTTGTTCTAGATCGGTCTCGGATCGAACGGGGTCGCTGTCGCTCTCGACGCGGTGAGCGCTAAATTCTTCGTCGAAGTCTGGCACGTCGTCCTCAACGTCACCGGCTCCTTCGAACCAGCGCTTCGTCTCAGCGTAGCCAACCGGTTCGTAGCGATCGGATGAAGGCGCTGCGAGCGCATCATCATCGTCCCCGTCGGTGAGATCAGCATCGGGATCGTCGAATTCGGCGCCGGTACCGTATCGGTCCATGTAGTCGAGGATCTTCGACCTGAAGGACAGCGGCGCCGGCAGGAAGGTTTCGTCGGCGGTGTGCGAATAGCCGTTGCGCAGGGCCGAAACCAGCGTTGCGACTGCGTCCTCGTCGTCTCCGAGTTGAGACGGGATTACAGTGACCTCGAGTGTCACCGGAATCCGGGAGGGCGCGTCCCACGGGGTGATTTCGCCAGGTTTCGAGAGAACGCGATCGCTGAATTCCGCCTTACCCTTGGTAGAATGCGCATCCGCCTTGCGGAACCCGGGCTTGCTGCGATAGACGGACTGCCCTCTTGCGCCACGATTCCGGACATTGAACCCGTGAGCAGTCAGGTAGTGCCGCGCTCGCGCGTTTCCTTCGGCCATGCTTTCGACGAGGCGTTCAATCGCGGTCGCATATACGTCGTCAACTGGACTTTCAGGACGGCGACGGCCGTCTCGGGTGACTGGAATCCATTGGCGGTGCGATTCCACGGCGAGCCGCCCAGCAGATCCTTCCCTGACGCGAACGAAACGCAATCCCTTCCAGGATGACGGCGGGCGCACGGCAGGATCGTCCAAATAAAGCTCGGAACTGATGTTCTCGTCGGAAAGCCACTTCCAAAACGATCTGGTGGTCGTGGACTCCACCAAAATGAGCGCGTGAGGATCTTCAGTCGCGATTTCGTTTACGATCGATCGCAAGAAGCTCAGGAAATTCTTCCGACGCTCAGGGAGCTTGTCGCCCAACGAAGTCACCCCGGCGGATGCGACATCGACCAGGGTTGTTGACAGCTGTTCGAATTTTCCGGCGTCGAGGATCCCGTTGCGAACGAAGCCAATGCGTCCGGAAATTCGTCCCGTCGCGATCTCGATCTTCATCGCGGCCGCAAGCGTGGCGCCTTCGGGGCGCCCTGTCCGTGAGGACGCTTGCGAGACCACGGATATCCCGACGATCAAGCGGGGGCGGCTTTCTGCCGGGAAAGCTGTCTTGACCAGGGGCGCCGGCACCGGTCCCAATCCCGCATGGCCAAACAGCAGGTCGTAGAGCGCTGCCTGCACCCGATGCATGTATTCAGCGGCTTTGCCGTGGTCGGGCGGCAAGAGGTATTGCACGCTGCAGCGTGCGATCGTCGCCAGGGAGTTGCGGCCCACTTCCTTATTGAGGACGTCTTCGTCTCGTCCCTCATAGGTGCGCGCCGCCTGGACAATGACCGGCGAACCTGGTGACAGGTCCCGCATTTGACCGGCCAGGGCCGCCCATGCGTCCCGGCGGGCGGCAGCGCGCTGTACGCGGCTCATTTTGGCTTCGCCGTCGAGGTCCTTCCGAAGTCCATGAACCCCGTCAGGCATCGCATAGCGCACAACGTTCACCCGATCGCCGAAGAGCAGGCCGACAACCGACCGGAAAATGGTCTCCTCGGCTTCACGCCGGCAGACGAAACCGAGATCGATCCGGACGCCTGCTCCAAATGCTTTGTCCAGGCGTTCCTGGTTTGCCGCGAGCAATGGCTCGAGATCGACGGTCTTGACCGGCCGCGGCCGGCCGCGCGGCTTCTTCTCCGGAGCCCCGAAGAGCTCCTCAATGCGAGCAGGAACGTCCTCTTCCGGCACGCGACCGAAGTGATGATTGATGAGATTGAAGAGCGTTGCTTGGGAGTGAAATTCGGTCGGACGGTTGGTTGCGGAATTTAGAATTCGCAGGCGGGACGGTTCGAAACCGAACACAGCGAGGTGTTCGCTCACAGTGCGGGTCAGGTCAACCTGATCCTGCAAAGTCACGCCCGTTGGCAGTTCTGGAACGGGCCTGTAGCCGTAGCGGAAGGGCACTCCCACAAAGAGGTCCGGCAGCCGGCCGCGTGACTTCACGAGCGCTGCCAGGTCGTCGAACGATTCGCCGGTCGTCCGGCCCGCCTCGTAGATGAGGGGATCCAGTTTGACCGCAGGTAGCCCCTTGTCGAGGCGGGCTGAGAGCGTGACTGCTCGTGTGACAGGAGAGCGCATCGCAACCCGGATCGAAATGCGCCGGCGCCCAAATAACTGGTTTGCGGTCGGGAGTTCGCTGCACCAGATCTTTTTGCTCGCCTTTACGACCAGGAATGGCAGGCTCGAAGAAGGTCGAGTGGCGACAGACACTTGAGCGACCATCGAGAACATGTCGCTGCTGCCCGGTAACGTGGAGGGCCAGGTCTCGAACGAGATGGCGTTGCCGTAGTCTCGCTCGATCACGCGGTGGACGGGACCCAACCCTGGAAACAGTTCGGTCCCGTCCAGGGCGGATGCGGCGATCGCCAGCAGAGCATCTGAAAGCTGGTGGAATTCGTATTGAAGGGCGTCAGGGACGCTGCCTTCAAACGGCATCGGAGGTGAAGTGATCTGTTCGAGCAGTTCCCCTTTGAGGGCTTTCTGTTCGAAAAAGTCGACGTCACCGCAATCGATGCCTAGTTTCTCGACCCATTCCCGGAGCGTCAGCTGCGCCCAAACGGATACCGCGCGATGGGCGGCTACTTTCACCTCCGTGGGTGAGCCGATGGCCGCGAAAAACGGATCATCGTCCTTCGTGGGTAAAATCCAGCTTTCAAGCAGGATCATTCCTGAGACTCGGGCCTGGATGGAGGCCCTCAGATCCGCATATGGAAGCTCCTTCCCTTCGGGGCGGCGCGTGTCCTGAGCCATCCTCCGAATTCGTTTCAGGACACTGACCGCAATCTCCGTCCATCTGAAACGGACCGGAGGAATCGGCGGATTGGAGGATACCGGCAGCCCGCGCCAGACCAATGCGCATTCGAGCGTCGACTGTCCGACCTTTGATTTGACGAAGAGCTGTTCTTCCAGATTTTCGGTCATTCCGGATCCATCTCCGGAAAGACCACATTCGAACAGGCCTTCAAGGGATAAAGGAACGGTTCGTAGAGAAGTTTGTAGATCTCGCGTTCTACGGGATCGGGGCTTGAGAGCAGGCCGTCCAGGACATCGCGCATTGCTACGATCATGCTGCTCCGCTGGGTATCCCGCCGGTTTTGGGCCGATTGAGGTGCGAATGACGCGTCGACAAAGAAAACTCTCGTCTTGCATCCGTTGCGCATGGCGCGACCGATCGTCTGCAGGAGATCAACCATCCCGTCGGCGACAAATGGCCGGATCATGCGGCCGAGCCGGCTCATCTGCTGGGGACGCCGGAGCAGCCATCGGAGAGCGTCCAGTGCGTCATCGCGCGCTGAACGCCACTCCCGCGCGAGGCCGGCAAGGTCGGCGGTTGCCGGTATCGAGCGTTGATCGAACTTCAGTGCGAGTTGGCCGGCCAAGCCGCCCGTAAATGCGAGACTGTCCGCCGTCGGATGCGGCCTGACAAAGAAGGCGATATTGCCAAGCACCGCATCCCGCACGCGATCCCCATCGGTGAAGACGATGTTGACGCCTCGGCCGATGGCCTTCATTGGGAAAACGATCGCATCCCAATCATCCCTGGCGCCGAGCATTTCCACTTGGCTTGCGGAAACCCATTGCGACCGCTCCGACACGGGGATCTTGCTGACATCGGCCGAGACACCAATGACGCGGTGAGCTGAAGACGACGTGCGCTTGAGGTGGTCCTTGATGAAGGCCACTTGGTCGTAGGAGTTGACGACAATCCCAGTGCGTCTGCCGGGATCGAACTGGTCGTCGCGTAGTTGATGGACGAGCGGGTCAGACCCCGAGAAGAAATGATCGGTCAGAAGCCGGAGTGCGTGATTCCGCTCGCGCTCCGAGCCGGCACCGCTGACACGGACGAATTCACCTCGTCGATCCGGGTCGGGGACGGCAAGGAAGGAGTAGACGCTCTGTCGCCAGGCTTCGCTTTCTCCCTCGCGACGTAAGACGTAGCTTGGCCGTACCGGCACATGGTAGCTTGGACTTGGCGCGAGATAGCTGGTGGCCGACGCCATCAGCACCGCCGGCCCCCTGATGCCATCTTCGGCCAGCATTTCCGATAGATGGTAGAGGAGCAGCCGTGGAACACCGGCGAATGAGAGGTATTGCAGCCGTAACGAACGCTGCCCGCGCTCGTTGGTGTCGTTGGCAAATCGAATTCCTGAAAGACGGCCGATCAGGGATTCTGGCAGATTTCTGCGAAGGTCCGCTGTGACCCCCTGCCCGAAAACGCGCTCAGTGTGAACGCCTTCTGCGATCATCGCGTATTGCGCCGGGACCAATGCGAGGAATTGCAGTACAATCGTGGTCACCTCGACCAGGAAGCGGAAGAGAATCCGGGCCTCTTGCGGATCGAGGTCGGCGCGCGGAGGCAGCACGCCGAAGAATGCCGCGCGCATCTCGTCGTAATTTTCCTCGAAACGTTCGACCAGGCGGGCATTTAACAGCGTCGTGAGCGCGGTTCGAAAACGGATGATAGCCGGTGCGAGAGCAGCAGGATCGATGTTCAGGTCACGAGCGACGCGATCGAGATCCAGCCTCTCCTGCAGGTCGTCTTCGCCATCTCCTCCGGTGTCGCCCGCGAGAACCGAGCGAACCAGTTGGTCGAACAGTTTCCTGATCAGGTCGAAGCGTCGATTGCCAGGCTCGTCTTCGTCGACACTCGGATCCAGATACATGCTTGCCAGGATCGAGTTTCCGGTGACGAAGGCGTTCTCGAACCGGGCGAGGACGCCGCGCTCCTCGGCCATCCGCTCGAGAAGATGAGCGCGAAGCGCCCGGTTCAGCCGCATGAAGCGGTTTGATGCGAGCGTATAATTCTCAATCGAATTTGATAGTGCGAATCCGCGTCCGGAGGCGACGGGGTCGTAGACGTCGTCGAGCAGAATCGACTCGTAGGAGTCTGTCGACCCGAAGAGATGGAGTTCGGCAAAGCCCTTGTCGTCGAGGGCGGCCTGGGCACCGTCGGCCTCGTCGATGATCACGAGATCGCTGGTCCGCGCCACCCTCTCGAATTGTCGCATCTTCTCGGCGTGGAAATGAGGGGACAAAGCGACTTCGGTCGAGATCACGTGCCCGATGTGGACCAGCGCTTCCGCGTCAGCCAGGCGCCGCGATGAGCGTTGGCGGCCACACGCAGTCGCAAGCGGACAAAGGCGTTCGATTTCTTTCCCCTCTTTTCCGTCCTTTTTGAGCGTCGCCTGGCGGATGGAGGAACAGGGGGGCTGTTCATGCGGATAGTCGAAGCCAGGCGGCGGAACGGACACGAATGCCGACAAGGCGCATTGGGTGCCCAATAGCTCGGCGCCCGGCGCCGTTTGTCCAAAGCCACCGCTATCAAGGGTGGCGATCCGCTCCGCAAGGCGCGTTGCATGTCGCTTCCTGGCGTCCGGTGACTGTCCAACCAGGAGTGCGGTTGGCACCCGGTAGCGAGCCAGATCTGCGTCCAGCGCCAGCGCAAACTCGATCGATGGAACAAGCAGTGTGACCCGTCGTTCCTGCCGCGCGAGGTGAACAACGAGAAGGAAGATCAAGGTCGACTTACCTGCACCGGGGAGCCCGATCATGTGGCTCAGCCCATCGAGCGAGATGGTATCGGTGGTCTTGAGAGACGCTCCCTGAGGAGAGAGCACTGAAAACACCGCGCGTCCTTCCGATCGCAGTCTTTTCAGGAAGTTCCGCGGAACGCGCGTTGGATCTCCGGCGTCCTCCTCGTCAAGGATCCGGGCAACCTGCTCGAGATCCTGGATGGTCACTGCTATCGGTGCCCGTTCCCTTTTGTCGGGCGCGATCGCAGGTGCTGGCCGGAGACCCTGGAGCTCACGCGTGTCGCATATGACGTCCGGCCCGCTCTCTCCATCGACGCGGAACCGAAATCTTCGTGAGGCGTCTGCCGCTACGCGACCGTGCTCGTCGTGCGGCAATTCGCTCAGCATGGCTTGCAACATCGCCTTTCGACGAAGGTCGTCGCCCCTGACGCGCTCGCGAATAGCGAAACCGGTGCCGGGATCTGTCGAGATGTCGAATGGTGGCTCGATATAGTCGTCGTTTGAGGAGTGATCCTCCTCCCATGCCCGGGCCTCGATGATCGCTTCCTGAAGATGCGCCTCCGACTCGATGTTCACGCCGATCAGGCGCAGGTTTCGGATGGCTCTACGGGCCTCGCGCAGGGCCGGATGCCTGGTGATGGAGCGGTAGCCCGACAGAAGCGCAGGCGCCTCTTTCAGTCGTTTCAGGCCGAGGATGTCATGCATCACGCATGCCATCCATTGGACCCGCAAGGCCGGCACATAACCTTCGGGGGCGCGCCTCATCCGATCACCGCTCGCGCAACCTCACTTACGGTCGCAAACTTGACGGACGTGGCCCCGCGGTAGGCCTGGCGAAGATCATTGAGGTAATGCGGCCTGCGCCTCACGGTGGCGTCGGGAATTGCGACGTATCGGTCATCGAAGGAGGTCAAGCCGCCGAGACGTTCGGTGAGCACCTCTCCCAGCAACCTTGGACAGGAATAGCTCTTCACATCGATGCCGAGTTCATGGGAGCGGCCGACATCGGCTGCGTCGTCACGTGGATATAGCGTCACATCGACGCCGGCGGCGCGCAGTTGGTCGTACAGGCGGATCTCCGCCAGGCCCGGCCCCACCCAAAAGGCCAGGATGTCGTCCCGGAAGACGCGCCAGCCCGTCGCATCGGCGACTGTGGCGCTGACTCGAGACGAGGGAGCTTCTTCCAGGCACGGCCCAATTCTGCAGCGGCCATCCGGGAAATGCTCGGTATCTCGGTGCGGGTAGAGAAGTCCGCCGCAGTTCGCGCAGATGTTGAAGGAGCCATCTCGGCGAAGAGCGCCGAGCGGGATCTCTGTCGACCACTGACGCATCAATTCGTCAGCAACGACTATCCCGTGCTCCTCGAGGAAATCGGAGAGCTCCCGTCGCTCATAGACCGGTCTTCGAACAATCCGTTCACGCAGGACAGAGTAAATCTGAAGCCGGGTTGCGGCGCGGACCCGCTGCACAATTTCCCGGAGTTGACGATGGTGCACGCCCTCAAAGGCGTCGTCGGAGAGCCCCTTGGCCGCCAGCGCCTGACATTCTTCCGTCGGAGCGGCCGGCTCGGTTGAAAGAAGCTTCACCTCTGCGAAGCGAAACGGGTCGGCGAACTGAGGCAATCCCCATTCGCCGACAGGCAGCCGGCGGGCGATATCGGATAGGCAATGAATGCTGTCGCCGAGATCTTCGATCGAGGCCATGAGACACAACTTCGAGACCATCTGCATCCCCTCGACCATGGTCTCGGGAAGCGCATACGGATTTACGATCTCGCCCGCGCGGACACCGCGGTGCAGGTCCATGAATCCACGACTTAAAACACGGAGGGCCACCTCCGTCTCGACCTCTCCCCCCGAATCTGATTGTCTATTAACCATATCAATATAAGAACTGACTACGCGATGTCTGTAAAGTCACTATCCGAACTTGATGTCAAACGAGGCGGAGCTGCGATGCGGGCTCGCCTGAAGCACATTGACGACCGCCTGATTTGGTTCGGCTTCTTGCGACTCACAGATCATGCTTCGAAATTTGGCATATCCGACGTGCAAGGCAAAATAGACATAAAGACTTATCGCAACCTATCGGATACGCCGCCGCCGGAGCGCAAGCCAGGCCCCCCGGTCGCCGGCGCAGCGCCGGTAGGTCAGTACGTGCGCCCATCGAAGTTCACCCCAATCTTCGATTCTCCGGGAACGCTAGATGATTTGTTCACGACCCGCCTCGAGGACGTCGGAGTGGACATGGCGCTATCGATCGAGCGTGTTTTGCCGCCCACTCATTCCGTGGATCCTGATCGCGTCAGGCCTCTCCTTGCGGCGATAGAATTGAAAGAAAGCTGCAAGCTGCACTACCAATCGATGACAAGTTTGGCGGCCGTGGAACGGGTGGTCTGCCCTCATGCCTTGGTCAAGGCCTCCGGACGCTGGCATGTGCGTGCTTTCGATTTCGCCAGGAAGCGCTTCATCGACTTCTCCTTGTCGCGCGTTCTCGGCTCCGAGCCTTTCCCGGCGCAGACGGCGGTGCCGGCAAATCTGGATGACGATTGGTTCGCCACGGTTTCAGTCGAATTGGTACCTCATCCAAAACTCTCGACTGCCCAACGCCACATTATCGGGCGTGAATTCAAGATGGATGACGGGCAACTGGTCGTCCAGACACGGCGAGCCTTATTGTTCTACCTGTTGGACGAAATGCGCCTCCTTGCTGCGGTACGGCGCGGGGAGAAAGACGCCGCGGACGTGCCGATCTGGATCAGAAATTTCCGCCATGTGGCTTCCGAGCTCTCGATCATGGACGCGCAGCGTGATGCCACTGCACATCTCTAATGTCGATGATCTGCTCTGAATTGAGCCCTTCTTCCGGAGTTGGGGCGCGATCGCGGCAGCAAGTTTCCCGCTCCAATGCAAGCCTTTATATTCGTGACGTGCCAACCCGGTCTGACGCACAAACGCATCCGGGAAAAATCCAACCCGGATCAGGCTTGCGTTGCTCGATACCCTTATTGAAGAAGCAAGCCACGCCAACCGGCGTATTTCGGGTAGAGCTAGAAGCCTCGCTCGCTTCGTAAAGCCTCGTAGCCGGCGCCGTCAGGGACCCGTGCGCCCGGTGCTAAGCATCAAGGTCTTCCTTCAGAGCTAGACTCTTCGCTCGCTGCGGTTTCTCGGCGTCGGATATTTGCTCCTCGACATATGCAAGCTCAGCGCGCGCACTTTCCAGCCCAGAATTTAGTTCGCCCCGCCTGGAACGTAGTTCGAATCTGTCTTCGCGCGCGATCCACCGAACACCTTCTTGCACAGCAATGGCTACGAATGATCGGAAGGCACTCAAATGCAAGAGGTCGACGACTTGCGCCACAAGCGGCAGACGTTTCGTTTCTGCGCAGACCGTGCCACGCGAGGCCAGTGAAGAGGTCGCAGTAATCAAGCCGCAAGGCGCCCCTCCGATGTCCCACGAGGGACACTTCGCAGCCTTCAAGCCAGCGCCCAACTATGACCATTGATAAAATATGGTCAACGAGGCTCCACGGTATGCCGATTCCGCTTCTTCTTCACGTAGCGTGGGCCGCGGAGCCGAATGGCTCAGCGCAGGGTGGCAGAGGTCGGATTACCAACCAAGCTCCCAGTTCGCGAAAGGCGACTAGCTCGCCGTATCCGGCCAGAATCCAGGACTCAGGCGTTCAAGAAACAGCCCTATTTTTGAAGGATTCGCGCTTTCGCTGACAGCCCAATGATGGCAACTTGACCGGGCCGCGGGACCCGCTGGGTCTCCACCGCGGTTCTCCACCGTCCGAATCCGGTGGCTCGAGAAATGCCCGGTTTTATTGGGTTTTTCGCACGTCATTTTTAGATGGCGGAGAGGGAGGGATTCGAACCCCGCTATCTCCTCTAAGTTCGCATCGCCGGAGACGTTGATATTCTTCGTGGTAGAGAGGTTGGAGCGCCTCAGCGAAATTATGTCCAAGCCACCTAAGCGCGCGCAAACCGTGGCGGAAAAATAGACTCGTTGACTAAAGCTAGCTGCTCCATTCACTTGCCTGCTGCCGCATGTCAGTCGTCCTTTTCGGCTGAACCTGCGCGGCGGCTTCAGGCCGCGAAGCGCTGCTCTTGCTCGGCGTTTGCTAAAGACTCGCCGACGGCCTTGCAGAGGAAGCGGGCAAGCGCCGCCTTTCGAGAGTCGCGGTCAAGGGCGTAGGCGGTCTGCTTGAATTCGACACCGTCGAGCAGCCCCTGGATGTAGCCGGAGATGGTGTCCGCAGCCATGATGAGCGCTGTATCGAGCGTATGAATATATTTGCTCGTGACCGACCCTTTTGAGTGTCCGACGAGAGCCGCGATCGTGACCTCGGTGAATCCGAGGTCGTTCGCAATGCTTGCGAAGCTGTGCCTTAGTACATGCGGTGTGATGTCGGCGAGAGGCGAATTCCGAAAGATTTTTTCCCAATGATTGGGGAAGCTTCCAAACGGGTTGTCATCGCCCTGGCCCGGAAAGACGTAAGTCCCCGTTCTAGCCGTCCATTGCGTTTCCAGAAACTCCATCACAGGCAACCCGATAGCTCGCGTGGACGCACCCTCCTTACTATCTGCGAGACGCAGACAGCTTGCTTCCATGTCGGCCTCGATCCACCGTAGGTTTATCATTTCAGAACGGCGACATCCTGTCAGAGCAATTTGGCGGATGATATCGGTCGTGATTTGGTATTTCTCATCCTCGGCAGCCTTGCGCAAAATTCCACCGAGGACGCGATACTCCGGCTCGGTCAGACGCCGGTTGCGGACCCTATCCTTCGGCTTGCGAATTCCGTGCGCGGGGTTCGTTTCGATAATTCCGGCTTCTATCGCGTAGGTGAGGATTCCGCCGAGAAGACCAACGGTTCGCGTGGCGGTACCAACTCCTCCCCGTACGTTCGCTTTGCCGCGGAGTTTCTTGGTCTTGACACTAACGCGGGTTTTCCCCGCCATGATGTCTTTCAAGACCTTGTTCACGTCCGCCTTGACGAGGTCTTTTACGCGCCTAGTGCCAATGAGTGGCACGATATGGCGGTTGATGCGGCCGGTGTCGGTCACGATCGTTGACGCCTTTTTCGGGCGCCCACCTTTTCCAAGTATCAGCCCCGCCTTCAAGTCGGCGAAATAGAGGTCGCATAGCTCCTTGACGGTGATCGCTTTGTGATCGAGATGACGCTCTTCGGCCGGATTGTCACCCTGTGCGATCCGCCCCAGCTGGATCTTAGCCTCTTTCCTTGCGAGCTCCGGCGTCCAGACCCCGTGCTGCCCGATAGTATATCGGCGTGAACGGCCGGCTGACCGATACTGAATTAGATAGCTGCGCTTGCCCGATGTGAACACACGGAGACCGAAGCCGGGCAATTCGTCATCCCAGATAACGTAATCCTTGTCCCGAGCTTCCGCGGCATCGACGATCCGCTTATTGAGCTTTGTCATCGAATTTCTCCGACTTGAAGCCCGTCTCCCGCGTAAGCACCACGTAAGCAGTTGGAGGGAAATCGGGGCGCGCAGCAGGATAGGCGCTGCGGCCGCCAATTCCAGGTTTCTATAATGATATTAGTAGGATAGCGAAGCATTGAGCGCCCCATCGCGATTTTGCGTAGGGCACACTTAAATTGCTCCGAAGGCAAAGGTCACACGTTCGAATCGTGTCGGGTGCGCCAAGACGCGACAGAGCATCCACTTGTCCGTCGTCATGCCGGTGAAGCACGACATATCCGCTGTTCCCGAACTCACGAGTGCCTTACCATCACTCGAATCTTCCAACTTTCGGTCGAACGTCGACGGATGTACCCAACCGGCAGCCTCGGTGCCGCATGAAGCGACCCTCGATGGCTCTCTTCGTGGCCATTTTGGCCTTGTTCGGCTGCCGTGGATCCGATTCGGCGGCTCAAGGTATGTCCGCGAACCCCGATCCACTTGCGTCCGCGCGCGAAGGCCTGCTGCTGTGTATCCGACCCAAGATCGACAAGAGGGAATGCAACACGCTCACGAGATACGTTTTCGACAGCGCAAGCGCGATTGAGGCGCACGCCGACGTGACGATGTCGGCGGAGGTGGTCATGTCGTTGAAATTTGTCACGACGATCCAATCGGGGGCGGTCTGCAGCGCATTCCGCGAGGAAGACACACGGTCAGCAACGTTCACGATTGCCGGCCGCCCAGCGTCTGCACAAGAAACAAGCTTCCTCCGCGATCAGGTTGCGAGCAACATGCGAATCCGACCGACTGGCGTGACTTGTTTGAATTTTCTGACCAGCCCACAAGGCTTGGTGGCACAGGTCGTTCTTGACGGGGTGCGACACCCCGAAATGGATGAACCGGTGATTTGGACTTCTCCGGACCAGGGATACGTCGCCCATCCGTGAGGCCCCGGCTCCCGCGTATTCCAGCGCGCTCTTGAGCGCCGCTGCGCGGTCCCTCGCGGACCATCATAGCGCCACAGCGAAGCAGTAGTGCCCATCTTCGTCGCGCGTGGTGCGCCATTTTCGCTTCATTTGCCGCCGACCAATCGTGGCCCTTGCTGCGGCTTACGGGATTCTTGCCACAACGTTGGGCCGGTTTTTCTCGAGCCAGGCGACGGCCTCGGATCCATCGACGACACACTCGAAGGTTTCCCAGGTTGGGTCCTCCAGAGATTCCAGTTGCAGTCGCTTCGCCGCATACTCAACGAGGTCGTGCAGACGTTCATATCCTTGTCTGCGCTCGAGGGAATCTGCAATCGCAGTGCTGGTCCATCCTCGTTGAGCCAAATCGATAATGCTCGGAGCGGCAGCCTCGCTGAACCACGGTGTGGCATCGAACTCGATGCAGCGAACATTGTCGGCGGTATGACAAGTGGCGTGGATCATTGGATTCCTCCGTTTGCCGGCTAACGACCTGCGCCAGCATCGCTCTTCTCACATCGCTGCCTCACACGCCGTCAGGCCTTGACCAAGTCCCCCAGCAGGTTCGCCGCCACCGTCAGCTTGGCGAGGGTCAGGCCGCTGGCAGCGATCTCCTCGACCGAGCGGCGGATACGCGTCGCCTCGGGGTGAGCCGCGAGCCAGGTCTCGACGGCCTGCTGGCCAGACTGGCCGGTTGCCAGCATATCGGCGGCCAGTCTCCTTTCGGCGCCGGCGATCTGCTCGACGGCGCGATCGATGGCCATGCGTTCGAAATAATCATTGGCCGGCACACTGCGTGCGGCGGCGATGATGCGGTCGAGACGGAAATTCGCCTCGGCGGCGTAGAAGGTCGCGGCGGCATCGCCGATGGGGCGCGTGGTGCGCTCGGCAACCGTCACGATGTCGGGAGCCGAGACCAAAGCGTCAAGATCGGCGAGCTCGCCGGCGAGGCCGGCCGGGACACCGGCGTCGGCGAGTTCCTGCCGCCGCTTGACGCGCGCGGCTTGCAAGTCCGGCGGCAAGGCAGTGTCGAGCCCGGCGACGATCTGGCGGATCGCCGGGCCGAAGCGCGCGACGACCGCCTCCAGCCCGTCCTTGAAATCGACATTGCGCACGTACCAGACCATGCGGGAGAGCAGGAGGTCCTGCACCGAAGCGTAGAGGGACAGCTGCAGCTGCCCGTCGATGCAGGCGTCGAGCGCGTCGATAGCGTCATTGAGCCACTTCAGGCCGAAGCATTCATCGACCGCCACATAGGCCATGACGATGGTTGGGATATCGGCGTCGGTCTCGTCGATCAGGCGCACGACGCACGCCGGGCCGCCGCGATTGATCACCGCATTGGCGAGACTGGTCGCGATGATCTCCCGCCGCAGGCGATGCAATCCGGCCGCGGTCGGGAATTTGTCCTGAACCTCGCGCGGAAAATACTGGGATAGTTCGCGGGCAAGATAGGGGTCATCGGGCACGCTGGTGACGAGCAGGTCATCGTAGAGGGTCAGCTTGGCGTAGGCGAGCAGCACGGCAAGCTCGGGCCGCGCGAGGGACTGGCCGCGCCGTGTGCGCTCGGTAAGCGCTGCGTCGTCGGGCAAGAACTCAACAGCGCGGCTAAGCAAGCCGCGCTGTTCGAGCGATTGCATCAGACGGGTGAGAAAACCGGTCTCTGCCACACCCTTGCGCTCGGCCAGCGAGAGCGCCAGCGTCTGCAGATAGTTGTTGCGCAGCACCAGCACGCCGACCTCGTCGGTCATCGCGGCAAGCAGGCTGTTGCGGTCAGTGGGACTGAGGCGTCCCTCGCGTTCGGGACGCGCCAGCGCGATCTTGATGTTGACCTCGACGTCGGACGTGTTCACGCCGGCCGAATTGTCGATGGCGTCGGTGTTGAGCTTGACGCCCTTCTGCGCCGCTTCGATGCGGCCGCGCTGGGTAACGCCGAGGTTGGCCCCTTCGCCGATCACCCGGGCGCGCACGTCGCCACCCGCGATGCGGATCGGATCGTTGGCGCGGTCCCCGACCTGATCGTCGCTTTCCCCGGAGGAGCGGACATAGGTGCCGATGCCGCCAAACCACAGCAGGTCCGCGCGAGCCTTCAGGATCGCCGTCATCACCTCGAAAGGCGTGGCTTGCGGCTTGTCGAGATCGAGCAGCGTGCGCACCTCCGGCGCAAGCGGGATCGCCTTGAGCGAGCGCGAGAACACGCCGCCGCCCTGCGAGATCAGCGACTTGTTGTAGTCCTGCCAGCTCGATCGCGGCAGATCGAACAGGCGCTTGCGCTCGGCGAAGCTGGTCGATGGATCGGGCGAAGGATCGATGAAGATGTCGCGATGATCGAAAGCCGCCACAAGCCTTGTCGCCGGCGAGAGCAGCATGCCATTGCCGAAAACGTCGCCCGACATGTCGCCGACGCCGACCGCGGTGAACGGCATGGTCTGAATGTCGGTGCCGAGCTCGCGGAAGTGGCGCTTGACCGCCGTCCAGGCGCCGCGCGCCGTGATCCCCATCTTCTTGTGATCGTAACCCTGGCTGCCGCCGGATGCGAAGGCATCGCCAAGCCAATGGTTCTTCTCGGCCGAGATCGCGTTGGCGACGTCGGAGAAGGTGGCGGTGCCCTTGTCGGCGGCGACGACGAGGTAGGGGTCGTCGCCGTCGTGGCGCACGGTGGATTCAGGCGGCACGACGATGTCGCCGTCGAGATTGTCGGTGAGTTCGAGCAGCGAGCGAACAAAGATGCGATAGCTTTCGGTGCCCTCCGCGAGCCAGGCGTCGCGCTTGGAAGGCGGCGGCAGGCGCTTGGGCACGAAGCCGCCCTTGGCTCCGACCGGCACGATCACGGCGTTCTTGACCTGCTGCGCTTTCACCAGGCCGAGGATCTCGGTGCGGAAATCCTGCGGCCGGTCGGACCAGCGCAAGCCACCGCGCGCAACCTTGCCGAAGCGCAGGTGAATGCCTTCGACACGAGGGGAATAGACGAAGATCTCGTAGAGCGGTCGTGGAGCGGGCAAGTCGTCGATCCGGCGCGCCTCGAACTTGAAGGAGATCACCGGACGCGGGTGTCCATCCTCGCCGATTTGCCACAGATTGGTGCGAACGGTAGCCTGCACCAGATTGGTGAAGCGGCGCAGGATGCGGTCTTCATCGAGCGAGGCGACGGATTTGAGCTGTTCCTCGACCTCGGCAAGCAAAGCCGTCTCGCGCGCCGCGCGCTCGGCGTCCGTCAAGGCGAGGCGCGGATCGAGGCGGGTCTGGAACATAGCGACCAAGCTGGCCGTGATCGCCGCGTTCTTGCGCAAGGTCTCCCACATGTAATCCTGAGTGAACGGAGCGCGGATCTGGTGCAAATAACGCGACAGCGCCCGAATGGTCGAGACTTCCCGCCAACTTAGGGCGGTGCGCAGGATCAGGCCGTTATATCCGTCGGATTCGGCGCGATCGGTCACCACCGCCATGATCGAGGCTTCCAGGCGATGGCTGAATTCCGGGTTAATCTCGATGGGCTGGCCGTCACTGGTCTCGATCGTCATGTCGTGCAGCCATACCGGCGCAGCCCTGGTACCGGGCACGACCTGATAGGTGCGTTCGTTGACCACGCGCAGGCCGTGATTTTCGATCACCGGCACGCGGTAGGACAACGACAGCGGTACGCCGTCCGAAAACACCTTCAGGCCGAAGCGCCTCGGATCGTCGGCTTCGATGCGGTAAACCGAAATCGTTACCGGGCGCGCCGGCGTCAGCTTTTCGACGGTCGTGATGTCGGCGATCGCCTGTTCCGCGCTGAACACCTCGGTATAGCCGCCGCTGAAGGCCTGGGCATATCGGTTGGTGAGCATGCGCGCCCGCATGCCATCGGTCGATGCGGTTAGCGCGGCCTTCAGCTTGTCGGCCCAGGTCGCGGCAATGGCGCTGATCCCGGCTTCGAGCAGGGCGCGGTCGACGACGGGCGTTTTGCCTTCATAGCGTCCGATGATGAAGTGGACGCGCGCAAGCGCGCCTTCCGGGAATGATACGTAGGAGGCGGACAACTTCCCTTTGTAGGCCTGCGCCAAAAAGGCTCCGACGCGTGTGCGGACGTCGGTGTCGTATTTGTCGCGCGGAATGAAGGTGAGGATGGAGACAAAGCGATCGAACTTGTCGACCCGCGGCAGCGCCCGGACGCGCGGACGCTCGTAGAGGATCAGGATCTCGATGACGAAGTTGTAGAGCGTGTCGACGTCGATCTGGAACAGCTCGTCGCGCGGATAATCTTCGAGAATATGCATCAGCGCCTTGCCGGAATGGCCGTTCGGGTCGAAGCCCGCGCGCTGCAGCACCCGCGAAACCTTGTGGCGGACATAAGGGATCTGCCGTACCGAGCGAGTATAGGCGCCCGAGGTGAAAAGGCCGACGACGCGCAGCTCGCCTTCGAGCCGGCCGTCGGGCGAGTAGAGTTTGATGCCCACATAATCCATCCGGGTGCGGCGATGGACGCGGCTGGAGACATTGGCCTTGATGACGATCAGCAGGGTCGGCTCGTGCATGAACTCGCGGATTTCCGGCGTCATCACCACCATTTCGCTGCCGCGGCGCAGGACCTTCACGTCCGGATCGCGCAGGATGCCGAGGCCTTCGCCGGTTGTAATGTCGTCCGACGCGTCGCTGTCGGGCGAGAAGCGATATTTGCGCACGCCGAGGAAGGTGAAATTGTCCGCGCAGAGCCATTGCAGGAACTGATTGGCTTCGGCGAGTTCGTCGATCGGCAGCGGCGGCGGATTGGAAGAGAACGTCTTGATCGCTTCCTCGACACTGTCACGCATGACGCGCCAGTCGGCAACACAGGCGCGGACATTGTTCAACGTCCTGGTCAGGCCGTCGATCAGCTTCTGGCGATCGGAATCCGCGTCCAGGCGGGTGATGTGGAGATGAATCAGGCTTTCGCGCGCGCCCTTTGCTCCGTCCGGCAGTGCTTCCCCGTAGAATCGCAGCAGCTTGCCCCCTTCATCGCGCTCCACGGCGATGATCGGGTGAGCGACCAGGGTGACCTCGAGGCCCTGCTCGGCGAGCTCCGCCATGGTGGAATCGAACAGGAAAGGCATATTGTCGTTGAGAATTTCGAGCACGGAAATCTCGCGCCCGTTCGGCAACGTCGGATTGACGACGCGGATATCGGCGCTGCCGGCCGTGCGCCGCTGCACGTGCTCCCAGGCCTGCTCCGCCAGCAGGGCAAGCGAGGCGGCATCGTAATTGGCGAGATCCTCGATATTGGTGTAGCCGAACAAGGGCTCGGCAAAGGCCCGGGGGCTCTTGCCCGCTGGCACGCTGCCCGCTGCATCGCGGATCAGGGCTGCCCGGGCCTTGTCGTCACGCCACGCCATAATGTCCTCCATTTGCCGTGCCGTCCGATCGCAGCCGCGACCATCCGCTTGATTCTGGAGTGCATCTCTTCGTGCGTCGCGATCGAATGCTACGCGAAATCCTAGCTTCGACGGCTGCCGACGACAATACTACGATCCCGCAGCGAACGGCGCACGCTGTCGTGAGGCGTGCTGAATTTCGCTTGCGAAAGCGGGTGGGCCGAAGTCGGCCGACGGCGGCCGAACGCCTGGGGCAGGAAAAATCACATGCAATTTCAATTATGTATGGGTTCGAGCCGCCGTTCGGCAGGGATGTCGTATCTGACGGTGGCGGTCAGCGACGGCGGGCAACGACCGCACTCAGGTCAGGTCTTTCGGCATCGTGATGCCGAAGCGGACAATCTGGCGATGGATGGTCGAGCGATCGACGCCGCGTTCGCGCGCCACCTGCGAGACGTTCCAGCGATTGTTGCGCAACGCCGCAAGTAGCGCATCGGCTTGCCGCGACGTCGCCGCTCTGCCACGTGCCGGCTTTCCGGAGCTGTCCTGACCCAGGGGATGAGCGATCCGGTCCGGCAGATCGGCAAGATCGATCGTGCCGTCGTTCGACAGCGCGCAGCCATGATCGAGCGCATTGATCAGCTCGCGGATGTTGCCAGGCCATTGGTACTTGAGCAGCGCGCTGCGCGCGCTTGCCGTCAGCGCATAGTTGGCCTTGTGCTCCGTCGAAAGCCGATGCAGGGATTGATCGATCAGCCACTCGATATCGGTGCGCTGACGCAGCGGAGGCAGCGCAAGCACCGCGCCGTTGAGGCGGAAATAGAGATCCTCGCGGAACTGCCCCGCCTTCACCAGCGTGACGAGGTCGCGATGGGTGGCAGCGATGACGCGGACATTGAGCGGGACCGGCCGGGTGCGGCCGACCGGTGTCACCTCGCGCTCGGCGAGCACGCGCAACAGGCGCGTCTGCGACGAGATTGGCATGTCGCCGATCTCGTCAAGGAACAGGGTGCCGCCGTCGGCTTCGAGCACGAGACCCTTCTTGCCCTTGGCCGCCGCTCCGGTGAAGGCGCCTGCCTCGTGGCCGAACAGCTCGCTCTCGATCAGGCTTTCCGGCAGCGCAGCGCAGTTGACCGCGACGAAGGGCCTGCCTGCCCGCGCACTGACCGAATGCAGCGCCTTCGTCAGGTGCTCCTTGCCGGTGCCGGTTTCGCCGGTGATGAGCAAGCCCATCTGGGTGTTGATGAGCTTGGCGGCGCGCGTCACCACGTGATGCATGGCGGGATCGCCGCGGAACAGGTTTCGTAGCGGCGCCGGAAGCGCCGACTCGCTGCGGGAGGAGGCCGGCGCCGCCAGCTTGTTCGGGGGCGGCAAGGTTTGCGCGAACAACGTCGCGCCGCTATTGGCTAGCCGCAGCGTACGTTGGCCGGTGGGGCGCGAATGGGCGAAGCGCGGCAGATCGTCGATGGTGCATTCGAAGATGTCGGACACGCCGAAGCCGTCGGCCCGCAGGCGAAGGTCCGGACGCTTGGCCAGTTCGCGGGCGAGCAGCTGCCTTGCGCGATTGTTGAAGCCGATGATGTGGCCGCTGCTATCGACGGCCATCACATAGTCCGGATCGACATCGGCGAATTCCGCGGAGCCGGACAGCTTGATGATCCATTCCTGCCGGAAACGGTTCAGCAGATTCGCATTCTCGATCTTGTGAGCAAACGACTTGACCAGTTGCAGCGCCAGGAACTGGCTGGCCTTCGGTTCCGGCGAGCGCAGCGCGGAGATATCCAAGACCGCAGCGAGCTTGCCGCTGGGATCGAAGACCGGCGCGGCCGTGCAGGTCAGCGGAATATGGGTGGCGTCGAAATGGTCGGATTGATGCACCGTCAGGGCTTCTTCGGTCGCGATGCAGGTGCCGACCGCACAAGTGCCGGCATGCGGCTCGTTCCAGTCGGCGCCGAGATAGAGGCCGGCCCTGCGAAGCGTGTTGTTGAATGTCGGATCGCCGATGAAATCCACCGTGATGCCCCTGGCATCGGTGAGCAGCAGCACGTAGCCGAGTCCGGCGATCTGACGATACAGCATCTCGACGCCGAAGCGCGCCGTGTGGAGGAACTCGTCCATGGCGTCGCGATGCTCGCGCAGCCGCCCGGATGTCACGATATGAGCGTCGCGCAGCACCAACGGATCGAGCTTGTGTTCGGAGACGCATCGTACCCACGACTGATGGATGATTGCGTCACGCGCGCTGGTCTGGCCGTCCGCAGCGCGAACCAGCTCGTCGATGTGCGCAGCCCGCTCCGTCGTCACGGCTGATGCTCCTGGATGTTTCCCCGCACGTTGTTGCTTCAAGTGTCACTCGGATTGTGCCGCCGATCAAGTTTGTTGCGTGCAACACCTGTTGCATGGCGCAACAAGTGAGGCGGCCTCGCCTTGGTTGTTAACGCGAGGAAATGCCGAGCGTTTTCGAGATTCGCCGCGGTGGCATGAGGCTTGCTGACATGGTGGTCGAGGCAAGATTCGACCTCGCTAACAAACGCGCCGGACCCACGACGCAAAGGCGATCGACGCCGGCATATGGGAGAATGAAACCATGCTCACGAAGGCCCCGGACGGAAAGATCACCGCGCTGCTCGACGAGTTCAAAGCCGCATTGTCATCGGGTGACATCGAACGCGCGATCGCGCTGTTCCGGACCGATTGCTACTGGCGCGATCTGGTCACCTTCACCTGGAACATCAAAACCATGGAAGGCAAGGATCAGATCCGCGACATGCTGCAAGCGCGGCTTGCGGACAGCAAACCGTCGGGATGGCGCATTGCCGATGGCGAAGTTGCGAGCGAGGCCGGCGGCATCATCGAGAGCTGGATCGAGTTCGAGACCGATGTCGCGCGCGGCTATGGTTACCTGCGCATGAGGGATGGACGCATCTGGACCTTGCTCACCACCATGGCCGAGCTCAAGGGACATGAGGAGAGGTCCGGCTTCACCCGTCCGCTCGGCGCCAAGCACGGTCATGGCAAGGACCGTAAGAGCTGGCGCGAGGAACGCGACCAGGAAATCACCGAACTGGGTCATGCAAAACAACCCTATGCGCTGATCATCGGCGGTGGGCAGGGCGGCATCGCGCTTGGCGCGCGGCTGCGGCAACTGAACGTGTCGACCATCATCATCGAGAAGAACGAACGCGCCGGCGATTCCTGGCGCAAGCGATACAAGTCGCTCTGCCTGCACGATCCGGTCTGGTACGACCATCTGCCTTATATCGACTTCCCGAAGAACTGGCCGGTGTTCGCGCCGAAGGACAAGATCGGCGACTGGTTGGAGATGTACACGAAGGTGATGGAGCTCAACTACTGGAGCTCAACCACGGCGAAGTCGGCCAAGTATGACGAGAAGGCCGGGGAATGGACCGTCGCGGTCGAGCGCGACGGCAAGGAGATCACGCTCAAGCCGAAGCAGCTCGTGCTGGCGACCGGCATGTCGGGCAAGGCGAATTGGCCCACCTACAGGGGGCAGGACATCTTCAAGGGTGAGCAGCAGCATTCCTCGACCCACCCGGGGCCGGAGAAGTATCGCGGCAAGAAGGTGGTGGTGATCGGCTCCAACAACTCCGCCCACGACATTTGCGCGGCGCTGTGGGAAGGTGGTGCCGACGTCACCATGGTGCAGCGCTCATCCACGCATATCGTGAAGTCCGACACGCTGATGGATATCGGACTCGGCGCGCTCTATTCGGAGCAGGCGGTGGCGAGCGGGATGACCACGCGCAAGGCCGACCTGATCTTCGCCTCGCTACCCTACAAGATCATGCACGAATTCCAGATCCCGCTCTACGAGCAGATGCGCGAGCGCGACAAGGATTTCTACGCCGCGCTGGAGAAAGTCGGCTTCATGCATGATTGGGGCGACGACGGCTCCGGCCTGTTCATGAAGTACCTGCGCCGCGGTTCGGGCTATTACATCGACGTCGGCGCCTGCGATCTCGTGATCGACGGTTCGATCAAGCTCAAGAGCGGCAAGGGCGCTGCGGTGCGGGAACTGACCGAAACCGGCGTCAGGTTCGTGGACGGCAGCGAACTCCCCGCCGATCTCGTCGTCTATGCCACCGGCTATGGCTCGATGAACGGTTGGGCCGCCGACCTGATCTCGAAGAACGTCGCCGACAAGGTCGGCAAGGTCTGGGGTCTTGGATCCGAGACCACCAAGGACCCCGGCCCGTGGGAGGGCGAGCAGCGCAACATGTGGAAGCCGACCCAGCAGCAAGCGCTTTGGTTCCACGGCGGCAACCTGCACCAGTCGCGGCATTACCCCCAATATCTGGCGCTGCAACTAAAGGCGCGGATGGAGGGCATCCCGACCCCGGTCTACGGCTTGCAGAAGGTTCATCACCTGGGCTGATTGACCAGGCGATATCGCGACGGCGGGCGGATCGTGGTGCGATCCGCCCCTCGACAGATCGGATGGAGATCGAACGGTGCCGATAGCCGTCCAGCTTCGGGACGATGCCTGTGAGACAGCCAGCACCGGTTGCCTTCCCGGTTGACCACGATACTGGCCGGTCTGCCAGATTCCCGCAGACCGGCCTCGCCTCAATGATGAGCCGACACGCTCTTCATGCATTGGGACACGAGATCGGCACCGGCAAAGTGGCCCACGTCGCCCAGGCTGATCATGCCAACCATCCGCTTGCTCTTGTTGATCACAGGCAGTCTGCGGATCTTCAGCGTTTCCATGTGATGTATAGCTTTCGTCAGATCGTCGTCTTCCCGGCAGCAGTGGATGCCTTCGGTCATCACATCCCGCGCTGTGGTGCGCGCAGAGTTGAAGTCCTTGCTCGCGAGACCTTTGCAGACGAGGTCGCGATCCGTCACCATCCCGATCAGACGATCGTCTTGCCCGATCGGAATGCAGCCGATGTCGTGCCCTTGCATCAATTTCGCGATTTCGGTGATTGGCGTGTCGGGGCTCACCCAATCGACGCCCTTGTGCATCACGTCCTTGACTTTCATGGAGGACCTCCCGTCCAAGGCAGCACCCCTTCGCTCGCAATTATACAACAGAGCTGGCGCGACTGCATGCGTGCTGCGCCTTAGGGCACGATGAAACCGGGTCGAAGCGTCATCGCGCTCGAGCCCCTTGCTTGAGCATGATCTCCGCGCAAGCGCGTTCCTCCCTTGTCTCGGGGGAGAGCCGCTTCGCACCCCTCCGGATCATGCTCCAGTCGGGGCGCACAGAGAGATGGTCGCGCTGTCACGCCGCCTCAGTCATGCGCACTGAAGCTGCCATGCAGGGAACCGGCGGTCAGGCGTGCGAATTGCGCACGACCGAGATGAAGCAACGTCTCATGATCGCCGGCTTCGATATAGATCTCGGGCTGCATCCGGATGCTGTCATCAACGATAACGTCGAGCCCGTAGCAGCTACCGGCGGCGGGAACCGCCCCGTGCGCACAGTCCGTGAACAGCCGATCGATCTCGCCTTCAGCGGCCATGGCGATATCGTCACCGAATCTCGCCCTGAGATCCGCCAGCCTGAGGTGATGCGATGCCGGCAACACGGCGAGCAGGTACCCGTCGTTGCGGCGCAGCACAATGGCCTTGGCCAAGCGATCGCCCGAGACGTGACAAGCCTGGGCGGTAAGGGCTGACGACATCGTCAGGACGTGCGGGATTTCGTCGTACTCGATGTTTTCTGCAGCGAGATAATTGTGCAGTTTGGGAGAAATGGTCATGGCCTCACCTCCGGTGCGACATGCAACCATCCACCGTGGTCCTGCCCGCCGCACGATGAGCGGCTGCGTGGTTCTCAAGACAGAACATAGGTCTTGTCGCAGGACACTGCAATTCGATCCCTAACGGGGGCGTCGCGCCAAGTTCAAGTTCCGGGCCTTGTCCAGATTGCGGGCCTCGGCCAGCGCCGCCGCGCTCGGCAAGAGGGCCGACGCAAGGTCGGCCTCGGTGAAATCTGCGCCGGCGACATTGGCGTCGGATAGGTCGGCTCCCGCAAGGTCAGCTCTATGGAGGCTGCAGTTCGCCAAATTGGCATTCTGCAGTTGCGCAAATTCGAGATCGGCGCGCGAGAGATTGGCGCCGCTTAAATCCGCGTTCCGCAGATCGGCGGATTTGAGCACGCCACGCATCAGGCCCATCGATTGGTTGCGCATATCAGCGCTCAGATCGGCGCCCGCAAGCCTGGCCCCGATCAGGCTGGCACCGGAAAGATCGGCGGTTATCCGAGCGCCGCTCAAGTCGGCGCCGCCAAGCTTGGCGCGTTGCATCTGCGTGCCGAGCAGCGATGCCTTGACGAGGGACGCCCCTGTCAAGTCTGCGTCGATTAGCCAGGCCTGGTTCAAGATAGCCCGATCGAAGCGGGCGCCTTTCAGATTGGTCCGGTTGAGCTTTACGAGATGAAGGTTGCCGCCGGAGAAATCGAGGCCCGAGAGATCGAGGTGCGACAGTCGCTTTCCCTCCAGATCCGCAGTGCGTCCGTCCCCTTGAGGGACCGACTTGAGGAGCGCATCGACCTCGGCGCGCGTCATCTCCGACGCCGTCATTTCCGGACTGTTGAGGTCGACACTCCGCAGCATGTCCTGCGACACGGCGTCAGTCGGATCAACCAGCAGCGCCGCTATCGACACAAAGGCAAATGCGAGACGAAACGACATCGCCGTCTCTCCGCCGCTCAGAAACCCGGTATTGTCTCTTGTATTCTCCGGGTTGGCCGCGCCGTCAGGTTAGCTGGCCGGCTCCGGCCTATGCCGGAGTATGAAACCGGATATCGATCCTGGCAATGCCAGTGACCGTCTCAGCCGGAGCAGGACGAGGCGAACCAAGCCAGGCGCGGAATATGGTCGGGCACCTTCATGCCGCCGGAGGAATGGCGCCGGCTCAACCCGAGGCCTTGTCCCGATTGACGGGACGTCGCCAACACCTCGCGATGCACCACCGAGCCAGTTAACGCAGGATCAGCCGGCCGCGCTCGTCAACAAGCGCCGGAAAACGGGCCGCGAGAGTAGCGGTGAGCGGCGCATTCTGCTCGACCACTTGAAACGTCATTCGGCCGAGCCGGTAGCCCGCCCCGAAGGCCGCGGCGAGATTGTCGGGCGAGACCACGACAACGGATTTAGGCTTGTTCGTGTCGGTGAACATCACTAGCGCCAGATAATCCTTCGGACGCAGGACGCCGGATGGCTTGGCTTTGACAGCCGCGCTCATGGTTCTCGCGTTGTCGCCGGACGGAAGTGGCGGCGCCAGCTCGCGATAGCCGAGAACCTGGACGACGATATGCGTCATGCTGCTCAGATAGCTGTAATTTCGATCGTAGTTCGTCGCGAACAGAACCTTTCCGTCGCCAAGATCCACAAATGGGGCTTCGCCGTGCACGGTGAAGCCACCACCCCAGTCGGAACCACCAGCGCCCGGCATCGGGATCAGGAATTCCCGCTCAAGGCGCAACTCCATGACTGAAGAGCCGGACCTCATTCCGCCGGGGATTTCGACCTCGATGGTCATCCGGTAGCGCAGAGATGCCTGCGGCGTACTGCATCGGACCAACAGCCACGCCAATGCAATGGCCATGACGGCAAGAATGACAGGCCGTTTCAAAAGGACACCTTTGCGCAGCCAGCAATCGGATATTGGCCGTCTTTCGCTTCGCTGATCCATTCGGCTGCCACCGGCAACCGCCTTTGCGGCTGTCAGTTCGAGACATCCACCCGCACATGTCTGAAATCGTGCCGTGCAAGATCGGACCGGGAGATCGAGACGACGAGGTCGCTGACATCGCCGCATCTGAAATGCGTGAGATTGTTGCTCGGAAATTGCAGCAGCATGACCGAGTTCGGCTTGTTTTCGATGAAGTCCGCGCACCAGCCGCGCGGGGCGCCGCCGATCTGGAGCGTGGCTTGCTCGGCGTCGAACGCCCAGTCGGTCTCGAGGGGATGCCGGGCGGCCGAGATCACTGCATCGGGATCGTCGGCGTAAAGCTGCTTGGCGATTTCGGAGCGCAACACCCTGTACCCCGTCGACCAAAACTCCGGCAGCGCCTGATCGGCCGCCCGCTCATCGAGCAGCCGATACAGCGCGGTCCACTCGTCAGGCACGAACGCGGCCTCGCTCCGGCGATCGCGGATCTTGTGCATGACCGTCTCCAGCTCTGCGACGAGCGCCTCGGCCTTCTGCTGCCTGTTCCGTGCGATGGCAGGCCTCTGGCCCTCGCTTGCCTCGGCCGTTCCGAATCTGCGCAATTGCTCATGCGCCCAGTCGCGCTCGCTCACCGCGCGCCCGCGGGCGTCTGCCCAGCTGTCGGGCGGCGGCAGCCCGCGACCATGCGCCATCGTTGGCTCGAGCGCCGCGGCGTTGTCGATCCAGAACGCATAATACGGCCTGCGAACCTGGCGAACCCGCGCCGCATAGGCTTCCCAGTCCTGCGGAAACTTCTCCCTGTATTCCAGCCAGCCGGCGAGATCGGCTGAAACGCCCCTGTCGGGCGACGGCATCCGCACGTCGGCCTGAAGATCTCGTTCAAGGTCCTGAATGAGCTGAACCAACCCGGCATATCTGCGCCCTTGCTCGGTGTCGGGCGGAAAAAGAGGCGCTTTCGATTTCACCCAGACCGGCGCCAGAAAACCCTCGCCATTGGCGAGCTCGATTTCCGACTTGTCGAGCGCCGCAACGAAACTGCCGCCACGCTGCAAGGTGATCTCGCCGTGCAGCTCCCTGATGCGCAGGACCAGTTCGGCGTGGGAGAGCCAGCTCTGCAATGAGAATGGCTGCTCCGCTTCGGAACGCGCCAGCGCCTCGCGCAGCCGTTCCGCTGTCTCAGCGAGTTGCTCGAACGCGGTCACCAGCTCCTTGCGCGGCGGCTTGAGCCGCGCTTCCTGCTGCCGCGCCGCATCGGCCAGACGCTCCGCCCACGCCCGCGATTGGGCAAGCGCCTCCTGCACGAGCAGTTCGAGTGTTCTCCAATCGATCGGCTGAAGCTCCCAGGATGCGATGGCGAAAACCGCGTCGGCAGAAGGCTTCCGGCGCAGCCGGTTTGGAACGCAGCTTTCGCCGTCGACGGGATGTACGAAGTCGAGCGGCCATCTGGGCGGCGGTGCCAGCAGCCCGTCATACTTGTCATCGACCCAATACAGACCCGTGGCGCTCTTCTGCCAGGCGCGTTCGTTGCAGCGTTGCGGTCCGAGCGTCGGTTGATGGATGACCTTCACGTCGATACGGCCGGAAACGGCTGCGAAAAATGCCAGCCATCCCGTCCTCGGACCGACGCCGCCCCACAGGCTGGGCGGCAAGGACGCGCAATTGATCTGGCAAAGAAACTGATACGGCTGGCCGTCCCTGCCGGGCCATTGGAAGGGATCAGGAAGTTCTGGATTGCCGCCGATCCAGCCGATCTCGGCTGCCGCCGGACAAGCCGGAATCGCAGCGCGCAGCCAGACTGCATTCTGGTCATGCGCGGCCGGGTCCTCGTCCGAGGCCTTGGCAAGCATTTCCAGATTGTACGTTAGGAACTTGGCAATAAAGTCCTTCATCGCGCGCCGCTCCTCAACCTGGGCCAGACTATCGGCGTCGATTCAGGATTGCGCCATCCAAATTCTGTATCTTGGAAAGCGAGTTCTTAATTCCCGCGAACGGGCGCGCCTGATCTGGTAAAGGCCAGTACTGTGCTACGCGCCATTTCGCCGCACGTTGGGCGGCGCGCCGCTCACATCGACGATCGCACGAGCGTCCGTCCAAAGTCGCCGAACGCGCCCTCGGCGGCGAATCTCCCGAGCCGATCGTCGCTCCAGCCGAGCCATTCCGCAAACACCTCGCGCGTGTGTTCGCCGAGCATCGGCGGCGGCGTGGACGGCGCCGGCGGTTCGTCGCCGAACCGCGTCGGCCTCGCGATGAACTTCACATCTCCGGCGGCCGGATGGCTGATGGTCTGGACCATTCCGCGCTGCGTGAGCTGCGGCGTTTCGCAGACCTCGCCGACCGACTTGATCGCGCCGCACGGAATGCCTGCCACCCCGAGCGCCTGCAGCCAGTCGGCGCGGCTTCGCCGGGTAAAGATCGGCGAAAGGATCGCGACGAGCTCGTTGCGGCTCGCCGCGCGCTTCGGAGCGGTTGCGAAGCGGATGTCTTCGCGCAGCTCCAGACGGCCGACGACGCCGCAAAGCGCCGCCCAGAACTTGTCGTTCGCGATCCCGACATTGATCCAGCCGTCACTCGCCTCGAACGGTTCATACGGGCTGATGGTCGGATGGACATTGCCGCGGCGCTTCGGGCTTTGTCCCGATGCGAAGTACATGCCGGCGTTGAACGTCAGCAGCGATGCCATGGCGTCGAGCATGGAGACGTCGACGCGGCCGCCCTCGCCGGTGCGGCTCTTGCGCATCAGGGCAGCCAGCACCGAATGCGACGCATAGAGGCCCGTGACGAGGTCGGCGATCGACGTACCGACCTTGGTCGGCGGTCCATCCGGATCGCCGGTGATGTCCATCACGCCGGATTCGCCCTGTAGGATCAGATCGTAGCCAGGGCGCGCGGCGTCGGCGCCGGTGCGACCGAATCCCGAGATGCTGCACAGGATGATGTCGGCCTTGCGGGCGCGCAACGCGTCGAAGCCGAGCCCCCATTTGTCCAGGGTGCCGGGGCGGAAGTTCTCGATGACGACGTCGGCGACGGATGCAAGATCGAGCACCGCGTCGCGTCCGACCGGCGACTTCAGATCGATGGCGCAACTTCGCTTGTTGCGGTTCACCGACAGGAAGTACGCACTCTCGCCACCGATGAACGGCGGCCCGTAACGGCGACTCTCGTCGCCCTGCCGCGGATCCTCGATCTTGACGATGTCGGCGCCGAGATCGCCGAGCTGCATCGTGGCAAACGGGCCGGAGACCACCCGGCAGAGGTCGAGGACCCTGATGCTCGACAGCGGCTCGCGATCAGACGATCGCATCGGCGAGGTCCTTCATCGACGGCACCAGGATATCGGGCTGGTGCGGCGTGATGCCGAACGGGCGGCTGCGCCGATCGATGAAGGCCGTCCGCATGCCGGCGGACTTGGCGCCGATGCAGTCGAAGGCGTGATTGGCCACGAACAGCACCTGCGCGGGCCTCACGCCCATGATCCCGGCCGCTTTCGTATAGGTCGCGACATGCGGCTTGAACGAATTGGCTTCGGCCACCGAGATCACCCGATCGAACGGGACCTTGTGGTACTGCTTCGCGGTCTCGAGCATGTCCGGATCGCCGTTCGAGAGCACCACCAGCTTGTACTTCCGTTGCAGCCGCGCGAGTGCGTCCGGCACCTCCGGAAACGGCAACAGGTTCTCGATCTCGCCCACGAGGTAACGCACATCGTCCATCGTATAGTCGATGTTGGCGCGGTCCATGACGTGGGCAACCGCGCGGTGCCCGATCTCGCGATAGGGCGTGTGCTCGCGATGCAGCAGCGCATCGATCATCGAGTTCTCAAAATGCGTGCGACGCCACCACGTGACGAACGAATTCGGATCGCCCTTCCAGCCCTTCTTCTCGAGGAACGGCGCCGCGATCCTGGTCAGGCCGCCCTGCATGTCGACGACCGTGCCGTACTGGTCGAACATGCAGACCTTCACGTCGCGCTTGATCGTCTCAGAGCTCATTGATGCCTCCTTGGTCCTGATCGATTGATACGCGCTGCACCATCATAGATGAAATGGATTTGTGATCTTTCGTCATTCACGATATGAATGAAGGATGAACCTTCGATCCATCGACCTCAATCTGCTCGTCGCGCTGGACGCACTGCTGGCCGAGCGTCACGTCACCAAGGCGGCAGACCGCGTCGGCCTCAGCCAACCGGCGATGAGCAATGCGCTCAACCGGTTGCGCGCGATGTTCAAGGACGAACTCCTGGTGCGGACCACGACCGGGATGAAACCGACGCCCCGCGCCACCGAACTGACGGAGCCGCTGCGCCAGGTTCTGCGCCAGGTCGAGCGCGTGATGGCGAGCGACGCTGGCTTCGATCCAGACAGGACGGAACGCACCTTCACGATCAGGATGTCGGACATTCTCGCATGCCTGCTGCTGCCGCGGCTCGCCGCAACGCGGCCGCCGGAGGGCCGAATTTCCTACAACACGATCCATCTGCCGCCCGCCCTGACGATCGATGCGCTGGAGCGGGATGAGATCGACGTCGCGGTGAGCATGGGGCTCGAGCATTCCGCATCGATCCGTTCCGAGACGCTGCTGCGCGACCGCATGGTCTGCCTGATGCGACGCGGACACCAGATCAAGCGCGCACGGCTGACTTTCGAGCGCTTCATCGCGCAGGAGCACATGAAGGTCTCGATGAGCCCGACCGACCTTCGCTTCGTCGACGACGTGCTCGCCGAACGCGGCCACCGAAGACGCATCGCCCTGAACGTGCCGCATTGGCTGGTCGTGCCCCATGTCTTGAAGAAGACCGATCTGCTCGCGGTGATGCCGAGGCACCTCGCGACCGTGCTGATGGACGATGATCTGAGGATGGAGGAACTGCCGTTCGAATCCGCGCCGTTCGACTGGATGTTGTACTGGCACCGCAGATACGATCAGAGCAATGCGAACGGCTGGCTCCGCGACCGGATCAGGGCGGCCTGCTCCGATCTGAACTAGGCGCCGAGGTCCGCCGGCCTCCGCGCCATCGACGACCGCCCTCCCGCCTCGGCGTCCGTGACCGCCGACGCGTCCTCGAGAGATCGTCCCTTGGTCTCGAAACCGAACACGAGGAAGACCACGGCCTGGAAGACGAGGATGCCGGCCAGGGTCGTCAGCACGCCGGTCAGCCCCTGCCAGGCGAAGATCGCAACCACGACGTACTGGACCAGCGCGGTCGCGATGCGTCCGGACGTGGCGCAGATCGCCGTGCCGCGAAGCCGATACCGCGTCGGAAACAGTTCGGGGACGTGCATCGCGAACCCGGTCGCCAGCATCACGTAGATTGCGGTGATGAGCAGGAAACCCACGCCCGCGAGCGCAACACCATCCGGCATGTATGGATAGGTGATACCGAGCGCCGCTGCCGCAATCGACGAACAGACGATCGACAGCCTGCGTCCGAGCCGGTCCGCCAGCACGAGCCCGATCAGCGATCCGACCGGGCCGCCCAGCGCCATCACCGTGGTATAGCCCAGCGAGGAAACCACGCTGTGGCCGCCCTTGACCATGAAGGTCGGCAGCCAGCCGATGAACCCATAGAGGCTGAAGCCGACGACGATGTGCAACAGACTGCCGAGCAGCGTGCGCGCGAGATAAGGCGGCTGGAACAGACGCCAGACCGCGCCCGGAGACTCCTGCACCGGCGCGCGGGCAGCGACGGCAGGCAGTATCGCCTTGCGCGCGGCCTCGGCTTCGATCGCCGACAGGATCTTCTCGGCTTCATCGGCGCGTCCGTTGGCGGCGAGCCAGCGCGGCGATTCTGGCATCGACTTGCGCAGAATCCAGACGACCATCGCAAGACAACCGACAAGGCCGAACATGTAGCGCCATCCAAGCGTCGGGATCACCCACAGGCCGACCATGGAGGATACGAACAGCGAGAAATTGGTGATCACGGCCAGCAGCCCGATCCAGCGCCCACGCGAGGAAGCCGGCACGAATTCCGTCAAGGTCGCATAGCCGACCACGATCTCCGCGCCGAGGCCAATGCCGATGATGAAACGCAGGCCGATCAGGACGATCATGTTCGGCGCGAAGGCCGCGGCGATCGAGGCGAGGCCAAAGATCGCGAGGTTCATCTGGTAGGAGAAGCGGCGACCGAAGCGGTCGCCGAGGATACCGGAGAACCAGGCACCGATCGTCATCCCGACAAAAGTCGCGGAGACGAATGCGGCGTTGAGCTCGAGCGTCGACCATCCTTCCTTGAGCACGGCGCCCAGCACGCCACCGGCCAGATAGATATCGAACGCGTCGAGGAACATGCCGGCGCCGATCAGGGCCAGGATGCGCCAGTGGAATCCGCAGATCGGCAGCCTGTCGAGGCGCGCGCCCGCGTTGATGTCGATGTCGGCGGATCGCGCCATGCCAAACCTCCCTGCCCGGCCTTTGGCAGCCGGATGCTCCGGGCACCGATTGATGATGCGCAGGGGGGCGTCGTCCAATTCAAATCGAAAATTCGACTATTTGGCACAGTGATGAAGCTGACGCGACTGCTCGATCGCGTTCCATCCTGACACCGAGCTGACTTGCATTCGCCGTCGTTAACGATCCCGCCGTCGCGCGATCTCGAAATCACGGTGTCAGCACAAACATTCACAACGGGTTCATGTCGCGGCCACTATTCGACTCCAACGCTGGGGGAAGAAGATTGGAGTATGTGCCATGCGCCGCATCGCCGGACTGCCTTTCGCCCTGGCTCTCAGCCTCTGCTGTCTTTCACCACCACACGCTGCGCGCGCGCAGCTTGCCATCGGCATCACCGTCAATGCGGCGCCGCCGCCATTGCCGGTCTATGTTCAGCCGCCGATCCCCGCACCCGGCTACATCTGGACTCCGGGCTATTGGGCATGGAGCGACGACACCGGTTACTACTGGGTGCCCGGCACATGGGTGCTTCCGCCGGCGCCTGAATTGCTGTGGACACCCGGCTATTGGGGCTGGAGCGACGGCGCCTACGCCTTCCACGCCGGATATTGGGGCGCGACCGTCGGCTTCTACGGCGGCATCTCTTATGGCTTCGGCTACACCGGCGTCGGCTATGAGGGCGGCTACTGGCGCGGCGGCAGCTTCTTCTACAACAGCTCCGTCAACAACATCTCGAACGTCTCGGTCACCAACGTCTACAACAAGACCGTCGTCAACAACACGACCAACGTCAGCTACAACGGCGGCACCGGCGGCACCACGGTGAAGCCGACGCCGCAGCAGCTCGCGGCCCAGAGCGCGCACCACGTGGCCGCGACCGGCGAGCAGACGCGACACGCGGAAGCGGCGATGAAGAATCCGGCGCTGACGCTCGCCAACAACCATGGTCATCCGGCGGTCGCCGCGACCGCGCACGCAGCACGGTTCAGCGGCGCCGGCGTGGTGGCCGCGCGCCCGGGCAAGCCGATCGCGGCGCCGCCACCCCGACACGCGCAACCCGCGGCCGCGCGCGCCTTGCCAACGGGACATGCTCTCCCGACGGGGAATGCTCCGCCGCCAGGACATGCCCTACCGACAGCAAATGCTTCGCCGGCCGGACACGCTCTACCGACGGGGAACGCTTTGCCGCCGGCACACGCCTTACCGCCCGGGCCGACTGCGCATGCTCTCCCCGGCACCGGCGCACATCCCGCACCCGCGCCGCACGTCGCTCCGCCGGCGTCAAGACCGCAGCTCGTGCAGCATGCACCGCCGCAGCCACGCGCGGTCGCGCATCCACCGGCACCGCGCGTCGCGCAAGCGGTTGTGCATCGGCCCGCGCCGCCGCATGTGTCACGACCGGCGCCACGGCCGCATCCTGCTGCGAGGCCGCGTCCGGCGCCACACCAACACTCATGATCGGGCTCATCGGCGTGCCTGCAAGGGCACGCCGATCTCGTATGAGACCCCATCGCGGGCACCACGGCCCGCGATGCAATCATCAATCCCTGACCTTTGGGCGCGAAGCGCGTCGTCAAGCCAGCGCGTCGGCCGCGCACCTGATCCCGTCGTAGATCTCCTCAAGATCCGCCTCCGTGACGCAGTAGGGCGGCATGACGTAGATCGTGTTGCCGAGCGGCCGCAGCAGCAGATTGCGGCGTTCGAAGAAGGCCTGAAGCTTTGGGCCGATGCCGGCGAGATAGCCCGCATCACTTGCCTTCAGATCAAGCGCGGTGATGGTCCCGGTGCGACGGACGTTCTCGAAGCGCGCGTCGGCGCGGAACGGTGCGATCAGGCGCTCCTGCATCGCAGCCACCACGGCTGTGCGCGCGCCCGCGCCGTGTTGCCAGAGCTCGAGGTTTGCTTTTGCGGCGGCGCAGGCGATCGGATTCGCCGTGTAGGAGCTGGAATGGAAGAAGGTGCGCGAACGATCGCTGGAATAATGCGCGTCGTAGATCTCCGCACGGCACAGCGTCACCGCGAGCGGCAGCGAACCGCCGGTGAGGCCCTTGGAATAGCAAGCGATATCCGGCGCGATGTCGGCCTGCTCGCACGCGAACAATGTGCCGGTGCGGCCCCAACCGGTCATCACCTCGTCGGCGATGAACAACACGCCAGCGGCTGCGCAGATGCGCTTCATTTCCTTCAGCACCCAGGGCGGATACATCAGCATCCCGCCGGCGCCCAGGATCAGCGGTTCGACAATGAACGCGGCCGCGGATTCCGCGTTGCACGCGGCCTCGAGCGCGTCGAGCGTCGCCTGCTCATGGCCGGCCGCCGGAAACGGGATCGACGCGACGTCGAACAGCAGCGGCTCGTAAGCCTTGTTGAAGACGCCGCGCGCGCCGACCGACATCGTCCCGATCGTGTCGCCATGGTAGGAATTTTCCATCACGATGATCTGCGTGCGCGTCGCGCCGATATTGTGCCAGTAGCCGAGCGCCATCTTCAGTGCCACCTCGACGCTGGTCGAGCCAGAGTCGGAGAAGAACACGTAATCGAGCCCGTCGGGCGCCAGCTTCAACAGCTGCGCGGCGACCTGCTCGGCCGGATCGTGGGTATGGCCCGCGAAGATGATCTGGTTGAGCTGCTCCACCTGGTCCTGGATCGCGCGCACGATGTGCGGATGGCAATGGCCGTGGGTCACGACCCACCAGGATGCGATCGCATCGATGATGCGGCGATCATCCGCGGTGTAGAGATAGGCGCCCTCCCCACGCACGATCCTCGTCATCTCGCCGTGCAGCGCGTGCTGGGTGAACGGGTGCCAGATCGGCGACTTCCGAGCGGATGTCATGGATTGAAATCTTCCCGCCGGAACGACGCCTTGAACGCTGCCTGCAGCGTGTCTGCCGCAAGCGGAGCAAGCCAGGGCAACCGGCCCAGCCGGCGCACCTGCCCGATCTCGCAGATCGCGCGCTCGCTCTCGGGATTGCTCTCGCCGATGAATGCGATCCCGAGAATGTCGATCCGGCGCGTGCGCAGCGCCTCGACCGACAACAGCGAGTGATTGATGGTGCCGAGCGCCGTGCGGGCGCAGAGTACGACCGGCAGGCGCCATCGCGCGAAGATATCGATATAGAGCGTGCTGCCGTCGAGCGGCACCATCAGCCCGCCGGCGCCCTCGATCACCAGCGGACGGTCCCCGGCATCGGGCACGCCGAGCGCGGCAACGTCGATGCGCACGCCGTCGAGGGCGGCAGACTGATGCGGTGAAGCCGGCGTCCGAAGCCGGTAACGCTCCGGCACGATGCGATCGGCCGGGAGCCCGCCAAGTCGTGCGACCAGTTGCGCATCGGTTTCCTCCTCTAGGCCGGCCTGAACCGGTTTCCAGTAGCGCGCGCCGAGGAACCCGGCGAGGCCCGCGGAGAACACCGTCTTCCCGATCCCGGTATCGGTGCCGGTGACGACGATCCGGCTCGTCATCGCGACCAGCCTTTCGTCTCCTCGACCAGCGCATCGAGCAGCGCGCGCACGTCGTCCTCGTCGACATTGAGGGTCAGCGCAATGCGCAACCGCGCGGTGCCTGCCGGCACGGTCGGCGGCCTGATGCCTCTGATATCGAAGCCGCGCGCCTGTAGCGCAGACGCCAGCCGCATCGCGCGCGCATTGTCGCCAACGATATAGGGCACGATCTGCGAGCGCGACGGGCTGCGCCAACCGCGCAGGTCGAGCTCGCGATGCGTGAACGCGACCAGTTTTGCCAGCCGCTGCTGATGCTCGGGCTCCTGCTGCAGGATCAGCAGCGCCTCGCGCACGGCGACGGCCACAAGCGGCGACGGCGCGGTGGCGAAGATGAACGGGCGGCAGCGATTGACCATGAAGTCGCGCAGCACGGTCGAGGCCGTGACCAGCGCACCGGCGGCGCCCAGCGCCTTGCCGCAGGTATGAACGATCACGAGGTTCTCGCGCCCCTCATGGGACGTCGTCAGCCCGCGCCCCTGCTCGCCATAGACGCCGGTGCCGTGCGCCTCGTCCACCAGCAGGAACGCGTCGTGCCGGTCCGCGATGGCGACGAGGTCGTCGAGCGGTGCGACGTCGCCGTCCATGCTGTAGACGCTTTCGACCACGATCCAGACCCGGCCCGTGCCACCCTCGGCGCGCCAGCCGCGAATGGTGGCTTCGACCGACCCGGGATCATTGTGCGCGCTGATCCGGAATTCGGCCCGGCCGGCGCGCGCGCCTTCATGGATGCTGGCGTGCACGAGAGAATCGAGCACCAGGAGGTCGCCGCGCTGCGGTAGCGTCGTCAGCACGGCGAAATTGGCGACGTAGCCACCACCGAAGAACAGCGCCGTCTCGGCTCCAAAGAACGCGGCGGCTTCGGCCTCTAGCCGTTCGTGCTCCTCGCAATTGCCGCGCAGCAGCCGCGACCCACCGGCGCCGATCGGTGTGCCGGCCTCGAGCGCGGCCGAGACCGCATTCTTGATGCGCGGCGCGTTCGCGAGCGCCAGATAGTCGTTCGAGACGAAATCGATGCCCGCGCGCGGCTTAAGACCGCGCAGCCGATCGTCCTTGCTCAGGGCGTGCAAGGCCGCGGCGTAATCAGCGACCTTGGCCGCATGGATTGCGCTCATGCTTCTCTCTCAGATTTGTAGTTGGTCGCGCGGCGAATCCCGCCGCGCGCGTGCCGGAGCTGCGCTCAGGCGAGGGCGGAGTTGATGCCGAGCCGGTCCAGCAAATCGGCGTCGCGATCGCGCTGCGGGTTCCCGGTGGTCAGCAGCACATCGCCGATGAAGATCGAATTCGCGCCGGCAAGGAAGCACATCGCCTGCAGCTCGTCGGTCATGTATTGCCGTCCGGCCGACAGCCGCACCACGCTCTTCGGCATCATGATCCGCGCAGTGGCAACCAGACGCACCAGCGCGATCGGATCGGGCCGTTCCGCGGTGTCGTTGACCGGAACGCCCTTGACCTCGTTCCACAGATTGATCGGCACGCTCTCCGGATGGCTGGGGAGATTGGCAAGCAGCATCAGCATGCCGAGCCGGTCATCGACCTGTTCACCCATGCCGATAATGCCGCCGCAGCAGACCTTGATGCCGGCGTCGCGCACATGCGCGAGCGTATCGATGCGATCCTGCAGGGTGCGGGTGGTGATGATCTTGTCGTAGAACTCGGGCGAGGTGTCGACGTTGTGGTTGTAGAAATCGAGCCCGGCGTCAGAGAGACGCTCGGCCTGCTTTGGCGTCAGCATGCCGAGCGTGACGCAGGTTTCCATGCCGAGGCCCTTCACCGCGCTGACCATGTCGCAGACCTGATCGAGATCGCGGTCCTTCGGGCTGCGCCAGGCCGCGGCCATGCAGAAGCGGGTTGCGCCGGCATCCTTGGCGCGCTGCGCGACCGCGACCACTTCGTCCCGCGGCATCAGGCGGGTGGCCTTCAGGCCGGTGTCGTAATGCGCGCTTTGCGAGCAGTAGCCGCAGTCTTCCGGGCAGCCGCCGGTCTTGATGCTGAGCAGGCTCGCGGTTTCGACATGGTTCGGATTGAAGTTGGCGCGATGCACGCCTTGCGCCTGGAACATCAGATCCGCGAACGGCAAATTGTAGAGTGCTTCAGCCTCGGTACGGTCCCAGGTCTTGCGGGGCGCTGCACTGGTGCGGCTGTCGGTCCGTTCGATTTCCACGACATCAACCATAGGGCTTGCTTTCTCGCTTGCTGTGGATCATAGATAATCTGGTGCATTATCTATGATCTGTGAACTTAGAACGATGCTAGCCGAGCCAGCACGCGCGCGCATCCGTTTTTACGATAGATAATCTATGATGAGCGAAGGCGAAAACACGACCACCGCGGGGCGCATCGCCGAAGCGATCGGCGAGCGCATCATCAGCGGCGAATTGCTGCCGGACGCGCCGCTGCGGCAGGACCATGTCGCGCGCGAATTCCATTCGAGCCACGTCCCAGTGCGCGAGGCGTTCAGGCAATTGGAGGCGCAGCATCTCGTTGTTGCGGTGCCGCGACGCGGGGTGCGGGTCGCGCCGCTCGACACCAGGTCGGTGAAGGAAATCGCCGAGATGCGCGCCGCGCTCGAGGTGGTTGCGTTGCGCAACGCCGCTCCCAGGCTCACATCGGCGCATCTGGCACGGATCGAGCTCGCCATGATCGAGGGCGACAATGCCGAGACGGTGCAGGATTTCGAGATGGCCAATCGCGCCTTTCATCATGCGCTGGTGGCGCCGTGCGCGATGCCGCGGCTGCTTGCCAGCCTCGACGGCCTGCAGCTTGCGAATTCGCGACTGGTGTTCGCGATGGCGCGCAACGCCGGCTGGCGGCCGCGGCCGAGCCAGGATCATCGCGTGATCCTGCAGGCGCTGCGCGCCCGCAACATCGAACAGGCCTGCAGCCTGCTGGCGCGGCATATTCAGACTATCGAGCGGCTTGCCCTGCCGGCAGCGTGATCAAGCGCGATTGGCTTCAGCGGAATCGGTCCAGAGGAGGATTTGCTGCACCTCTCCCGCTTGCGGGGGAGATCGCATCGCATTGAAAATGCGATGCGGGTGGGGGCTCTCTCCACGATACGACTCGCGGAGAGAGCCCCCACCCCAGCCCTCCCCCGCAAGCGGGAGAGGGAGCAGGCCGTCTTTGCGGCCGATATCTAATCCCATCACTCTCTAAGCGATCGCGACGATCTCCAGCTCCTGATCGCCCGAGCCTGCGACGTCGCCCAGGGCTTTGCCCATCAGCGACCTCGCTACCGGCGAGACAAAGGAAATCGAGCCTGCCTTTGGATCGGCTTCGTCCTCGCCGACAATGCGATAGGTCTGCACCCGCCCGTCGGCGCGGCTGAAGGTCACCGTGCTACCGAAGGCAACGGTTTCGGTGGAAGCAGGGTCAGGCACGACCTGCGCGGTGCGGAGCCGCTCCGTGAGATAGCGCGCGTCGCGCAACGGAACCGCCGACTGCCGCCGCCGTTCGTTGACGTCGTCCAGCTGCTGCGCGGCCTCAAGGGCCTCGCGTGCCGCCTGGAGCTCACGCTCCAGCGCCTTGCGTCCTGCTTCGGTCACCAGGTTGGGATGCGGCGAAATGGGGCGGTCCGGCAACAGCGTTTCGGACGCGGTCTCGGCACTTTCTTCCTTGGTGAAGGCAACGCTCAATCCAGAACTCCATCGATGAGGCCAGCAGCATAGACCCGCCCCACGCGCCTCCCTAATGCGCGAAGGGATTAGGCAGGATCTAATGCGAGGCAGGCTGTTCCGCCTTGGTCCGTCTGCCGAAGCGGTTCTTTACACCCTCGCGCCAGCCCTGGAAGGTGACGAACAGCATCGGCACCAGGAAGATGCCGACCGAGCTTGCGGCGAGCATACCGCCGAACACCGCGGTGCCGACCGCACGGCGGCTGATTTCCGCGGCACCGGTCGCGACCACCAGCGGCACCAGGCCGAGGATGAAGGCAATTGATGTCATCATGACGGCGCGGAAGCGCATTTGCGCGCCCATCGTCGCGGCCTCCGCGATCGGCTTGCCGGCCTCGCGCTGCTCCTTGGCGAACTCGACGATCAGGATGCCGTTCTTGGCGGCGAGCGCGATCAGCACCACGAGGCCGATCTGACCGTAGAGATCGAGGTTGAGGCCCGCGAGCTTGATCGCAAGATAGGAACCGAACACGCCGACCGTGACCGATAGCAGCACGGGAATCGGGATCGTCCAGCTCTCATACAGCGCGACCAGGAACAGATAGGCAAACAGCACCGCGAGGCCGAGAATGATGCCGGTCTGGCCGGAGGCCGCCTGCTCCTGATAGGCCGTGCCGGTCCACTCGTAGGAATAGCCGGAAGGCAGCGTCGACTTGGAGAGCTCGGCCATCGTCGCGATCGCGGTGCCCGAGGACACGCCCGCCGCCGGGCTGCCGTTCACGGTGACCGAACGATAATTGTTGTAGCGCGTGATCACCTGCGGTCCGGTCACGATGCGCAGGCTTGCGATCGAGCGGATCGGCACCATCTCGCCGCCGCTGTTGCGCACATAGATCTGCCAGATATCGGGAATGTCGCGGCGATCGGCGGCATCGCCCTGCACATTGACCTGCCAGGTGCGGCCGAACAGGTTGAAGTTGTTGACGTAGATGCCGCCGAGCGTGGCCTGCAGCGCGGTGAAGACGTCGGCCATGTTGAGGCCGAGCGCCTGCGCCTTGGCGCGATCGATATCGAGATAGACCGACGGGTTGGTCGCGGTGAAGGTCGAGAACACGCGGGCCAGATTCGGATTGCGGTTGGCAGCACCGATCAGCCCGCCCATCACGCTGCTGAGCGAGGCCGGATCCTGCCCTTCGAGCGCCTCGAGCTGATATTCGAATCCGCCGGAGGTCGAAAGCCCGATGATCGGCGGCAGGTTGAACGGCAGCACCGAAGCCTGGCGAATCTGCGATCCCCCGACGAAGGTCTGCCCGATCGCCGCCTGCACCGAGTCGGTGACGGCCTTGCGGTCGGCGAACGCCTTCATGCGCGCCACCATGAATGCCGAATTCGGCTCGCTGGCACCGTCGAGCAGCGAGAAGCCGATGATCGACAGCACATGGTCGATCGCCGGATTCTTCTTCAAGAGCGCCTCGACCTGCTTGGTGACCTCGCTGGTGCGTGCCACCGACGCGCCGTCGGGCAATTGCACCGCGATGAAGAAGGCGCCCTGGTCTTCTTCGGGCAGGAAGCCCGTCGGCGTGATCTTCGACACGCCGAACACCGCGCCGGCAAACACCAGCACCGCAACCAGCGACAGCACCGCCACACGAACCAGCCGTTGCACCACGCCGGCGTAGCGGTCGCGTACCCAGTCGATGCTGCCGAGCACCCGTCCCATGATGCCGCGGCGCGGCCCGCCATGACGCAGGAACACAGCGCACAGTGCGGGCGACAAGGTCAGCGCATTCAGCGCCGAGATCACCATCGCGGCGCTGATCGTCACCGCGAACTGGCGGAACAGCGTGCCGGAAATGCCCGGGATGAACGCGATCGGCACGAACACCGAGAGCAGCACCAGCGAGATCGCGATGATCGGCGCCGTGATCTGCGCCATCGCCTTCTTGGTGGCGTCGGCCGGCGACAGCTCCGGCTCCTCCTCCATGACGCGCTCGACGTTCTCGACCACGACGATGGCGTCGTCGACCACGATGCCGATCGCCAGCACCATCGCCAGCAGCGAGACCGTATTGGCGGAATAGCCGAGCGCCAGCAGCACCGCGAAGGCGCCGATCAGGCTGACCGGAACCGCGACCGCGGGGATCACCGTGGCGCGCAGATTGCCGAGGAACAGGAACACCACGATCACGACGAGCACGAAGGCTTCGCCGAGCGTCTTCATCACCTCCTTGATCGTATCGGACACGAAGGTGGTGGAGTCGTACTGCACGAGATATGTCAACCCCGGCGGAAACCGCTCCGACAGCCGCGCAAGCGTGGCCTGCACCGCCTTGGCCGTGGTCACCGCATTGGCGCCGGGCGCGAGATAGATGCCCATCGGCACGCCGGGATTGCCGTCGATCCGCGACTCCGAATCCATGTTCTGCGCGCCGATCTCGACGCGAGCAACGTCCCTGATCCGCAGCACCGATCCATCCGGATTGGCCCGCAGCACGATGTCGCCGAACTGCTTGGATGTCGTCAGGCGGCCCTGCGTCTGCACGTTGAACTGGAACTGCTGGTCGTTGCTGATCGGACGCGCGCCGATGCGGCCGACCGGCGCTTGCACGCTTTGCGCCCTGATCGCGGCGATCACGTCCGACGGCGCCAGGTTGAGGCTGGTCAGGCGCTGGGTGTCGAACCAGATCCGCATCGAATAGTTCAGCTTCGCGAACAGCGAGGCCTGTCCGACACCAGGCGTGCGCGAGATCGCGTCCAGCACGTTGATGATGGCGTAGTTGGTGATGAACAGCGGATCCTGATCGCCGCTCTTGCTGTACAGCACGATGAATTGCAGCACCGCCGAGGATTTCTTCTGCACGGTCAGGCCCTGCGCCTGCACCTCGGTCGGCAATTGCGCGAGCGCGCTTTGCACGCGGTTGTTGACGTTGACGGTGTTGATATCGGGATCGGTGCCGAGCGCGAAGGAGACCGTCAGCGTGTAGCTGCCGTCATTGCCGCTGGTCGACTTCATGTAGAGCATCTTGTCGACACCCACGACCTGCGCTTCCAGCGGCTGGGCGACGCTCGATTCCACCACTTCGGCCGATGCGCCGGGGAACACGGCGGAGACCGTGACCTGCGGCGGCACGATGTCCGGGAACTGCGCGACCGGAATCTGCATCAGCGCCAGCGCGCCCGCGATCGTGATCACGAACGCGATGACGATCGCAAGCCGCGGACGATCGACGAAGACGGCAGAAATCATGGGTTATTGCCCGTCGATTTCGGCGTGTTGCTCGCGCCGCTGTCCGCCGAAACCTTCATGCTCGACTGGATCAGCGCGCTGACGGGCCCCGGCGCCACCACCTCGCCCGGCTTGACCTTCTGCAACCCCTCGACGACGACCTTGTCGCCGAGCGAGATGCCGCTCGTCACCGCCGCAATCGTTGCGGTCGATTGCCCAAGCCGGATCCGCCTTTGCTCGGCCTTGTTGTCCGCGCCGACGACATAGACATATTCGCCCTGCTGGTCCGACAGCACCGCCGAACGCGGGATCGCGAGCACCTCGACCGGCTGCACGCCTTCGAGGAGAACGGTCACGAACTCATTGTCGGTGAGTTCGCGGAGCGAGCCGCCGGCCGCGACGGAAGTATATGTCGGCGGATTGGGGATGGTGCCGCGTAGGGAGATGGTATCGGTGTTCTGCGCGATCGTGTTGTTGACGAAATTCAGCTCGCCGGTCTTGTCGAAGAGCCGGCCGTCCGGCAACCGCAGGCGGATGACGACGGCCTTGAAGCCGCCGCGCGTCGCATAACGGTCGCGCAGATCGAGCGCCTCGCGCACCGGCACGGGAAACGTGACATACATCGGGTCCTGGCTGACAATGGTCGTCAGGGTTCCCGAGCTCGGCGTCACGACGTTGCCCTCGGTGACCGCGGTGCGTCCGATCCTGCCGTCGATCGGCGAGTGGATCATGGTGTAGTCGAGATTGATCTGGGACAGGTCGACCTGCGCCTGCGCGGCCTGCACCTGCGCCTCGAGGCTCTGCTGGTTGGCGACCGCCGCATCAACATTGGATTGCTGGCCAGCCGGGCCGCCCATCAGGGCCTTGGCGCGATCGGTGGTCAGCTTGGCGTTGACCAGCGTCGCCTGCAACTGGGCGACCTGTGCCTTCTTCGATGCGAGATCGGCCTCGAACGGTCCGCGCTCGAGTTGATACAAGAGATCACCGGCCTTGACCTCGGAGCCTTCGACAAAGTTCCGCTTGTCCAGGAACGCGGTCACACGCGCCACCACGTTGACGCGGTTGGGGGCTTCGATGCGTCCGAGAAATTCATTGGTTTCGGTGATCGGCCGCTTCACCGCCTCGAACACGCCCACGGCAGGAGGCCCGGGCGGCCCCGCCTGGGCATGGGCCGCCGATACTCCCGCCGCCATTAGTCCCGCCGATACGAGAAACCCTGCCAAGCCACCGAGCATGCGTTCCGTACCACTCATGCAGTCCAACCCTTCGGCTACCAACAGACGCTACGAGACGGATATGACGTCGAGTTCCCTCAGACCCGAAGGTCAGGATGGGCAGGTGCGTTGCAGCAGATCATAACGCGGCCAATCCGACAATCCTGCAACTCGACCGCGATCGTTGCGCCGATCCCGACGACAGCCAGCTTTCAAGAGCGCTGCAATGCCACCATGACACAGCCATTGCGGCCGCGCGGACCGGCTCAGTGCATGCCGCCGGCGCCGAAAGCTCCCGTCAATGTGATCCACGCGAACGTACCCTCGGTACGGTCGAGGTCAGGCTGCCGCTCACAGCGCGATGGCGTTCTTCAAGCGAGCGGTGTCTTGATAGGCTGGCGACGCTAGACGTTCGGATAGCCACGGCCGCGCGAGCTTGCCGCTGACCTCGTGCACACCGTCGAAGATGTCCATGTCGATCAAATGCGGATGGCCTGACGATGCGTAGATCGACTGCATTTGAGAAAACTTTTCGTCCCGCCCAAGTTCCAGCGCGTTTGCACCGTCACGGCTCCCGATCTCGACGAACAGCGGACACGGGCAGAGCAAGTACGCCAGCTCCGCGCCGGCGTATTTGGCGCGGCCGTTGCTGAAATGGATGTAGGCCGCAAGTTCGACGCCGAGATTCCTGGTGATCACGGATGACATCAGAAACCTCTTCTCGTCGCGCATATATCCGGACACGACAGTCGGCCGCATCCGCCCCGTCGCGGCTTCCAGATGCAGCGCGAGAAAAGGCGCCCCAGGACACCCCGTAGACGCCGACGTTCAAACCCGACGCGCCGGTGAGCTTCCTGCAAACGATTTCGCCGGCGTCGAGCGATGCGCATGACACGTTGTGGGCGGAGATGCCGTGAGATGCCAGCATCGCGGCGATGTTGTTCTGGCTCTCCTGATTTCCGATCTGGATGATGTAAGGACACCAGACGACATAGCCGTCCCGACATAGCCGTTTGCCGAGCGCGTTCATGTAGTCCTTGTCGGCATCGTCGAAGCAGCGCTCCGGCGTGCTCGCCATGCCGTGGCCGAGCAGGATCAATCCCTTGAATTCTCCGTCGGGAATTCCAAGACATCCGCGCACCGGCACGCCGCATTCCAGATCGAACTCGACCTTCACGACCGAGAAGCCATCCGCGGGCGCGCGCCAGAGAACCCGGATCTCGTCACGCGACGGCCGATAAAGCCGCCGCGCGCGGAAGAGAGATCGCATCTCTCCGCGAATCTCCGAACCGGTTGCGACCGCATGCAGCCTGCCGCTTGCCGCGATATCGAACAACGACCGGCAGAACTGATCGTAGCCAAGGGTCGGCAAGTCGACATTCGCGCATGATCCCTGGCAATGGCCCAGCGCCAGCCTGTCGTTGCCGGTCCGCGACGAGGGGCCGACCAGCGTCATCAACAATCCGGAAAGAGCCCTGCGACTGATCATCGACTCTCCCCGAGCCGACGATGGCTCGCATGAATGTCAGAGGTGGCCGCTCACAACGCGATGAGACCCGGTTTGAATCGTCATCGCGCTTAAGGCCGCCCCTTAGGCATGATCCTTTTCGGAAAACCGCTTCGCACTTTTCCGGATCATGCCCTAGCTGGCGCCACGGGTTGCGCGGATACAAATTAAAGGATGTTCATGCTCGAACGATCGCGTGCAGCGTTGCAAATGTGTGACGCCGGCGGGGCTGGCGCAGCGCCAGTCACGCCAATCGGGTTTCGAGATGCTTCCGAATATTTCCACCTGTCACGCAGCTTCGATTTTGCCACACGCGGCGATGATCGTCGGGCCCTGATTATCGGGTCTTCATCAAGTCTCTATCGAGTCTCTATCAAGTCTTGAGCCTGCCCCCGCCGACCTGGCATCGGCCTTGGTATTCGTCGTCCGGGCGCCGGCGGCCGCGCGCCGGGTCGCGGCCGAGCGAGCGAGGCCCACGTGCCCGCGCGAAAATCGCGAAGAAGAGCGGCGAAAACGTCGTAATTTCCCCCTGATGCGCGTGAACGCGCACCGGAATAACCCGGACTCGTGGCTCGGGCTGAATTGCTTTACGCAATATTTCCGGGGTCGCCGGGTTTATCTATTGGGCAACAACGGTTTTTGGGATGACCGATGGCGAACGACCTGCACGAGCATCTGATTGAACTGGCCTATGAGGCCGCGGTCGTCCCCGAATTGTGGCCGAATGTCCTGCATCAGGTCGGTGCGATCGCGCGTGCGCGCGGTATCGTGCTGCTGACGGCGGCCCCGCACGACGTCCGCTGGGTCGCATCCCCCGACATGCACGACGACACGGTGGCCTATGTCGAAGGCGGCTGGCACGAGCGCAACGGGCGATTGCCGCGCCTGCTCGCGGCCAACCATGCCGGCTTCCTGCGCGACATCGACGTGTTCGATACGCCCGAGGAGGTGCAGCAGGACTTCCAGATCCGCGAATTCTTCCGCCCGCGCGGGCTCGGATGGGGCGCCGGTACTGCGATCCCGGTGCCGAGCGGCGACGTGCTGATCTACAGCGTCGAGCGCGAATACCAGCACGGACCGATCGAGCGGGAAGCAATCGAGCAGCTCGACGCGCTGCGGCCGCATCTGGCGCGTGCCGCGCTGCTGTCGGCACGGCTCGGGATGGAGCGCGCCAGGGCGGCAGCCGAATCGCTGGCGATGCTCGGCCTGCCCGCGGCAGTGCTGCGGCGCGGCGGCCGCCTGATGGCAGCCAACACGCTGTTCGACCGCCTGGTGCCCGACGTGATGCAGGATCGCGGCGAGCGCCTGACGCTGGCGGCGACCACTGCCGATGCGCTGTTCGCACAGGCGCTAGCCGCGCTTGATCAGGGACTGATCAGCGTGGAGGTGCGCTCGGTGCCGATCGCGGCGCAGGAGGATCGGCCGCCGCTGATCGTGCATCTGGTCCCGATCCATGGCGCGGCGCGTGATCTGTTCGACCGCGCGGCGGCGATCGTGATCGTGACGCCGGTGGTGCCGGCCGAGGTGCCGACCGCGGAAGTGCTGCAGGGCCTGTTCGACCTGACGCCGGCGGAGGCGCGCGTTGCGCGCGGCATTGGCGAGGGACGCACCGTCGAGGCAATCGCCGGCGCATTCGGCATCTCCCGCGAAACGGTGCGCAACCAGCTCAAGGCGGTGCTGGCCAAGACCGGACTAGGCCGGCAGGTGGAGCTGGCCAGACTGCTCGCCGGCCCGAAGGTGCCGCCGGGGTCGTCAGGAGACTAGCGCACGCCGCGCAAGCCTCGGTGCAGGGGTCGATGCGATCCTCCGGGAATTCGCAAAACGATCGCATGTTCAAACGGCACCGGTTACGCTAGGGGTAGCTCCCCTCCCTCCGTGCGCCCGCCCCGGCGCATGTCCAGTCAATGAGTGCATCTGAATGGCCGAAGCCGACCTCGACGCCGTCATCCGGCAAACCGCAAAAGCGCAGACCAAGGCCGTGATGGCGGCTGCCAAGAAGCGCCAGGCCGTCTGGGTCACGCGCGCGGCCAAGGCCAAGGACAAGGAGACCAAGGCGCGCTTCCGCTTCCTGGCCAAGAGCACGATGCTGAACGCAACCGCGACCGCCAAGCGGTTGCAGAATTCGGCCGAGAACGCCGCCGACGCCTATGCCCGCGCCATGAAGAAGGCGATGGAAGAGTCGCCGCCGGCCAAGAAGCCGGCGAAGAAGAAAACCGACGGCTAGTCGATGCCGCGTTACGTCGCCCTGCTGCGCGCGGTCAATGTCGGCGGCACCGGCAAGCTGCCGATGACCGAGTTGAAGGCGATGTGCATCGACGAGGGATTTGCCGACGCGCAGACCTATATCGCCAGCGGCAATGTCGTGTTCTCCTCGAAGCTCGACGCGGCCAAGGTCAAGGCTGCGCTGGAGCGACGGCTGCAGGCCTATACCGGCAAGCCGGTCGGCGTCGTCGTCCGCAGCGCGGACGAGATCGCCGCGGTGCTGAGGGCAAATCCGTTTCCGAAAGCGCCGCCGAACTATACTGTCGCGATCTTCTTCGACGAGCCGCCGCCGAAGGACGCCTTGAAGGACATCAAGGGCCAGCAGAACGAAGAGGTGCGGCTCGGCAAGCGCGAGATCTATGTCGCCTATGGCAGCGGCATGGGCCGCTCGAAGCTGAAGATCCCCGCCGCCGCCAAGGGCACCGCACGCAACATCAACACCATCGCGAAGCTCGCCGAGCTGGCGGCGGGGGACAACGAGGGTTAGTTCGCCCATTGAAATCCGTCATCCTGAGGAGCGCGCACTTGTGCGCGTCTCGAAGGGTGCACGGCCCGGCTGGTGGCCGACTCATCCTTCGAGACGGCCGCGTTGCGGCCTCGTCAGGATGACGGTTAGGTACTTCAGTTCGTGGCAGATAGCGCAAAGTCGCTAAGTTTCCCGCACCGCGAATCCTTCGGCGCTGAGCCTTGCCAGCACGTCCTCCAGATGGGCGCGGTCGCGGGTTTCGATCACGAGCTCGAGCAGCGTCGCCTTCGCCGGAAGATCGGAGAAGGTGCGCTGATGCGAGACCTCGATGATATTGGCGCCGGCATCGGCAAGCAGGATCGACACCGCCGCGAGCTGTCCGGGCCGGTCGACGATGTCGAGCGCCAGTTGCGTCAGCCGTCCCTCGCGCGCGAGCTCGCGGGTCAGGACCGAGGCGATCAGCCTGGTGTCGATATTGCCGCCGGTCAGCACCAGGCCGACTGAGCTGCCCGCAAAGCGCTCGGGAGCTGCGAGCACCGCCGCGAGGCCGGCGGCGCCGGCGCCTTCGACCACCGTCTTTTCGATCGAGATCAGGGTCGCGACCGCGCGCTCGATCTGGTCCTCGCTGACCAGGATGATGTCGTCAACGAGCTCGCGCACGATTTTCGTGGTGATCTGCCCGGGCGCCTTGACCGCAATGCCCTCGGCAAGCGTGTCGCCGCGCATCGGCAGTTGCTCGCCTTTGACCGCATTGTACATTGACGGATAGAGCTGGGCCTGCACGCCGACGACCTGGATCGACGGCTTCAGCGCCTTTGCGGCCGTGGCGATGCCCGAGATCAGCCCGCCGCCGCCGATCGGCACCACCAGTATATCGAGCTCCGGCACAGCCGCGAGCATTTCAAGTCCGATCGTGCCTTGTCCTGCAATGATCAGCGGATCGTCATAGGGGTGGATCAGGATCAAGCCCTTCTGCGCGGCATGCGAGCCGACGAACGCGAAGCATTCTTCCAGCGTCTGCCCGGTGATGATCACCTCGGCGCCGTGCCGCCTGGTGTTCTCGATCTTCACCATCGGCGTCCCGATCGGCATCACGATGGTAGCGGGGATGCCGAGCCGCTTGGCGTGATAGGCCACGCCCTGGGCGTGATTGCCGGCAGACATCGCGATCACGCCGCGCTTGCGCTCCTCGGGCGACAGCGCCCGCAGGCGATTCAGCGCGCCGCGCTCCTTGAACGTCGCGGTGAACTGCAGGTTCTCGAATTTGAGGAACAGGCGGCAGCCGCAGATCTCGCCAAGCGTGCGGCTCTCGTTGCAGGCCGTGACCATGACCGCATCCCGGATCACATCCGCGGCACGGCGTATGTCGGCAAGGGTGATGGCGGCGGTGTCGGAAGGCTGCGGCATCGGGTTTCGCTTTGGTCCGTTTCGTCGGACGGAACCTAGCGGGTTTCGGCGCCGAAAACGACCGCGCTTTAGCGTGCGGTCAACACCCGTTCCTCCGGCCTGGCGGGCCCGGCCGGCTGAACTTCATCGCATTTCGGGCATACCAGCGCGGTGCGGAAATGCTTGTCGAGCACAATGGTTCGCGTCCTGCCGCACTGGCAGCGCATCGGCTTATCCATGGAAGACCGGCCCGGGTTCGAGATGCAAGGAAAGGGTGCGCCCGGCTACCTCGGTCCGGTTAACCCAATATGACTTGCCGCCGGATAATTTGTCGCGCGGCTAGAAGAGACCAGCGCTGAGATCGAGGCCGTAGCCTGCCCTGAGCGCCGCGACGAACAGGACCGCGGAGGCAAGCAGCAGGACGTGCCGGGCGATGCTGCTCCGAAGCGAATTGGCCGGAAACGCGCGTGCGATCGATTGAGCCAAAGCAGTCATTTGCGACCTCCGGAGCCACGTCCCGAAGGTAGGTCGCGTGCAGCGCAGTGAGGTTCAATGCGGCTCGCGGATCGGCCGGCGGCGCGCCAATGTGCTCTGTTCGGGATCACTCGGTGCCCGCACCCGATTCTTGAAGCGGTGACCGACCACGATCAGCCTGCCCTCGGCGCGGATTACGGTATCGGCCGATGGCGCGGACGGCAGATTGTCTTGCGTGACCGCTTCCAGCGCACGCAGGAACTCGCGACCGGCCGATGTGATCTCCCAGCCTTCGACGTCACGGAGCACATAGCCATGGCTAAAGATGTCGAGTTCGGGGACCCGCGACGCCAGACGTTTGATCCGCGCATGCCAATCGTCGCCGCTCGATGAGAGCACGGCGAGATCGTGCTTGAGTGAATTGATTGTGGCTTTGCCGCGGACGTGACTGGCCAATATTTTTAAGATCGCAACCTGTATGCTCAACTCGACGCCTCGACCGCCACGGTTCTTTTTGTTCTGCGCAGCCGACCTGGAAATTATCGCGCTGATGACTGAGGCGTCCAGTCATCAGCGCCAGATATCCAGAACCCGACAAGACGGTATCGACTTACGCAGCGCGTGATGTGCCGACTCGGCGCTCGGGCCGGTGCGACGACATCGATTCCTCCTCCATATCTTGCGGCGCGCCCCAAAATTCCTGCACGGTGGGCCCGTTCTTCAACCTCTTGTCGCGCAGGAAGCCGAGGATTTCGTGCGGCCAGACCCGGCGGCCCATCTGCGTGTACCAGCGCATCGCGTGACGAAGCCCGGCGTCGCGGTGAAGCAGCACGCGCAGCAGCGCCTTCGGGCGGCATTGCAGCACCATCTCGGTGAACTTGAACCAGAGCAGCACGCGCCATGGCGGCATGTGCCGGGTCGCCAGCACCTGATGCTTGTAATCCCAGAGCCTGCGATCGGTCTGGATGATGCGCCGCTCCGCCGCGAGACGGAAATACGGCGTCCAGCGATGCGGCGTGACGTAGAGCATCTGGATCTGGTCGGGATCATAGGACAACAGCTGCCTGAGACCGCGCCAATGATCGCGATCGGTCTCCTCCTCGAAGCCGACCACCCAGGTCGCCATCGACAGGATGCCGCTCTGGCGCATCAAACGGATGGCTTCGCGATCGATCGTGGTGGTCGCGCCCTTGCGGATCAGCTCCAGCGTCTTCTCGTCGGTGTTCTCCATGCCGAGCAGGAAGCGCTGCCACCCCGCTTTCTTGTAGAGATGCAGGATATCGGCGTCGCGCACGATGTCGTCGGCGCGGGTCGAGCCGACCAGGATCAGATCGACATCCTCCGCGATTAAGGCTTCCAGAAAGGCCCGCCACGCCTTCTTCGAGACGGTCGGATTCTCGTCGGCGAAATTGATCACCTTGACGCCGTGCTCGCGATGGAGCCGCGCCAGCTCCTTTGCAAACCGCACGGGATCGCGATGCCGCCACCGCGTCCAGAAGCCGCGCTGGCCGCAGTAATTGCACAGGTGCGGACAGCCGCGCGAGAACTGCACGACGACGGCGCACAGGCCGCCCCAATAGCTATAGCGCGCGTGATCGATCAATTCCCAGCCGACGCGATAGGCATCGAGATCACGGATGACAGGCGCAGGCGGCGTCACGCGCGGCCCGTAATCGTCGCGGAATGCGATGCCGTTGATGATGCGGAGATCCTCGCCGGCCTCCAGCGCCCGCATCAGACGCCGCGCCGTCTCTTCGCCCTCGCCGCGCACGATCGCGGTGACGTAGCGCTCCTCGCGCAGGATGTCGCGCCAGTGATAGGTCGGAAACACGCCGCCATAGACGATCCGGACACCGGGCACGGCCTTGACGATCGCCTGTGCCACCTCGGCGATCACAGGATGGCCCGACGTCGAGCCGGAATGGCCGAACAGCACCGCATCCGGTGCAAATCTCGATGCCGCCGCCACGATGGCTTGGACCGGCATCGGCCCGAACTCGGCATCGATAAGACCAACGTCGTGGCCGTCATCGATCAGGGGGCCGCCGATCGACAACAGGCCGAGTGGCGGCAGATGGTCGTCGGGGATCCGGCTGCCGATCGCCAGATGCGGTACATTGATGAGAAGAATGCGCATGGATGATCGCTCCCGCTTTGGTTGGCGTGATCGTTCGTCCCCGCATCTTGTGAGAGAGAGCCCAACCCCCCGGCCGGGCTTTAGGAAGAGAGCAGTTGGCGCGGCTTGACGCGCTAGAGGTTCGGCACCTCCGCCGGCGCGATCGCGGTCAGTCCGCCGAAGCGGCGCTCGCGGCGATGGAAGGAGCCGAGTGCGTCGGCGAGATCGTCGGCATCGAATTCGGGCCACATCCGCTCGGTGAAATGCAGCTCGGCATAGGCACCCTCCCAGAGCAGGAAGTCCGACAGCCGCTTCTCGCCGGAGGTGCGGATGATCAGGTCGACGTCGCGCAGGCCGGCCTCGCCGGTGATGAGATCGGCGAACGTCTCGCGGCTGAGCTCGCCGGCGCCGGCCGCGCGCGCGGCGGCGTTCAGGATGGCGTCGCGCGCCGAATAGTCGATCGCGATGCGCAGATGCAGCGTGGTGCCGCCGGCGGTCTCGGCCTCGGCGCGCGTGATCGCGGCGGCGATGCCGTCGGGCAGCCGGTCGCGGCGGCCGATCACGGTGAGGCGAACGCCGTTGCGCACGAGCGCGGCGATCTCGTTGGCGAGGTAGAACCGCAGCAGCCCCATCAGTGCCGCGACCTCGGCCTTCGGACGGCGCCAATTGTCGCTCGAGAAGGCGTAGAGCGTCAGCGTGCCGACGCCCTGGTCCGGCGCGGCCTCGACGATGCGGCGGATCGCCTCGACGCCGGCCTCGTGTCCGCGCAGGCGCGACAGGCCGCGCCGCGTCGCCCAGCGGCCATTGCCGTCCATGATGATGCCGACATGGAGCCTGATGGCGGCTTCCGGCTTGAGCGCGACGTTACTTTGCATCACAAAGTCTCCGGACAAAATGGGATGGTTCAAACCGGCTGGATACCGAGACGGCCGGCTGCGCCGTCGTCCTTGCCGACGGTCTTCTCAGCCTTGCCGGCAGCCTTTTCTGCCGTGCCGGCAGCCTTGGCCGCGTCACGCACCAGCTGCTCGAGCACGGCGAGATAGTCGAGGAAACGGCGACGACCGCTCTTGGTCAGGCGGCAGGTGGTGTGCGGACGATTGCCTTCATAGCCCTTGATGACGTCGACGAGACCGGCCTCCTGCAGCACCTGCAGGTGCCGGCTGAGATTGCCGTCGGTCAGGCCGCAGAGCTGCTTGAGATCGGCAAAGGCGAGCCCCTTCGGATGCGCCATCAGCGAGGTCAACAGCCCGAGCCGCGCCTTCTCGTGGATGACGCGGTCGAGGCCATCATAGGCGAACGGCGCGGTGGTCAGGTCAGTCTTCGGCATCATGGCCTCCTGAAGCGAAATAGAGCAGCGCTGCGAGCAGCAACTGGCCGATCGCGAATGGCAGTCCCATGGTCCAGGGCGACAGCGCGTGGCTCTGGCTTGCAATCAGCAGCACCGTGAAGCCCGACAGGAAATACCAGGCGCCGCCGAGCGCGATCGTGCGCGGCAGCAGGCGGACCGAGGCGAACACGCCGAGGCTGACCAGCACCTGCCACAGGCCGGGCAGCATCCACAGCGTCTCGGGCGCGAACTTCCATTGCAGGACAGCGAGCAGCACGCCGGCGATAACAGCCGGGACGAACTGCTCGATCGCCTGCTGGACCATCGCGTCCGCAAGGCCGGAATGATGCCGCCGCGAGCGCGCCTGCATCTCGATCCAGATCAGCACGGCGGAGACCAACGCGGCCGCCGCCCAGCCTGCGAGGAACGCGATCGGATGAGCGGTGGGATCGGCGAGCCAGAGATATTGCGCAAGCGCCGTGACCAGCGCGATGCCGCTGGTGGCGGCGACGGTTGCCGGACCGTAGCCGCGGAACGCCGTTCCGGCCGCAATCTGGCTGCGGATGGCGAGGATATCGGCCAACGCCTTGTCGAGGTCACGCATGATTCGCCCGAACTTTGTATTGCAAAGTATACGGGATCACCAAGTAAACGCAAGCGGCATCGCGCGGCTTGCCGAGCGTGATGTTTAACAGCTGGTTACTGCGCGGATTGCGGCGAAACCGTGCCGCGTCAGACCTTCACCAGGCTGGCGAAGCCGCCATAGATCATCCGCTTGCCGTCGAACGGCACGTCACCCATGCTCATCGATGCCAGGCGCGGATCGGCCATCACCTTGGCGTTGATCCGGTCGCGCTGGGCGCGCGACTTGTAGGTAATCCAGGCGAACACGACGGTTTCGCCGGCCTTCAGTTTCACGCTCTGCGGAAACGAGGTCAGCTTGCCCGGCTTGACGTCGTCGGCGACCCATTCGCGATAATCCAACGCGCCATACTCGCGCCAGACCTTGCCGGCCTTCTTCGAGAGTTGCGCATAGGCTTTGAGTTTCTTCTTCGGCACGGCGACGATGAATCCATCGACGTAAGGCATTGGGCGGTTTCCTGCTGTTTGGGCTCCCTGTCATTGCGAGCGCCAGCGAAGCAATCCATCTCTCCAAACGCTGAAGATGGATTGCTTCGTCGCTTCCACGCAAAATTGCTCTGCAATTTTGTCGCGAGCCCCTCGCAATGGCGATCAGCTGTGACAGCAGGATGCCTGAACCGGCGCCGGTTGGTACTGGTCACGTAGCCGCACCCAATCCATCGGATAGGGCAATCCTTCCTCGTGGCGGCCGAGCGGCGTCAGGTCGAGATAGTGATAGGCGGCATTCATCATGTCGAGGCCGCGCGCGAAGGTCGAGTAGGTGTGGAACACGCTCCCTGTCTCATCGCGGAAGAACACGCTGATGCCGGGAAGTTCGGGACCATAGAGCGGCGTCGTTCCATAATTGTATTTCGCGTCCCCCGCATCGATCTGCCCTTGCGTGAACGACACGCCGTAATCGTAGTTGAAGTCGCTCTCTCCCGAGGAGACCCAATCGAAGGTCCAGCCCATCCGCGCCTTGAATGCGGCGAGCTTGACGAGCGGCGCCCGCGAGATCGCGATCATCGTGGTGTCGCGTGCGGCGAGATGCGGAACCATGCGCTCGAAACCGTCGGCCCAGAACGAGCAGTTCTTGCACGCCGCGTCCCACTCCGGCGCGAACATCACATGCTGCACCACGAGCTGCGGCCTGCCCCTGAAGAGATCGCCGAGCGTCATTTTGCCGCCCGGCCCGTCGAACACATAGTCCTTGTCGACCTTGACCCAGGGCAGTTCGCGGCGCTGCCGGCTGAGCGCTTCGCGAGCCTGGGTCAGTTCCTTCTCACCGGCCATCAATGCCTTGCGGGCTGCGATCCATTCTTCGCGCGAGACGATCATGTGCTGTTGCATGAGATACTCCTTTGCAGGTCAGGCGTCGACGAAGCTTTCCAGATTGCCGAGGAATGCGGTCCAGCCGCGCTGGTGGTTGTCGCGGGCGGTCTCATCGACGAACTGCGCGTGATGGAAGGTGAGCAACGTACCGCCGGCATCCGGCTTGATCGATATCGTCACCTCGGATTCGCGTTCGGGCGTCGAATGCCAGGCCCAGCTGAACACCAGCTTCTCGTTCGGCACCACCTCACGATAGACGCCGCCGACCTCGTGATATTCGCCGTTGGTGCCGATGAATCCGATGCGATAGCGTCCGCCCACGCGGACATCGAGCTCCGCACGCGTCGTGGCCGGCTTGACCCCACCCGGTCCGAACCACTGCGCTAGATTTTCCGGCTCGGTCCACGCGGCGTAGACTTTTTCCGGCAGCGCGCGGAGGCGCCGCGTGAGGGTGAGGCTTGGACGCGCGGCGAGGCCGACGTCGGCGGCGACTGCGGATTGGTTTGCCATGGTTCTTCCTCCACAAAGGCGGCAAGGCGGTCGAGGTTGTCGGACCAGAATTGCGCATAGCGATTGAGCCAGTTCATCGCCTGCTCCATCGGCCGTGCGGTGAGCCGGCACGCCACCGTGCGGCCGGTCTTTTCGCGCGCGACGAGACCCGCATCGGTGAGCACGTCGAGATGCTTCATGATCGCCGGCAGCGACATCGCGAATGGCTGCGCCAGCTCGCTCACCGACAGGCTTTCCTGGTCGCCGAGCCGCGCCAGCAGCGCGCGGCGGGTGGGATCGGAAAGCGCCGCAAAGGTGCGGTCCAGCGTCTCGTCCTGATACTTAACCATGTGGTTTAGTATAGGCGCAAACGGCGTGACGTCAAGTGCGCGGCTTCACGATCGCGTCAGCATGGACCCGGCGCGAGGGACGAACGTCAGGAACAGTGGCGACAGATGCCTTGCGGTGATGCCGCAACGCTAATCGGGATAAACAGTCCGGTGCCGACGCTGATAGCGGCCCGGTGGTGGCGGCGGCGGTTCGCTGAACAGGAAGCGCGGATTCTCGCCGCAATAGAGATAGCGGCCGGACACGCTCGCGAGGCATTGCTGGTAGGTTCGATAGGCGCATTCGCCGGGATAGCCCAGGCTCGGGCCCTGCGCGCACCATGGGTAGTCATAAGGATCGGCGGAAGCGGGCGTGATACTCGCCGCGCCTGCGAGCGTCATCGTTCCCAGAACAAGCATTGCCGATGCGCGCATGATCCGGCTCCTCGGACGCCGCAGTTAGCCAGGTGCGGCATCTTTGATAAGGTTCCTGAACGTCATTTTATTCCGGGTCAAGGCCGACGAATTCGGCTTCGGCCAGGGACCGGCTGTACCACGCGGGCCACGTTTGTCCCGCGCGATCCAGCATCGCGCCTCTTGCGAGGCCTACTCGACCTTGAGGCCGGCGAACTCGACCACCTTCTTCCACTTGTCGGTCTCGGCCTTGATGTCGTTGCCGAAGGCTTCCGGCGTCTGGATCAGCGGATCGCCGCCGAGTTCGACCAGACGCTTCTTCATGTCGGGTTCGGCGAGCACGGCGTTGATCTCGGTGTTGAGCTTGGCGACAACTTCCTTCGGCATGTTCTTCGGCGCGCCCATGCCAAACAGCGCGCTCGCCTCGTAGCCCTTCACGGTTTCGGCGACCGACGGAACATCGGGCAGTTGCGAGGATCGCTCTGTTGACGTCACAGCCAGCGCGCGCAGCGCGCCGGAGCGGATGTGCTGGATGATCGAGGGCATGTTGTCGAAGATCACCTGCACCTGGCCGCCGAGCATGTCGGTGATCGCGGGCGCGGCGCCGCGATACGGCACGTGCTGCATCTTGCAGCCGGTCATCGCCATGAACATCTCGCCGGAGAGATGCACCGAGGTGCCGTTGCCGGAAGAGGCCATGTTCACCTTGCCGGGATTGGCCTTCACATATTCGATGAACTCGGCGACGGTCTTGGCCGGCACGTCCTTGTTGACGGTCATCACGTTCGGCACGCGATTGAACGAAGCAACCGGCGCGACGTCGCGCACGAAGTTGAACTTCAGATTGGCGTAAAGCGAGGCATTGATGTAATTGGCCGGATTGACCAGCAGCACGGTGTAGCCGTCCGGCTCGGCGTTGATCGCCGCCTCGGTGCCGATATTGTTGCCGGCGCCCGGCTTGTTCTCGATCACGAATTGCTGCCCGAGCCTCTCCGACAGCCGCTGCCCGACCAGGCGCGCGATGATGTCGGTGGCGCCGCCCGGCGGATAACCCACGATCCAGCGCACCGGCCGCGCCGGATAGTCGGCAGCGGAAGCGCGGCCGATCGCGAATGTCGAAATCCCCGACCCGATCAGGCCCAGCGCGGTACGGCGTGAAATCATGAAGCTTCTCCCAATCCAGCAGGGTTTGGCGCCCTGCCCGTTTCTGTTGCGTTGCGTGCGGCGCGGTTTTAACAAACAATGCCTGAAGCGACCAGTGCGACACGTGCGCCGCCGACCGCGACGAAAGACTAAGCTTCGGCTCTGATCGCACCAGAACCGGCGACCACATCGCTCGAAAGTACTCTGGACCGAAGAGGATCGATCATGTCCGTCAAGGTAAATGGCCTCGACCATCTCGTGATCAACGTCACCGATGTCGTGCGCTCGGTTGCCTGGTACAGCAGGATCCTCGGCATGGAGGTGAAGGTGTTCGACCCCGGCAAGGGCAAGACACCGCGCACCTCGCTGGTGTTCGGCAACCAGAAGATCAATGTGCGGCCGCGCGATGCCGACAAGGTGGACTGGTTCACCGCCGATCACGAAGCGGCCGGCAGCGACGATCTCTGCTTCCTTACCTCGAGCACGCCCGAGGAAGTGGTCGCACATCTGAAGGCCAATGGCGTCAGGATCGAGGAAGGCCCGGTGGCCAAGCAAGGCGCGCGCGGCACGCTGCGCTCGGTCTATTGCCGCGACCCCGACGGCAGCCTGATCGAGATCTCGTCGTACGAGAAGAACGCGACCTAGCTTTCGTTCGTCCTTGCGAGCCGACGCGGCGTGCGAATGCGCGCCCGATGACGGATGCTGCGAATAAATCGATCTCTTCCGTGCGGCGGAACAGATTGCTTCAGCGCAAAACCGCTTTGCAAATCCCGATTTGCTCTCGGCGCACACCGATGGCAGAACTGCTCCCAACCAAGACCAATGGCGGCCGACAAGGCGCGCGGGAGGACATATGGCCAACTCGAATCCAGCACCAGGCGTCGTGGGACCGTTTGCGGGGCTCGACGTGCCATGGCTGCTGCGGATGCGCGCCGAGGTGCGCCGCGACCATCCATTCCTGATCTGGGCGCCGTTCGACACGGCGGCACGGCGCTGGAGCTACGGCGAATTCCATGAGCGGGTCGGCGCGCTGGCTGCGGGCCTTGCGAAGCGCGGCATCCGGCAGGGCGACTATGTCCTGATCCATCTCGACAATTGCGTCGAGGCGATCATGTCGTGGTTCGCCTGTGTCGAACTCGGCGCGATCGCGGTCACCACCAACACCCGCTCGGCCGCGGCCGAGATCGAATATTTTGCCGGCCATTGCGGCGCGGTCGCCGCGATCACCCAGCCGGCCTATGCCGAGCTGATATCAGCCAACTGCAAGGGCCTGCGCTGGATCGCGGTGACCTCGCACGACGCCGGGCAAGCGTCGGCACAACCACCCGCGCGCGGCGACAGCTTCGACGCGTTGCTTGCCGACAGCGCCGACCGGCCGCGTCGCCCGACCGATCCGCTCGCCCCCTGCAGCGTGCAATATACCTCCGGCACCACGTCGCGGCCGAAGGCGGTGCTGTGGACCCACGCCAACGCGCTGTGGGGCGCCAAGATCAACGCGGCGCATCAGGACCTGCACGCCTTTGACGTGCACCAGACCTATCTGCCGCTGTTTCACACCAACGCGCTGGCCTATTCGATGCTGGCGAGCCTGTGGGTCGGGGCGACCTGCGTGATCCAGCCGCGCTTCTCCGCGAGCCGCTTCTGGCCGGTGGCGCTCGAGCACGGTTCGACCTGGACCTCGACGATCCCGTTCTGCATGAAGGCGCTGCTGGAGCACGAGGTGCCGAAGAATCACAAATTCCGGCTCTGGGGCACTGCCGTGAACGAGCCGCCGGCATTCGCGATGTTCGGAATCAAGATCATCGGCTGGTGGGGCATGACCGAGACCATCACCCACGGCATCATCGGCGAGGTCGATCAGCCCAACACGCCGATGTCGATCGGCCGCGCCGCCCCCGAATACGAAATCCGCATCGTCAATGACGACGGCGCGCCGACCGGGGTCGGCGAGACCGGCAACCTCCTGATCAAGGGAATCCCCGGCCTGTCGCTGTTCGCCGAATATCTGCACAACGAAAAGGCCACGCGCGAGAGCTTCGACGAGCACGGCTACTTCATCACCGGCGACCGCGTCACGATGCTGGAGCGCGGCTACATCAAGTTCGGCGACCGCTCCAAGGACATGCTGAAGGTCGGCGGCGAGAATGTCGCGGCCTCCGAGATCGAACAGGTGATCGCGGTGGTGCCGGGCGTACGCGAAGCCGCCGTGGTGGCGAAGAAGCATCCGATGCTGGACGAGGTCCCGGTCGTCTTCATCATCCCGCAAGCCGGCGTCGCCGCGTTGCCCGTCGACCTCCACGACAACGTCATGGCCGCTTGTCGCGCGGGCCTCGCCGACTTCAAGGTGCCGCGCGAAATCCGCTTCGTCGAGGAGATGCCGCGCTCGACGCTGGAGAAGGTCGCGAAGGCGGAGCTGAGGAAGATGGTGGAGTAAGGTTTCCTCCGTCATTGCGAGGAGCGGAGCGACGAAGCAATCCATGCTTCCGCGTGTGCGGCGCTATGGATTGCTTCGCTTCGCTCGCAATGACGGACGGACTTCAATTCACCTCGAACCGGATCGGCAGCTTCTTCGGGCCGTTGACAAAATAGGCTTGCGTCATCTTCACCTCGCCGTCGAGCGACAGCGACTTCAGGTGCGGCAGCAGTTCCTCGAACAGGATGCGCATCTCGAGCTTGGCGAGGTACTGGCCGAGGCAGAGATGCGCGCCATAGCCGAACGCGACATGGCGATTGGGCTTGCGATCGCTGCGGAAGCGATCGGGGTCCTCGAACACCTCCTCGTCGCGATTGCCCGAGGCGTAACACAACATCAGCCAATCGCCCTTGGCGATCTTGCGGCCGCCGAGCTCGGTATCCGCGGTGGCCGAGCGCATGAAATGCTTGACCGGCGTCATCCAGCGGATCGACTCGTCGACCAGGCCCGGGATCAGTTCCGGGTTGGCCTTCACCTTGGCGAATTCCGCGGGGTCCCTGGCCAGCGCCCAGATCGCGCCGGCGGTCGAGGATGAGGTGGTGTCGTGGCCCGCGGTCGCGACGATCATGTAGTAGCTGGTCTGATCGTGCTCCGGCATGTAGTCGCCGCCGATCTTCGCATTGGCGATGACGGTGGCGAGATCGTCGCGCGGGTGCTGACGGCGATCCTCGGTGATCTTGCGGAAGTAGGCGGAGAAGTCGGCGATGATCGCCTGCAGCATCGCGGAGACCTGCTCCGCGCTCAGCGCGTCGCGGACGCGCGCGGTGTCGGGATCTTGCGGGCCGAACAGTTCCTGCGTTAGCTTGAGCATGCGCGGCTCGTCCGCCTCGGGCACGCCGAGTATCTCCATGATGACGTGCAGGGGATAGCCGAGCGCGACGTCCTCGACGAAGTCGCAGGCGCCGCCCCTCGCGAGCATGCGCTGCACCGTGGCGCGCGCGATCTCGCGGACGCGGGCCTCGAACTTGCCGAGATTGGCCGGCATGAACCAGCCTTGCGTCAGCGCGCGATATTTCGGGTGGTCGCGCGCGTCCATCTGCACCAGCGAGCGCACCAAATTGGGCCCGCCCGTAATCTTGCGAACGCGCTCCTCGAGCGCCTGCGTCGTCAGGGTGGTCGGCCGATCGGCGTTGTGGAACAGCTCGTTCTGCCGGCTGATCGCCTGGATATGCGCGTGCTTGGTCACCACCCAGAACGGGTCGAACTTCTCGGGCCGCGCGATGCCGAGCGGGTTGTTGGCGCGCAGCCAGCGATAGCTGTCGTGGATGCGGTCGTCCGCATAGGCGACGGGATCGACGAGGGTTGCCGCGATGTCGGCGGGGATGTCGAAATCCCCGGTCGTTGCCGTATCCATGATCGTCCTCACCCGTCGGAGCATCGGTCCTGCCGATGATCACCGGAATCTAGGCGGAGGTAAGGAGGACGACTTGCGTTGATTGGCTAGAGCCGTCGCCTCAGCCGGCATTGCGACGACGAAGCGACGTAGCAATGACGGGATTGAGGACTCAATAGTGCCCGAACGCCACCGGGCGGAACGCCTGCAGCAATTGCTGGTCGAGCTTGCCGCCCATCTCCTCCATCATGGAGAATGCCTTGGCGTGGGTGAACTGCAGCCGGTAGGCGCGCTTCTCGACCAAAGCGGCATAGACGTCGACGATCGTGGTGACGCGGACGATGTCGCTGATCTGGTTGCCGCTGAGGCCGTTCGGATAGCCGGTGCCGTCGAGGAATTCGTGGTGATGCAGGATCACGTCGAGCATTTCCGGCGGGAAGCCGCCCTGCGCGGACAGCGCCTCGTAGCCGCGGCGCGGATGCTCGCGCATCTCGGCCATTTCCTCCACCGTCAGCGCGCCGGGCTTGTCGAGCAGCGCGACCGGAACGAAGGCCTTGCCCACGTCGTGCAGCAGCGCGGCGCGGGCGAGCCGGCGCTGGTCGTCGTCGCGCATGCCGAGGTGCTGCGCGAACGCGACCGCAAAGCCGGTCACGAACAGGCAGTGGCGATAAGTCTCCTGGTGATGGCAGCCGACCGTGGTCAGCCACTCGCGCAGCGAGTTGTGCTTGATCGCCTTTAGGATCTTGTTCTCGGCGGCGACGATGTCCTCGAACTTGAGCGGCTCGCCGGCGCGCATCCGCTCGAACATCTTGACCATCACGCCGTGCGCGGCTTCGACGCCGCGGTTGAGCGCCTTGCCGCGATCGGTCTCGTCATAACCGCTGTCGTCGGGGAATGCGGCGCGGATGCGCTGCAAGATGCCGCGCGCATCGAACGGCCGCGAGATCGTGTCGGTGGCGCCGAGCGCCCAGGCCTGCATCGAGGCGTGATGCAAGGCGTCCGCCAGCACGAACAGCCGCGGCATCTCGCGATAAGCGTCGGCCTGCAGCTTGGCGCGGACCAGTTGCACGGCTTCGGGCGAGCGCAGATTGATGTCGACGACGATGCCGGAGAGATCGCGGGCCGGCTGCTCGGGAATGTCAGAGGTCGGAACGGTATCGACCTCGCCCACCGAGCGCAGGATGTTGGCGAGCTCATTGCTCTGATCGCTTCGATCTGACGCCAGCAGGAGGCGGCGCTTCGAAGTCTGGTTGTTGGCTAAGGCTGTCATGAAATCCCCGTCGCGGTAACGACCGACGCCGGGACGCTACCTGACGATGCGTTCCCTCCGGCTTAATGGGGATACTGAACGGCGGCTGAGCGCAATGGATACAATTTGAGCGATCGCCGAATCCGCCAGCAAAATCAGGCCGGCCGGAAATCAATGCCGATGCGCGGATCGGCGGCGAATCATGAATTTTTGCGGCGTCGAAGTTGATGCCGTCATCGCCCGGCCGACGCGCGGAGCAAAGGAAAACGCCGGAGAGCTGGTGCTCTCCGGCGTTCTTGTTCGTTCAGATCGTTACGCCTTCATCGCAGCCTTGACGGCTTCTGCGGTGATCGGCAGGCCGCGGACGCGGGCGCCGACCGCGTTGAAGACAGCGTTGCCGATCGCCGGCGCCACCACCGTCACCGCGGGCTCGCCGACGCCGGTCGCCTTCTCGCCATTGGCGATGACGTTGACCGCGACTTCCGGCAGCTGGCTCATCCGAAGCGGCGTGTAGCTGTCGAAGTTGGTCTGCTCGATGCCGCCGTCCTTCAACGTCGCCTTCTCGAACAGCGCCAGCGACATGCCCCACAGCGCCGCGCCCTCGACCTGGGCCCGGATGCCGTCGGGATTCACTTGCGTACCAACGTCGGTCGCAACCGTCAGCTTCTTCACCGTCACCTCGCCCGACGGGGCGACCGCGACATGGGCGACGCAGGCGGTCCAGCTCGCCGTGGCGCGCTCCTGCGACGACACGCAGGCAACGCCCATGCCTTCGCCCTTGGGCAGCTGCTTGGTGCCGTAGCCGGCAAGGCCCATCGCAGCGAGCAAGGTGTTGCGGAGACGCTGCGCGCCGCCGTCATTCTTGCCCTTGCCGTCGAGCAACGAGATGCGCAGCTGCGCCGGGTCCTTGCCGGTCGCATGCGCGATCTCGTCGATCATGCTTTCGACCGCCCAGAACGTCCAGCCCGGCGCCACCGAGCGGAGCTGACCCGACGGGGTGGCGTTGTGCGCCATCTCGTTCTTGATCGCCCGCACATAGTGGTTGGGCACGGTGTAGAAGAAGTCCGCTCCGTTCACGGTGAAGGAGTCGAGCGGCCCCTTCTTGTCGACCGACGGTGTGAGGAAATCGGGGATTCCCCAACGCGCGGTCGGCCAGGCCGAGACCACATCGTGGCTCATCGCGACGATCTTGCCGTCGCCGTCCATGCCGGCCTTCACCTTCTGGTAGGTCAGCGGACGCGAGAAATCCATCGTCATGTCGTTTTCGCGCGTGTAGATGACCTTGACCGGCTTGCCGACGGCCTTCGCCGCCTGCACCGCGGGCACCATCATGTCGGCATCGAGACGCCGGCCGAAACCGCCGCCCAGCCACATCTGGTGCATCACCACGAACTTCGGATCGATCCCGGCGGCGCCGGCCGCAATCGCGCCGGAGCGCGTCGCGAACTGGTTGCCGGAATAGATGTGCAGGATGTCGCCCTTGAACTCCGCGGTGGCGTTCATCGGCTCCATCGGAGCGTGGATGTTGATGTTGGTGGTGTATTCCGCCTCCAGCACCTTGGCCGCCGAGCCGAAGGCCGCCTTGGGATCACCGTCCTTGACGAAGAACTGGCCGGAATCGTCCAGTCCCTGAAGCCGCTTGGCTTCCGTGAGCAGCGATTCGCTCGACAGCTTTGCGTTCGGGCCGCCGTCATAGCTGATCTTCAGCGCCGCCGCGGCCTTCTTCGCCTGCGCATAGGTGTTGGCGACCGCGACGACCCAGCCGGTCGTGGTTGTGGTCTTGTCGTCGAGGGTGACGGCCTTGATGAAGCCGGGCAGCTTCTTGGCCGCACTATCGTCGACCGCCTTCACGGTGGCGCCGTAACGCACCGGCGGGGTGACCAGCGCGCCGTAGACCATGCCCGGCACCATCACGTCGATGCCGTACTTGGCCGTGCCATTGGTCTTCGACGGGATGTCGAGCTGCGGCACCGAGACGCCGATCATAGTGTACTGGTCGGGCGTCTTCAGCTTGATCGCCTTCAGGTCATCCGCAGTGAAGGTCTTGGTCGCCTTGCCGCTCTTCACCACTTCGGCGAACGACATCGACTTCTTCGACTTCGCATGGCTGATCCTGGAATCGCGCACCACCAGCTCGCCGGCCGGCACGCCCATGGAGGCCGCCGCCGCCTCGGTCAATGCGATGCGGCCGGCTGCACCGGCGCGGCTCATCGCGTCGAAGTTCATCATCGTCGACCAGCTGCCGCCGGTGATCTGCGCGCCCAGCACGGGATCGTTGAACTTCGGATCATTGGAGGCGAGCTGAACCCGCATGTCCTTCCAGTTCGCGCCGAGCTCTTCGGCCACGATCTGCGCCATGGTCGAGGCGACGTGCTGGCCCATGTCGGCCTTGCCGCAGGTCACGGTGACGAGACCGTCGGGCGCGATCGAATACCAGACGCTCGGCTCGAAGTTGGCGGGTGCGGGTGCCGCGAGCGCCTGGTCGATGCCGGACGCGGCGTAGCCGAGCACGAGGCCGGTTGCAGCGGTGCCGACCAGGAAGGAACGGCGGCTGAGATCGGTCGTCTCGGGCGCGAGGTTGTTCACGTGCTTGTTCATGTGGCCCTCCGCTCGGATCCGGTGGCCGATGCGGTGCGCATGTCGGACGCAGCGCGCATGATCGCCTTCTGGATTCGTGAATAGGTCATGCAACGGCAGAGATTGCCGTCCATATGCGCGACCACTTCTTCCTTGGTCGGGTTGGTGTTCTTCGACAGCAGCGCTGCCGCCTGCATGATCTGGCCGGACTGGCAGTAGCCGCATTGCGGCACCTGCTCGGCGACCCAGGCCTTCTGCAAGGGATGATCGCCCTTGGCCGACAGGCCTTCGATGGTGGTGATCTTCTTGCCGACGGCGTCGGCGACCGAGGTCTGGCAGGACCGCACCGCTTCGCCGTTGACGTGAACCGTGCAGGCGCCACACAGACCGGCGCCGCATCCGAATTTGGTGCCCGTCATCTGCAATTGCTCGCGGATGACCCAAAGCAGCGGCGTGTCATTGGCCGCCTCGACGGACATATTCCGTCCGTTGATATTGAGATTTGGCATCTCTCTCCCCTTCCGGTGTAGGAAGCCGCTTACGGCGGCAACTCACTGTTGGGTCTTGGCCGGCGCCCACCGGGTCAGCGACAGTTGCCGAAACAATGATCCGGTTCCCGGCTGGAGGCAATCCAATTTGGAATTGCTCGAAAAGAATAAATTTCCGAAGATGCCTGTTGTGCGATGCGGCAACGGCATGACGCTTTTTGGAATGCCAGCGTTCGTGTCTAATCGACTGACGCTTGCTCAAAGCGTCGGCAGCAGGGATCGGCAACGCCGTCCGATGACAGCGGCGAGAGAAACACAAGGAGCCCGTCAATGGCCAAGCTCAACCGCAGCGGCGTCGACATCTACTACGAGGTTCACGGCAGCGGCCCGCCGCTGATCCTGACCCACGGCTATTCCTCGACCTCGGCGATGTGGCAGGGCCAGATCGAGGCGCTGTCGCAACGGCACAAGCTGATCCTGTGGGACATGCGCGGGCACGGCCAGTCCGACTATCCCGACGATCCCGATGCCTATAGCGAAGCGCTGACGGTCGGCGACATCGCCGCTCTGCTCGACGCCGCCGGCGCCGACAAGGCGATCGTCGGCGGGCTGTCGCTCGGCGGCTACATGTCGCTCGCCTTTCATCGCGCCCATCCGGAGCGGGTGCGGGCGCTGCTGATCATCGACACCGGCCCGGGCTTCAAGAAGGACGACGCCCGCGAGGTCTGGAACAAGCGCGCCCGCGAGACCGGCGACCGCTTCGACCGCGAAGGGCTCGAGGTGCTTAGATCGTTGAGCGCCGAGCGCGCGTCGGTCACCCATCGCAACGCCAGGGGCCTCGCGCTCGCGGCGCGCGGCATGCTGGCCCAGCGTGATGCACGGGTGATCGAATCGCTGCCCGGGATCCAGGTGCCATCGCTGGTTGTGGTCGGCGCCGACGACACGCCGTTTCTGGCGGCGTCCGACTACATGGCGGCAAAAATCCCCCGGGCGCAGAAGGCAGTGATTCCGAACGCCGGCCACGCCGTCAACATCGACCAGCCGCAGGCTTTTATCGCCGCGGTGCTGCCGTTCCTGGATGGCCTTGAGGCCGGCGCGCCGGGAAAGACCGCGCCATGAAGACAATCGCCGTTGCCTTGTTGCTGACTGCGGCCACGACAGGGGCGAGCGCGCAGAAGCTGCCGTTCGTAACCGCCCCGTCCACGTTCACCGCGACGCTGTCCAACACCACGCCGCTGGTGTTCGGCATGGGCGTTGCGGACGCGCAGCGCGCGCTCGGCACGCCCCTCACCTATGTCAGCGGACGGCCCGGCAACGAGATCTTCCTGACCTTCCGCGACCTCGGCGGCAGCGGGCTGTTTCCGCACCACGACCGCCTCTTCCTCCAATTCCGCAAACACCGGCTGACGGGCTGGAAGGCCGACTGGGGCGAGAACTGGATGTGGCGATAGAGCATGGTCCGGAAAAGTGCGAAGCGGTTTTTCGAAACGGCCATGCTCAAACGAAGAGCCAAAGCGCGATGACAATTTCTTCATCGCGCTTTGGACCACATCGTTGATGACCTTCATGCAACCCCCAAACTGACAAGGATGGACCATGGGACAAGACATCAAACTGAAAGCTTCCGACGGATTTGAACTCGGCGCCTACCGCGCCGATCCTGCCGGCGCGCCGAAGGGCGCGGTCGTCGTGATCCAGGAGATTTTTGGCGTCAATCACCACATCCGCTCGGTCTGCGACCGGCTGGCGAAGGAAGGCTTTGTCGCGGTTGCACCTTCGATCTTCGATCGCATCACGCCGAACTTCCAGAGCGGCTATTCCCCCGACGAGATCGCCGAGGCGCGGAAGTTCGTCGCCAATCCCGACTGGGCCGCGATGCTGCGCGACACCCAGGCGGCGATCAACGCGGTGAAGCCGGTCGGGCCGGTCGGCATCATCGGCTTCTGCCTCGGCGGCAGCGTCGCCTATGCGGCCGCCACCAAGCTGGCCGGGCTGTCAGCCGCGGTCGGCTATTACGGCGGCGCCGTCGTGCGCTTCGCCGACGACAAGCCGGCGGTGCCGACGCAGCTGCATTTCGGCGAGAAGGATGCCGGCATACCCTTGAGCGATGTCGGGACCATCAAGTCGAAGCGGCCCGAGGTCGAGGTCTTCATCTATCCCGGCGCGCAGCACGGCTTCCATTGCGACGAGCGCGCCAGCTACGACAAGGCAAGCGCCGACATTGCCTGGCCGCGCAGCATGGAATTTTTCGCGAAGCATTTGAAGAAGTGACGCTGTGAGCGTCATTCCGGGGCGATGCGCAGCATCGAACCACAGATGCGCAATTGCGCATCGGGGAATCTCGAGATTCCGGGTCTGGTGCTAACGCACCGTCCCGGAATGACGAAGGACGCTGTCCTTCTTCAGAACCAGCGCTCGCCGACGAACACCGTATCGCCCGGGCTCATCGGCGTGCCCAGCGGCACCACGAAGCGCCCGGAGCCGGACGCATCGGTGTGGGTCAGCGTCACGCTGTCGCGGCGGGCACGCGGCGAGAAGCCGCCGGCAATCGCGACCGCGCTCTCGACCGTCATGTTCGGCACGTAGGGATATTGGCCGGGGGCCTGGACTTCGCCGAGGATGAAGAACGGACGATAGGACTCGATCTCGACCGCCACCGAAGGCTCGCGGATATAGCCGTTGCGCAGCCGTGCCGAGATTTCGCCGGCAAGCCCGGCCGGCGTGCGGCCGCGTGCCGGCACCGAGCCGATCAGCGGCATGGTGATCGCGCCCGCGGCGTCGATCGCATAGGAATTGGTCAGGCCTTCCTGGCCGTAGACCACGACGCGGAGCTTGTCGCCGGGGCCAAGATGATAGCCGTTGTCGTAACCGGCGGGGGGTCCACCCGGGGAGGCGGCGGCATAGACGACCGGGGCGGCATAGCCATAACCAGGGGACGTGCTGGCGAAGGCTGAACGCAATGCGCTGATTGCACCGCCGCCGCCTGCATCGGCAACCGGAGCGGGTGCGTAGGCCGGGCCGTAGGTGACGGCATCGACGCCTTGCGGGCCGACGGCGACGGGACCGGACGTGCTCATGCAGCCAGACAGCGCGAGCGCAGCCACAACGGCAGTGATCGGCAATCGTAACGCGCGTGCAACCGGCACCGGACCTATCCCTCAACGGCGAGACAGGCCCAGTCTTGCACCACTTATGGTTAACAAAGGGTTTTCGAGGATCGAGCGGGAGGCCGGAACAGCCGGCCTCCCATTGACTTGGAGCCGTGCCCGGGAAGAGCGCAAACCGGCTTTCCGGGGCGAGCTCTTCCTCAACAAGACCTCAGCAAGACGGTCAGGCGGTGACGCCGACGCCGATCGGGCAGGACACGCCGGTGCCGCCGAGCCCGCAATAGCCCGCCGGATTCTTGGCGAGGTATTGCTGGTGGTAGTCCTCGGCGAAGTAGAATTCACCGGTCGGCGCGATCTCGGTGGTGATGGCGCCGAGGCCCTTGGCGGCAAGCGCCTTCTGATACATCGCCTGCGACTCATCGGCGGCCTTGCGCTGCGCGTCGCTGAACGTGTAGATCGCGGAGCGATATTGCGTGCCGATGTCGTTGCCCTGGCGCATGCCCTGCGTCGGGTTGTGGTTCTCCCAGAACGTCTTCAGCAGCTTCTCGTAGGAGATCTTCTTCGGGTCGAACACGACCTGCACCACTTCGGTGTGGCCGGTGCGCCCCGAGCATACTTCCTCATAGGTCGGGTTCGGCGTGTGGCCGCCGGCATAGCCGACCGCAGTGGTGTAGATCCCCTCGCCGAGTTCCCAGAATTTGCGCTCCGCGCCCCAGAAGCAGCCGAGCCCGAACACCGCCTGCTCGAGGCCTTGCGGATAAGGCGGCTGCAACTTGCTGCCATTGACGAAATGGGTGATCGCGGTCGGGATCGGCGTCGCGCGGCCCGGCAGCGCCTCGGCGGCGCTCGGCAACGCGGTGGTCTTGCGCATGAACAACATGGACACCTCCAGGCGGGACATCGGCCGACGCGGCAACGGCCTGCGGGCCGGCTGTCACCTATATATGTCCTTACGCGGATGATGGCAGCCCCGTTACGGGGTGCTGCGGCCAGGGAGGGCTGCCGACAAGTCAGTCGCGCGCGTAGCCGATCAGGGGCTTACGCGGCCGGAACAGGATCATCAGCAGGATGCCGGCAATGCCGAGCACCGCGAATACCGGCTGCTCCAGAAGCAGGCGGATCACGTCATTCCAGAGCCAGGGCGCGAAGCGATCCACCCAGGCATGGAATGCCTGCTGGCTCGACTGGTGGATGTCGTTCCAGAACTGGCCGAATTGGGTGAACCGCAGGCTCTGGTCGGCGACGTAGCGGGCCCCGTCATAGACCATGAAGATGAAGCTGCCGGCCAGCAGCAGAAGGCCGATCAGACGGAAGAAGCCGCGGATCATGCGTCACCCTAACTCCCAGTTGCGCCCCACGCGTCGTCAGGCCTTACCGGGCGCCCCCCGGAAATTCAACCTCTTCAGCGGCTTATCCGGCCCCCGCAGGGACGATTTCGGGCCCTTTTTGGGTCCCGAAAGCGTTGACGCTTAAGCCCGCGCCATCTATAAGACCGACCGATGGCGGCGGGCGCAATCCTGCCGCCGCTGTTCTTTGGACAGTGCCGCATGCGGGGGCAGCATTTTGCGCTCTTCGCATGGCCGCCTCAAGGACACCCAAGAAAACCACCTTGGACAAATACATCAGAGTTGAGATTTGAACCGGCCGGTGCGCGCAAGCCCGACCACCGAGCGATCACCGCCGAAGGACAGTTAGAGAACCATGGCCAACACCACCTCCGCCAAGAAGGCGACCCGCAAGATTGCCCGCCGCACCATCGTCAACAAGTCGCGCCGCACGCAGATGCGTGGCGCGGTGCGCACCGTCGAGGAAGCGATCAAGAGCGGCGACCGCGAGGCGGCACTGAAGGCGATGAGCCGCGCTGAGCCCGAGCTGATGAAGGCAGCGCAGCGCAACATCATTCACAAGAACCTCGCGAGCCGTAAGGTGTCGCGCCTCACGCAGAGCATCGCCAAGCTCGCGAAGTAACGGCTCGCCACCAGAGCTGACTGGAAAACACATTTGTCACGAAGCCCGGCTCGCGCCGGGCTTTTTGTTTTTGTCTCGACTTTTGTCGTGGAAGTTTCATAGCGCGAGAACACTTCGCGTTGCCGCGCAACGAACTGCGTGTCATGTTTCGTTTCGTCGCGTCCGTAGTTCTACCGGCTCGACATGCTTAACGCGCCGCACTCGCCCACAGATTGTTCTTCGCTAAGCTAGATAGATGGAATAGCGCGCGAGCATTTCGCGGACGAAACTTGCGAAGCGGGGTTACCCTGCAAAAGTAATCGAGAAAAATGACGTCTCGCGAATTACTTATGCACATAGCGTTGGACAGCGATTGGAAAAATGACCGGCGCGAGACCAAATGTAAATTTTCTATGAAAAATTTTTGGTATTGCACCGTCGTTTGTGACACGCGTGAATCTGTGCGCTGATTCAAAAACTTGCTTTCGCAACTCAGCATCGGCAACGCCGCAACAGTCGCGAAGAGTCTCGATCCCCGTCGAATCCACGGATTGTCAGAAAATCAGCTTGGTGTATTTATTTCTTGTTCGCGACGCCCACGGCTCTCCAGATCAGCGCGGTTTGAGACCCAGGGGCGGACGCACAAATCGGCGGCGGTGTGTGCGTTAGCGACGCTTTCCAAGCGAAGCTAGATTGACAACTCATAGCGATATGAGGACAGACGACCTGTGTCAAAAATTCTCCGGCGATGTCCCCGGCAATTTGGGGGATCGAACAAGAGAGACCAGGACGTCAGTCGGAATCTGGCAGCGGGAACGCGGAGCGAGTGAACGGGTTGACGACGACACGGCGGCGGCGAAGCGCCGGGCATTTCGGTGTTCGGTAGCAGCAGTTCGAATTTGAAGACACGAGCAAGCTGACAACTTGCCGCGATACGTCGCGGCGGGAGGGGGAGGTCTTATGGCTTACGGTATCATCACTGCAGTCGAACCAACGACAGCCGAAGCGCAAATTTCCAGTGGTGCCGTAATCAACCCCTCGGACGTCAGCTCCCACCCGAAGCGTCCGTCGAGTACGCGCTGACCTCGCGGGGCGCATCTTCTCCAAACAGCTGATCTGTCGGGTGGCGCATGGACGCCACACGGGAGAGCTTTGTCCGGAGCAGACCGCGCCCGCTAGAGGTCGCGCCGCGGCAGGAAACCTGCACGGCGCTTTCGCAACGATTATCTCTCAGACTTGGAAGTACGAAGGCAATGACGAACACGGAACAGGATCGCTGGTCGCGGGTGAAGGGACGTTTGCGGACGAGCGTTGGCGAGGACGTCTACACGAGCTGGTTCGCTCGGATGGATCTGGAGAGCGTGCACGACGAGAGCGTGCACCTGTCGGTTCCGACCCGGTTCCTCAAGAGCTGGATCCAGGCGCACTATGCCGAACGCGTGCTCTCCTGCTGGCAGGCCGAGATGCCCGAAGTGCATCGCATCGACCTCACCGTGCGCTCGGCGATCCGCGCGACGGCTCCGGTGAAGGAAACGGTTGCGCCAGTCGAAGTGCGCCGCATCGAGCGCACTGACGGCCGGCTCGTGCCTGAACTGCGCTCGGTTGCGACCGCGCCGGTGTCCGCGAGCCACGACGCGCTCGGCGGCTCGCCGCTCGATCCGCGCCTGACCTTCGCCAGCTTCGTCGTCGGCCGTTCCAACACGCTGGCTCATGCGGCGGCCCGCCAGGTCGCGGAAGGTCGCCGTGGCGATCCCGTGATGTTCAACCCGCTCTACATTCATGCCGGCGTCGGCCTCGGCAAGACGCATTTGCTGCAGGCGGTGACCTGGTCCGGCAATTCCGGCGGCGAGCGCAAGGTGCTGTATCTCACCGCCGAGAAGTTCATGTACGGCTTCGTCGCGGCGCTGAAGACGCAGACGGCGCTGGCCTTCAAGGAGGCCCTGCGCGGCATCGACGTGCTGGTCATCGACGATCTGCAGTTCCTGCAGGGCAAGTCGACGCAAGCCGAGTTCTGCCACACGCTGAACGCGCTGATCGATGCCGGCCGCCAGGTCGTGATCGCTGCCGACCGTCCGCCGTCGGATCTGGAAAGCCTCGACGACCGCGTGCGCTCGCGGCTCGCCGGCGGCCTCGTGGTCGAGATGGGCTCGCTCGGCGAGGAGCTGCGGCTCGGCATCCTGAAGTCGCGCGTCGCCGCCGCCCGCGCCCACCATGCGAGCTTCGATGTGCCGGAGGAGGTGCTCGACTATCTGGCGCGTACCATCACCCATAACGGCCGCGACCTTGAAGGCGCGATCAACCGCCTGCTGGCGCACTCCAAGCTCAACAACCAGCCGGTGACGCTGGAGATGGCCGAGCGCGAGGTGCGCGACCTGATCCGCCCGCAGGAGCCGAAGCGGATCAAGATCGAGGACATCCAGCGCGTGGTCGCCCGGCAGTACAATGTCAGCCGCTCCGACTTGCTGTCGTCCCGCCGCACCGCCAATGTGGTGCGCCCGCGCCAGGTCGCGATGTATCTGGCGAAGACGCTGACCTTGCGCTCGCTGCCGGAGATCGGCCGGCGCTTCGGCGGCCGCGACCACACCACGGTGTTGCACGCCGTGCGCAAGATTGAGGCACTGGTCGCCAAGGACACGGCGCTGTCGGAGGAAGTCGAATCGCTGAAGCGCCAGCTGCAGGAATAGGGCCGCTTCATCCGGCCGGATCGTTCCATAGCCCTCCCCTCGCCAAAGGGGAGGGCTAAACTTTTTTCCGACCCAAAACGTGGGGAACGGGGCTCGTTTCGCGCCCGTATCCCTTGCACCGGCCGCCCATCCGCGCCACCTTGCGGTCCCCCCGTGGGTTTGATCAAATCCGGTATTGATCCGGCTTTTCGGGTTTCCAATGCCGCGGTGCTGCCCTGAAAGGCCGCCCGGCTTTTCCATCTGAGGGATCTGGCGGGTATTGCAATGAAGGTCACCGTCGAGCGCGCGCAACTCCTGAAATCGCTGGGTCACGTTCACCGCGTGGTCGAGCGCCGCAACACCATCCCGATCCTCGGCAACGTGTTGATCCGCGCCGAGGGCGCCAAATTGTCGCTGAAGGCGACCGACCTCGACCTCGAGGTGACGGAGACCTTGGCCGCCGAGACCGGAACCGCCGGCTCGACCACGGTGCCCGCGCACATGTTCTACGACATCGTCCGCAAGCTGCCCGACGGCTCGCAGATCGTGCTGGAAGCCGACGGCGACCGCTCGGTGCTGGCCGTGCGTGCCGGCCGCTCGCGCTTCACGCTGCAGACCCTGCCCGAGAGCGACTTCCCGGGCCTTGCCGCCGGCGACATGACGCATTCGTTCTCGCTGCCGGCGTCCGACATCAAGCGCCTGATCGACCGCACGCAGTTCGCGATCTCGACCGAAGAGACCCGCTACTACCTCAACGGCATCTATCTGCACGCGGCCGGCAGCGCCAAGGCGGCGACCCTGCGCGGCGTTGCGACCGACGGTCACCGGCTGGCGCAGATCGACCTCGCGCTGCCCAAGGGCGCAACCGGCATGCCCGGCGTGATCGTCCCGCGCAAGACCGTTGGCGAGGTGCAGCGGCTGATCGAGGGCGACGACGCCGAGATCTCGATCGAGCTATCGGACGGCAAGATCCGCTTTACGCTCGGCAATGTGGTGCTGACCTCGAAGCTGATCGACGGCACCTTCCCGGACTACGGCCGCGTCATTCCGCAGAACAACGACAAGGAACTCGTCGTCGACAAGAAGGATTTCGAAGCCGCCGTCGACCGCGTCTCGACGATTTCCAGCGAACGCGGCCGCGCGGTGAAGCTCGCGCTGTCCGCGGGCAAGCTGGTGCTCTCGGTCACCAACCCGGATTCCGGCAGCGCCACCGAGGAGCTCGAGGTCGAGTACGCTTCCGACGCGCTCGATATCGGCTTCAACTCGCGCTATCTGCTCGACATCGCCGCCCAGATTGAAGGCGAGGTCGCAGTGCTGAAGCTCGCCGATCCCGGCTCGCCGACCCTGGTGCAGGACCGCGACAGCAAGGGCGCGCTCTACGTGCTGATGCCGATGCGGGTGTGATGACCCTCTCTTCACGCGCAACTGCACCCTCTCCCCTTGTGGGAGAGGGTGGCGCCGAAGGCGCCGGGTGAGGGGTTGGCGCCGCGAACGCCGCACCATCGCCCGACCGATGAACGGCTCCGCAGCTTCGCAAAGAAAATGCGCCGGGAGCCGACTGACGCGGAAGCGAAGATGTGGCGCCTGCTGCGCGATCGGCGCCTGTCGCACTTGAAATTTCGAAGGCAGGTTCCATTTCGAAATTACATTCTCGACTTCGCGTGCTTCGAGAAGCGCCTCGCCATCGAGATCGACGGCGGTCAGCACGCTTCGTCGCCGCGTGATGCATCCAGGACTGACGCGCTTGCGGCGGAAGGCTTTCAGGTCTTGCGCTTCTGGAACAATGACGTATTGCGGACGCCCGGGGCGGTGCTGGAAGACATTGTCGCCAAGCTTGCCGAGCTGTGAGATACCCCTCACCCGTCGCCTCACTTCGTGAGGCGCCACCCTCTCCCACAGGGGGAGAGGGCAAGGAAGAGAGATGACCCCGTCCCGCATTCACCGCCTGTCGCTGACGCATTTCCGCAATTACCGGACGGCGACGCTGCAGGTCGCCGGCGACATGGTGGTGCTGGTGGGGCCGAACGGCGCCGGCAAGACCAATTGCATGGAAGCGGTCTCGTTTCTGTCGCCGGGCCGCGGCCTGCGCCGCGCGACGCTGGAGGACATCGCAGACAACCAGGGCGACGGCTCCTGGGCGGTCTCGGCCGAAGTCGAGGGCGCGCTCGGCCTTGCGACGCTCGGCACCGGTATCGATCCGCCGACCGGTGACGCCGGCAGCGCGAGGCGCTGCCGCATCGACCGCGAACCGGTGGGGTCCGCAACCGCGTTCGGCGATCATCTGCGCATCGTGTGGCTGACGCCGGCGATGGACGGCCTGTTCATGGGCGCCGCCTCGGAACGGCGGCGCTTCTTCGATCGCCTGGTGCTGGCGATCGATTCCGAGCATTCCAGCCGCGTCTCGGCACTGGAGCGCTCGCTGCGCTCGCGCAACCGGCTGCTCGAGGTGCGCAACTATGACGACCATTGGTGTGATGCGATCGAGCGCGAGACCGCCGAGCTTGCGGTCGCGGTCGCCGCGTCGCGGGGCCAGACCGCCGCCAAGCTCGCCGTGATGCTGCGCGAGCGCGGCGCGGCCTCGGCCTTCCCCTCCGCCGAGATCATGCTCGACGGCTGGATGGAGAACGCACTGCTGCAGGAGCCTGCAACGGCGGTGGAGGACCGCTACCGCGAGATCCTGCGCGCCAGCCGGCCGCGCGATGCCGCCGCCGGGCGCACGCTCGACGGCCCGCATCTGACCGACCTGCAGGTGGTTTACGCGCCGAAGAACATGCCGGCGCGCGACGCCTCGACCGGCGAGCAGAAGGCGCTCCTGATCGGGCTGGTGCTGGCGCACGCCACGATGGTCGCGGAGATGACCGGCATCGTGCCGCTGCTGCTGCTCGACGAGGTCGTCGCCCATCTCGATCCGAACCGCCGCAAGGCGCTGTTCGACGAGCTCGCCAAGCTCGGCGCGCAGGTCTGGATGACCGGCGCCGATCCCGCGGCGTTCGTCGACATCGGCCCTCGGGGGGAGATTTTCGACGTCGAATCCGGCCGCGCCACACGGCGCGGCTGATTGGCTAGTCTAGGGCAATCTGAAGCGATGGCGCCGTCGCAGAGCGCATTGCCAAAATATCGAAAACAACCCCATGCAAAGTGGCCAGCGGCGGCAGGCGTTCGACCAAGCAGCTTGACACGTCGGGCAACTCAGGAACAATATTCTAATATTCCGAAATTACGCGAGCATCCCTCGCCCCCGGTTCGCCCATGCCCAGCGGGGAGAAGCGAACCTCCGAAGTCGCTCCAATTCAGCCTGGTCTCATCATGTTTCTGGCGGCGCAGAATCGGCCTCGATAAGGGCTCCGAATCCGCCACCGAATCGGGCTTTTCAAAGCCCTCGGAATCCGCCTTTGAAAGCCTTGAAACAGACCTAAAAAATCCTATTTATTCAATAGTTTGTAGATGGAGACTTTGCGCTAGGCGCAACCCCTCTTTCATGGCACAAATAGCGGCATCAGCGCCTCATATTGCGCAGCTGATTCGGATATCCTCGAAGGCCTCACATGACTGAACCTGCCCGGCAGACCCCTGCCGAATCTGAGCATCCCGTTCCGGCCGAATATGGCGCGGAATCGATCCGGGTGCTGAAGGGCCTCGACGCCGTCCGCAAGCGCCCCGGCATGTATATCGGCGACACCGATGACGGTTCCGGCCTGCACCACATGGTCTACGAGGTCGTCGACAACGCGATCGACGAGGCGCTGGCGGGCCACGCCAGCCGCGTCCTGGTCACCCTCAACGCCGACAATTCCGTCACCGTGTACGACGACGGACGCGGCATACCGGTCGGCATCCACAAGGAAGAGGGCGTCTCGGCAGCCGAGGTCATCATGACCCAACTGCACGCCGGCGGAAAATTCGACCAGAACTCCTACAAGGTTTCCGGCGGCCTGCACGGCGTCGGCGTCTCCGTCGTCAACGCGCTCTCCAGCAAGCTCGCGCTGCGGATCTGGCGCGACGACAAGGAGCACTACATCGAATTCGCGCACGGCGATGCCGTGGCGCCGCTCAAAGTGGTCGGCGATGCCCCGGGCAAGCGCGGCACCGAGGTCACCTTCCTCGCCTCGGTCGAGACCTTCAAGAACATCGAGTATGATTTCGCGACGCTCGAGCACCGGCTGCGCGAGCTTGCCTTCCTCAATTCCGGCGTCAACATCGTGCTCTCCGACATGCGTCACGCGGTCGAGAAGCGCGAGGAGATGCACTATTCCGGCGGCGTCGAGGAATTCGTCAAATATCTCGACCGCAACAAGAAGGCGATCGTGCCGGCACCGATCATGGTGCGTTCGGAAGCCAACGGCATCGGCGTCGAGGCGGCGCTGTGGTGGAACGACAGCTACCACGAGAACGTGCTGTGCTTCACCAACAACATCCCGCAGCGCGACGGCGGCACCCATCTGGCCGGCTTCCGCGGCGCGCTGACGCGCCAGGTCAACGGCTATGCCGAGGCCAATGCGAAGAAGGAAAAGATCGCACTGACCGGCGACGATTGCCGCGAAGGCCTCACCGCGGTGCTGTCGGTGAAGGTGCCCGATCCGAAATTCTCGTCGCAGACCAAGGACAAGCTGGTGTCCTCGGAGGTTCGACCGGTGGTCGAGAACGTCCTGAACGAGGCGCTGGCCGCCTGGTTCGAGGAGAATCCGAAGGAAGCCAAGGAGATCGTCGGCAAGGTGATCCAGGCCGCCGCGGCCCGCGAGGCTGCGCGCAAGGCCCGCGAACTGACCCGCAAGAATCCGCTCAGCGTCTCCTCGCTGCCCGGCAAGCTCGCCGACTGCCAGGAGAAGGACCCCGCCAAATCCGAACTGTTCATCGTCGAGGGCGACTCGGCAGGCGGCAGCGCCAAGCAGGGCCGCAACCGCGAATTCCAGGCGGTGCTGCCGCTGCGCGGCAAGATCCTCAATGTCGAGCGCGTCCGTCCCGACAAGATGCTGTCGTCCGAGCAGATCGGCACGCTGATCACCGCGCTCGGCACCGGCATCAGCGACGATTTCTCGGTCGACAAGCTGCGCTATCACAAGATCATCGTGATGACCGACGCCGACGTCGACGGCGCCCATATCCGCACGCTGCTGCTGACCTTCTTCTATCGTCAGATGCGCTCGATCATCGATGGCGGCTACCTCTATATCGCCCAGCCGCCGCTCTATAAGGTCTCGCGCGGCAAGTCCGAGCAATACCTGAAGGACGAGCGCGCCCTCGAGGACTATCTGATCTCGACCGGGCTCGACGAATGCGTCTTCAAGCCGGCCTCCGGCGACGACCGCTCGGGCCGTGATCTGCTGTCGCTGGTCGAGGACGCCCGGGTCATCCGCTCGGTGCTGCGCAACCTGCACAGCCGCTATAATCGCGCCGTCATCGAGCAGGCCGCGATCGCGGGCGTGCTCAATCCCAGGATCACCGGCGATATCGCCACCGCCAATTCGGCGGCCGAATACATCGCCAAGCGGCTGGACGCCGTGGCCGAAGAAGTCGAGCGCGGCTGGATCGGCACCTTCACGGAGGGCCAGGGGTTCCAGTTCGAGCGCACCGTGCGCGGGGTCAGGGAATTCGCCGTGATCGACGACGCCTTTCTCGGCTCGGCCGACGCCCGCAAGCTCGATGAATACGCGACCGAGCTGCAAGAGATCTACGTGCGCGCGGGCAAGCTGCGGCGCAAGGATGCCGAGCAGATCATCCACGGCCCGATCGACCTGTTCGAGGCCGTGACCGACGCCGCCCGCAAGGGCATCTCGCTGCAGCGCTACAAAGGTCTCGGCGAGATGAACCCGGAGCAGCTCTGGGAGACCACGCTGGACACCGAGGCGCGCTCGCTTCTGCAGGTGAAGATCAAGGAGGTCGACGAGGCCGACGATATCTTCACCAAGCTGATGGGCGACGTGGTCGAGCCGCGCCGTGAGTTCATCCAGGACAATTCGCTCAGCGCAACCATCGACATCTAGGAGGCCTGCGGCGTATTGCACCACCGTCATTGCGAGGAGCGAAGCGACGAAGCAATCCATTTTTCAGCTTGCGGTGCGATGGATTGCTTCGCTCCGCTCGCAATGACGTGGATCGTGCAGTGCACACTACTTCCATTACCCTGGAGGCGAGCAACCGTCCTGACGGGTGACATCTCCGTGACAGCGCGACCGGCGCCGTCGCGGCGCTACCTTTCGTGTGGAAGCTGCGCCGCCAGTTGTGTTACGGTGCCGGATGGCCGTTGATTCCGTTGTGGAATTTCCAATGGCCCAGTCTGAATGATGCGTTAGGGGACATTCCGCGTGCCGCCGATCCAATACATCGTCGAAGGCGGCCGCCGCCTTTTGGGCACCATCGAGCCGTCGGGCAACAAGAACTCCGCGCTGCCGATCATCGCCGCGGCACTGCTCACCGAGCATCCGGTCACACTGACCAACGTGCCGCGCATCCGCGACACCGAAACGCTGGTCGAATTGTGCCGCTCGGTCGGCGCCACCGCCGAATGGACCGAGCGCAACACGCTGCAGATTCATGCCAAGGAGATTCGCGCCGCCGATCTCGATCCGGCGCTGTGCGCGCGCATCCGCGCCTCGATCCTGCTCGCAGGCCCGCTGCTCGCCCGCTGCGGCGAGGTCGCGCTGCCGCCGCCCGGCGGCGACGTGATCGGCCGCCGCCGGCTCGACACGCACTTCCTGGCCTTCGAGCAGCTCGGCGCCACCGTCACCGCGACGCACCGGCTGGAATTCCGCGCCACGCGGCTGAAGGGCGCCGACGTGTTCCTCGACGAGCCCAGCGTCACCGCGACGGAGAACGCGCTGGTCGCCGCAGTCGCGGCGCGCGGCACCACCTATCTGCGCAACGCGGCCTCCGAGCCGCATGTGCAGGACCTCGCCAATTTCCTGATCGCGCTCGGCGCCAAGATCGAAGGCGTCGGCACCAACACCATCATCGTGCACGGGCCGGCAACGCTCGGCAGCACGACTTTCGCGATCCAGCCCGACCATATCGAGGTCGGATCGCTGATCGGGCTCGCCGCGGTGACCCGCTCGCCGCTACGCATCGCGCGCGCCGGCGTCGAGCATCTGCGCTCGATCCGGATGGGCTTTGAGCGGCTCGGCATCGTCTGCGGCGTCGAGGGCGACGACCTCGTCGTCCCGTCCGGCCAGACCATGAAGATCCAGGACGATTTCGGCGGCCATGTGCCGAAGCTCGAGGACCAGCCCTGGCCGGCCTTCCCGGCCGACCTGATGTCGATCGCGATCGTCACCGCGACGCAGTGCGACGGCGTCATCCTGATGCACGAGAAGATGTTCGAATCCCGGATGTTCTTCGTCGACAACCTGATCGCGATGGGTGGCCGCATCGTGCTGTGCGACCCGCACCGCGCGATCGTCGCCGGCCCCAGCCGGCTGCGCGGCGCGCCGATGAACTCGCCCGACATTCGGGCCGGTATGGCGATGCTGCTGGCCGCCGTGTGTGCCGAGGGCACCTCCACCATCAACAACGCCGACCAGATCGAGCGCGGCTATGAGCGGATCGATGAGCGGCTCAACGCCCTCGGCGCCAAGATCAAGCGGATTCCCGCGCGATCGTGATCCGGGCTCGATCCGGAAAGGTGTAAGGCGGTCTTCCGATCTCAATCGACAATCTGGGACGCGACGACCTCTGCGTGAGATCGTCGCGTTTGCGCAACTTGGCCATCCTTCCGGCCGGTTTGCCGTGCTAAGCGTGCCGTCATGACCTGCATCGACAAGATCGACCCGGCCGCGCCGAACGCGGCCGTTGTCGTCCCTCGCAACCTGCTCACGGCCGAGCTCGCGGAAACGCTGAAGCTCGCGGTGCCGCTCGCGCTGACGCAGCTCGGGCAGATCGCGATGATGACGACCGATCTCGCCTTCATCGGCCGGCTCGGCAGCGAAAACGTCGCGGCCGCGGCTCTGGCGCACACCGTGTATTTCGTCAGCTTCACCATCGGCATGGGCATGATGTCGGCGGTCTCGCCCCTGGCCGCGCAGGCGTTCGGCGCGCGCAACCCCCGCGTGATGCGGCGCGCGCTCCGCGTCGGCCTGTGGGCCGGCTTCTTCATGGTGCTGCCGCTGATGGCGCTGCCGTTCCAGGGCGAGCGCATCCTGCTTATGCTCGGCCAGACCCAGGCCACCGCGCATCTGGCGCAGCAATATCTGTTCGGTCTCGCCTGGGGCATCCTGCCGGCGCTGTGGTTCATCGCGCTCCGCGGCTTCATGAGCGCGGTGAACCGGCCGGAGCCGGTGCTATGGATCACGCTCGCGGCGATCCCGGCCAATGCGCTGATGGTCTACCTGTTGCTCTACGGCAAATGGGGCATGCCCGAACTCGGCATGTTCGGCGCCGGGCTTGCGACCACGATCGTCAATCTCGGCACCTTCCTTGCCGGCGTGTGGTTCGCGGCGCGCCGCCGCCCGTTCCGCAAGTACCACGTATTCAGCCGCGTCTGGCGCATCGACTGGCCGCTGATGGGCAAGCTGGTCGCCGTCGGCGCGCCGATCTCGATCGCCTTCCTGCTGGAATACGGCCTGTTCGGCGCGGCCGGACTGCTGATGGGGTTGATCAGCACCACGGCGCTGGCCGCGCACCAGATCGCGCTGCAGATCGCGGCGATCCTGTTCATGGTGCCGTTCGGCGTCAGCATGGCCGCCACCGTGCGGGTCGGCCAGGCCGTTGGCCGCCGCGATACCGACGCTGTGCAGCGTGCCGGCTTTGTCGCGATCGCGCTCAGCGGAATCTTCATGAGCGTCATGACGCTCGCGGTGATCCTGGCGCGCTTCGAGATCGCGACGCTGTTCCTCGGCGAGGCCTCCGACACTACCGCGCAGCTCACCGCGGCGCTGCTATTGATCGGCGCGACCTTCTTCATCGCCGACGGCATCCAGACCACCACCGCGGGCGCGCTGCGCGGCATGAACGACACCCAGGTGCCGCTGCTGTTCGCCGTCATCAGCTATTGGCTGATCGGCTTCGCATCGGCCTCCGCGCTCGCCTTCTGGGTCAAGCTCGACGCCGCCGGTGTCTGGATCGGGCTGTCGCTCGGGACGGCGGTCTATGCGACCCTCCTTGTCTTGCGTTTCCGCCTGCTGGCACGCAGATTGGGCAAATGAGGGTCGACGAGGTCACGCCGAACGTGGATTCCGCCGCGCTGCTCGCCGGCGCGCAGTTCGTGGACGCGTTCCGCATCGCGACCGCGCGCCCCGACCTCGATGCGCGGCACGCCGCCGAGGCGATGGTGGCGCGGCAGCCGCGCTGGATCGAATGGCTGCTTGCCCTGCGTAATTTCATCGTCGCGCCGCTTGGCCTGAAAACCTCGGGCGCAGCCGACGGCGCGACACGCGACATGATCGGGATCTTTCCGGTGGTCAGCGAGACGCCGGAGCGGCTGGTCGCGGGCTTCAACGACAAGCATCTCGACTTCAGGCTCGTCGTCGACGTCGCCTCCGCGGGAGCTGAGCGCAGCATCACCGCGACCACGCTGGTGCTGACCCACAACTGGCTCGGGCGCGCCTATCTCGCGGTGATCCTGCCGTTCCACCGCCTGATCGTGCCCGCGATGCTGCGCAAGGCCGTAAGCTGAACTACTACTCGATCTCAAGCCGCGCTCTTCTCCGGCGTCTCGGCGACGATCTTCTCGGAGGCGTCGGCGTTGGTGCACCAATTGCCGTGGCAGCGCTTGAGGTCGTTGAGATTCTGCCGCATCTGGTCGAGCGAGAAGCCGAGCGCGTAGAAGCGCTCGGCGGCATCGACCGGCAGGCCGCGGATCAGGCCATCCCTGCGGACCGCGGCGACCTCCTCGCTATAGGCATGAAGCGCGGCATCGACCGGCGCCATGTCGGCCGGGCCGCTGCCGGCGCGCAAGGCGGTCGCGACCGCCACCATGTAAGTCACGATCGCCTTGCTGACGTCGGCCAATGGCCGCGCCAGCCTCGCCTGGATATCGGCCGGCAGCGGCACCACACAGGCCCGTCCGATCATCACGACGTCATGTCGCAGCCGCTGGATCGTCCGCAGCAACGGACCGGTGTCCGGACCCGATGACAGATGCATCGAGCGCTCGCGCTCGGCCTCGAGGCCGGTCGCGTGCAGATTGGTCACCGCGGTGCCGATGCCGTCCTGGATCCGGTGCAGCGCGTCGTTGTCGAGGCCGCGGGTCAGGCCGGCGAGCAATTCGGCGAACGCCGCCGACAGCAGCTCCAGCAGCTTCGATCCATTGACCCTGATCTGGCTGACCGCGCGCGACGGCAGCACCAGGAACGAGATCAGAAGCCCGGTGAGCGCGCCGACCGTCACCTCGAGGACGCGGTCGATCGCGGAATCCAGCGGGTTGGAGTGATGCATCGTCGGCAGCAGCAGCACGATCACCGCCGTCACGGTCGCCGAGTTCAGGCTCGGATTGAGCGCGGCGATGAAGGCCAGCGGCACGATCGCCAGCACCAGCAGCGCCAGCAGGCTGCCCTCGCCGGAATGCGGGATCAGCACCGCGATCGCGCCGCCATAGACGGCGCCGCCGATGGTGCCGAGCATGTAGTCGCGGCTGGCCTTCAGCGAACGGCCGACGCTCATCTGGGTGACGATCAGCGAGGTCAGCACCGCCCATAGCGGCAGCATCAGGTTGAGCGCCAGCGCGATGGTATAGGCCGCGACGCCGGCGGACGCGATCCGGACCGCCAGCGCCAGCTGCGTCTTGCGGGTCCAGAGCTGGTCGAACATGCGTTTTGCGAAGGTCCTCATGCACCGTAATCCGCAATCAAAGGAAAGGCCCGTGTTACATGACTTGAAGCCAACCGACCTGAAGCTAACCGATCTGGAGCATGGCAGCTGCCCGCGGCGGCAAGGTGGCTTGAAAGGCCTGACCTGCCCGCCTACCCTGCGCCGCAAAATTGAGGAAACACGATGGCCCACGAAACCGCAACGCTCGCCGCCTATGTCGCCGACCTGAAATATTCCGACATTCCGCCGGAGGTGCTGGAGCGCGCCAAGGTTTTGACGCTGGATTTCCTCGGCAGCACCATCCGCGCCCGGCGCGATGCGGAATCGACGCCCTCGCTGATGAAGATGCTGGAGGTGCTGGCGCTCGACGGCAAGGGCGAGGCCACCGTGTTCGGCGACACCAAGACCTGGACCCCGGCGGTCGCCGCGCTGCTCAACGGCGCGCTCGGCCATTCGCTCGACTTCGACGACACCCATGCCGATTCCTCGCTGCATCCGAGCGCACCGGTGGTGCCCGCCGCGTTTGCGGTCGGCGAGATGGTCGGCGCCTCCGGCCGCGACGTGCTGACCGCGATCGTCGCCGGCTATGAAGTGTGCTGCCGGCTCGGCAACGCACTCGACCCGACCTCGCATTACGCCCGCGGCTTCCATCCGACCGCGACCGCCGGCACCTATGGCGCTGCCGCGGCGGCGGCCAAGCTGTTCGGCCTGTCGAAGGAGCAGATCGTTTCCGCGTTCGGCGTCTCCGGCAGCCAGGCCGCGGGCTCGCTGCAATTTTTGGTCAACGGCGCCTGGAACAAGCGCTACCAGGTCGGTGCCGCCGCGATGAACGGCGTGATCGCCGCGACGCTGGCGCGCAACGACTTCATCGGCTCGAGCGAGTCGGTCGAAGGCAAGCACGGCCTTCTGGTCGGCTATACCGATGACGCTCATCCGGACAAGGCGGTGGCGGACTTGGGCCACACCTATGAGACGCTGAAGATCGGCGTGAAGCCGTATCCGAGCTGCCGCTACACCCACGCCGCGATCGACGCGCTGATCGCGATGCGGCGCGAACACAATCTGACGCCGGACCAGATCAGGAAGGTCGAGATCGGCCTGCACCGCAACGGCATCACGCTGACCGGCGACGCTGCCACCAAGCGCCACCCGACCTCGGTGGTCGGCGGCCAGTTCTCGATGTTCTTCACCGGCGCGATCGCGCTCGACCAGGGCCATTTCGGCTGGGACGATTACGACCGGCTGGGCGATGCGGCCATCGACGCGCTCGCCGACAAGTTCGACGTGGTGCAGGACGACCGGCTCGAGGTCGGCCGTACCCATCCCTTCGGCGCCCGCGTCTCGATCACGACAGATGACGGCACCCATGAGCGCCTCTATGCCGATCCCTCCGGCGAGCCGACCTCGTTCCCCGACGCAAAGGCGATGCAGCAGAAGTTCTTGACGCTGGCCCGCCCGGTGCTCGACAAGCGCGCCGACCAGCTCGCCGACGCCATCCTGACGCTCGAGCGCTTCGATCGCGTGGAGAAGGCGACGCAGCTGGGAAGGCAGTAAGCAGGCCGTCGAGGCGCAGGCTGCACGCCACGCCCACAGCTGTCGTCCTGGCGAAAGCCAGGACCCATAACCACCGCATTTGATCATGAACAGGATCGTGGCCCCAGCGTCGCGCAACAAGTCTCATTTGGGGTAATGGGTCCCGGCCTTCGCCGGGACGACGACGGCGGGGATGCGTCGTAATTCAAGAAGTCAAACAGCGCGGTGTCATCGCCCGCGTGGCGAAATGGATTCCGGGCTCATGCTTCGCATGCCCCGGAATGACGGCGCGCCTTACTCCGCTCCGTCGATGATCACAAAATCCCCATCCGAGTATTTCTGCCGGATCGCCTTCGCGGCCTGATATTCAGGGCAGGTGTAACATTCCATCGCAGTGGCGCGGTCCCTGAATTCGATGACGAAGTTGCGCTGGCGCGTTGCGCCTTCCATCACGTCATAGGGGCCATTGCGCACGATGAAATTGGCGCCGTATCTGGCGAATACCGGCATCGCGACGGCGAGATATTCGGGATAGCGGGCTTCCTCGTGAACCGTGACGTGCACGATCCAGTAGGCTTTCGGCATGATGGTCTCCGGTTGACGCGTGCTTCAAGAAACTATGGCGCGCCTCCTCGCGAGATGCGCCACAGCATCAGAAAATTCCGGAGGCCGAGACTCAATTCACGATCGCGCGGGTGTTGTGTGACGTGCCGGTCAATTGCCGCCCGCGAGCCGCGGACTTGTGGAGGTCGCTGTAACCACATCGCGAACCAGATCGAACACGCCGTCCGCCTCGGGCGGCATGTTCGGCGAGCGGCCGAGGCGGACGATGACGAGGTGCTGCGACGGCACGATAATCACATATTGCCCGATCGTGCCCTTGGCGAAGAAGGCATCGCGCGGCCAGCCGTGCTCGACACGGAAGCGAGCGCCAAAGCTGTCGCCGAGATTGGTCCAGAAGCCCGCGCCATAGCCGACCCAGGCATTCGGCGTCGGCGATGCCGAGTATTTCACCCAGCCCTCGGGCAGGATACGCTTGCCGCCGGCCACGCCGTCATTGAGATAGAGCTGACCCAAGCGCGCCCAGTCGCGCGCGCTCGCCATCATCGCGCCCGATCCTTCCGGCGTGCCCGCAGCATCGAACTGCATCACGACATTGCGCATGCCGAGCGGTCCGAACAGCTTCTCCCGCGCGAAGCGCATCACATCAGCCGCATGCCCGCCGGCGGCGTTGCGGATCAGATGCGAGAGGATCAGGTAGTTGCCGTCGTGATAGTTCCAGACCTGACCGGGTGCGCTCTCCAGCGGAGCGCTCTCGGCGAAGGCGGCCATATCCGATTCCATGAACTTCATGCGGTTGACCGGCTCGAGCACGGATGCCAGCGACGCCTGCAGCGAGCTGCCGAGCGCAAGCCCTGCGGTGTGGCGCAACAGCTCGTCGACCGTGATCGCGTGGCGCGGATCGTCGGGATTCCGCCAGGCCGCGATCGGGACCGGCTGGTCGCGCGTCAGCCTGCCCTCGCGGACGAGGATTCCGATCAGGGCCGTGATCGCCGACTTGCTCATGGAGAAGCCGAGCAGCGGCGTGTCGATGCCGATGCCGTTGGCGTAGCGCTCGGCGACGATGCGGCCATCCTTCATCACGACGACAGCGCGGGTGCGGCGGAACGGCGGCTCGGCCGGCTCGGCAAAGGCGCGGTCGAGCGCAGCCGCAAGCTGCGGGGTCTGCGGCGGGACGAGCTCCGGACCCGCGATCTCGGGCAGCAGCGCGGCCTGCCGCTCGGCGGACGGCAGCGCAGTCCCGGCCAGCGTCTCGCCATGTTCGAGCGTGCAGCCCATGCCCTCGCGATAGACCGCATGGCTGCGGCCAAGCCCGAACAGCGTCACGGTGACGTCCTTGCGGTCGAGGTCGACCTCGGTGTCCATCGCCCAAGTGATCAGGCCGGCCCCCGGCATCGCGTCCGTGGTCTCGGTCAGGTTTCGCCTGGGGTCGAGCCCGCTGACGAAGGTCTCCGAGCAGATCACATTGGCGACAAAGCCGGTCGCGACCTCAGGCACATCGCGGGCGCGGGCGGCGGACAGCGCCAGCGCACCGAAGGCAGTGCTGGCGGCGAGAATAAGAAAGAGCTTTCGACGGGTCACGGGATCCTCCGGCAATGCGCAATGGGCGCGTGGCCGGATCAGGCCGCAGGGGACGGGAGAGCGCTCGCCGTATTTGGAAATCGGGCTGGCCGAGATTGGCGGCGGCTGGTCGATTCTGAAATTGTGACGTGATTACAATGACTTTAGCAGCGGGCTCGCTTCACCTCTCCCGCTTGCGGGGGAGGTCGGATCGCATCGAACGATGCGATCCGGGTGGGGGCTCTCTCCCCAAAATGAAAGGGCGTACTTTGCGGAAGCACCCCCACCCCGGCCTTCCCCCGCAAGTGGGAGAGGGAGGTTCACACCGCACTTGCCTTCAGCTTCCGATACTCCGTCGGGGTCACGCCTGTTGTCGCCTTGAAAGCGCGGTTGAAGGGGCCGAGCGACTGGAAGCCGGCATCCATGGCGATGGTGATGACCGGGACCTCGGCCTGCGAGGGATCGGCGAGCGCCGCCTTGGCCTCCTCGATCCGGTGGTTGTTCAGGAAGACATGGAAGTTGCGGTAGCCGAGCCGCTGGTTGATCAGCCGTCGGAGACGATATTCGGGGATTTTCAACCGGGTCGCCAGCGCGCCGATGGTGACGTTGTCATGGCGGTAGATCCGCTCGTCCGCCATCAGCCGCATCAGGGCATCGACCAGCTTGCGGTCGGCCGCCTCCTCGGCCGCGGCCGGCTTCGTCAGCACGACGGCCTCCGCCGGCACCGTGAACAAGTCGGCGCCGTCGACGCGCATCATCGCCCAGGTGATTGCGGCCACGATGGCGGCGAACACGGCCGCGTTCACCAGGTTGGCCCACTCCACGGTCACGCGGCTGCCGGCATAGGCAATCTGAAGCAGCGCGTTCAATCCGCCGTACAGCGCAGACGCGGCGACGATGAAGACACGAACACGGCGGCGCCGCTCGACCAGATCTGCCGACCATGATCCGATGGTTTGCCCCACCGCGAGCGCAACGAACACGAGCGTGAGCGAATTGACCATGGTGATCGCGAGCCGCGCGTGACCGGCGGGTGCAATCCACATGCAATTGACGAAGCTGTAGGCCACGACCGCGGCCCAGATCAGGCCGTGCCACCAGCGCAGCACAAACGCGTCATCGAACAGCGCGCGCGTGAACAGCCAGAACACCACGATATCGCCGGTCGAGAGCGCGATCAGTGGCGCATGCCAGTCCGAGACCGGCGGCCCGGCACCGATCGACGCGGTCACCGCATGCGCGGCCGAACCGAGCGCGAAAGCGGCCGCAAGGCGCCCGGAAAGCGCCTTGCGAAAATCAGTCAGCAGCAAGGCGGCAAGCACCAGCAGCAACGCCACGCTGGCGCTGCGCAGGCAGAGTTCAAGTGCAGGCCAATGTGAAGCAGCCGATGTCATCGCCGAACAATCGTCGGTCGGACGTGGTTTTTCAAGATGGCTCGCGCTGCCAGCGCTGACGTGACGTCACCCAGATATCGACCACATCGCCCTCGAGCCTGCCCGGCCCCTCGTTCACGGCACCGAGTCGCCGCGCCACCGCCTGCGAGGCGACGTTGGCCGGATCGATGCAATGGATGATGCGGTCGACCGTGAAGTTCGCGAACACAAAGTCGATCGCGGCACGCGCCGCTTCCACCGCATAGCCCTTGCCGCGATGCTCTTTGGCGATGCCCCAGCCGACCTCGAAGCCGGGCCATTCCGGCGGATAATACGGGCCGACGCGGCCGATGTAGCGGCTGGAAGATTTCTCCTCCACCGCGAACATGCCGAAGCCGTGCAGCGCCCAGTGGCCCGAGATGACGGCGGCATTGCGCCAGCCCTTCAGCTCAGACGTGACCGGCTGGTGATCCGGCGTAATGAAGCGCGCCGTCTCGGGATCGGACAGCATCCGCGTGTTCTCAGCAATATCCGATGCGCGCCACGGCCGCAGGATGAGCCGCGCGGTCTCGATCACGGGACCATCGACCCGCAGCAGTCTTGCGCCTGGCTTGATCAGAGAAACCATGACTGTCTCCGGTTTCCAAGTTTGTACTTGCTGCCATCGAGAGCAGGTGCAAGCCACAAGTAATTCGTCGTCCCTGCGAAAGCACTAGGGCATTTACACATCTCTTCGAGGCTAGAAAACCGACTCATCATCAAGGGGTTAGCTACTAGGCGAGAGCCGAAATCGGCGGGCGCAACCCTAGTGCAGATGAGTAAGTTCTCTGCGGTTTTCGGCCAACTCTTTGAGAAGACTCCGGAAAGACTGCGGAGGATATGTATATACGCTAGTGCGAAAGCAGGGACCCATAACCACCGATAACACTTGGTGAGCAGGGCTGGGGCCGCAGCCTTCGCAAGACTAGCATCGGTGGTTATGGGTCCCGGCTCGCGCGGAGCCTGTCATCGGGCGGCGCTTCGCGCCGACCCGTTGGCTTGGCCGGGACGACGGATAGAGAGTATGATCACGGCAAAAGAGTATCATCGCTACACTACTGTAAGGAGTCCGACATGAGCTGGCAGCCCTCGACCGATCCCGAACTCGGCGATCCCAAGACCTGCGACGCGCTGGATCTGATCATCGTGCCGCGCACCCGCGATCTCGGCGACGGCTTTGCGGTGCGCCGCGCATTGCCGCACGGCAAGCGGCAGATGGTCGGGCCCTTCATCTTCTTCGACCATTTCGGGCCGGTGCAGTATCTCGCCGGCAAGGGCATGGACGTGCGGCCGCATCCGCATATCGGGCTCGCCACCGTCACCTATCTGTTCGACGGCAGCATCATGCACCGCGACAGCGAGGGCAACATCCAGGAGATCCAGCCCGGCGCGATGAACCTGATGACCGCGGGCCGCGGCATCGCGCATTCCGAGCGCACGCCTGACGTGCAGCGCCGCGACGGCCAGAAGATGCTGGGCCTGCAAAGCTGGATCGCGCTGCCGGCGGGCAAGGAGGAGATCGCGCCGTCGTTCCAGCACTATGGCGCCGGCGACCTGCCGATGATCTCCGAGCGCGACTTCACCGCGCGCATCATCGCGGGCTCGGCATTCGGCATCACCTCGCCGGTCAGCATGGTCTCGCCCTGGTTCTACACCGAGGTGACCGCGAAGGCCGGCACCTCGGTGCCGCTCGACCCCGACCATGAGGAGCGCGCGATCTATCTCGTCGACGGCGAGGTCGAGATCGCGGGCGACCGCCACGAGGGGCCGCGGCTCCTGATCTTCCGGCCCGGCGACCGCATCACCGTCAAGACGCTGCGGCCGACCCGCATGATGTTCCTCGGCGGCGACGCCCTGGAAGGGCCGCGCCACATCTGGTGGAATTTCGTCTCGTCATCCAAGGAACGGATCGAGCAGGCCAAACAGGACTGGAAAACCGGCCGTTTCGCGCAGGTTCCGCACGAACACGAGTTCATTCCGCTGCCGGAGTGAGTTATTTCCTGTGATAACCTCGAACGCCCGCACGGCCGTGTGCGGGCGCTCGTCTTTGCAAGCCACCTATTTTGAAAAGCCACCTAGAGAGATCACGCCATGACCGCGATGCTATCCAGCGATTTGCCCCTGCCCCGGATCGGCCGCGGCAAGGTGCGCGATATCTACGCCGTCGGCGACGATCGCGTGTTGCTGCTGACCACCGATCGCATCTCGGCATTCGACGTGGTGATGGCGGAAACCATTCCGATGAAGGGCGCGGTGCTGACCCAGATCAGCGCCTGGTGGTTCCGGCAGCTCGAGGGCACCGTGCCGCATCACATGATCAGCGCCGATGCCGACGAGATCATCCGCGCGGTGCCTGAACTGAAGGATCATCGCGCCGACATCCTCGGCCGCGCGATGCTGTGCAAGCGCACCACCGTGTTCCCGATCGAATGCGTGATCCGCGGCTACATCTCCGGCTCGGCGTGGAAGGAATACGCGGCCGATGGCACGCTGGCCGGCGAGAAGCTGCCGGCCGGCCTGGTCGAGAGCCAGAAGCTCGAGCCCGCGATCTTCAGTCCGGCGACCAAGGCCGAGGCCGGCCATGACGAGAACATCACGGTCGCGCGGATGCGCGAGATCGTCGGTGCCGACGTCGCTGCGACGCTGGAGAAGATGGCGCGCGACGTCTATAGCTACGGCGAGCAGACCAGCCGCGCCCGCGGCATCATCATCGCCGACACCAAATTCGAGTTCGGCCGCGACAAGGACGGCCGCATCATCCTGATCGACGAGGTGATGACGCCGGATTCGTCGCGGTTCTGGGCGGTCGATGCCTACAAGCCTGGCCAGTCGCAGCCGAGCTTCGACAAGCAGCCACTGCGCGACTATCTCGACGTCGAGCGCCGCGCCGGTCGCTGGAACGGCGACGCGCCGGCCCCGCCGCTGCCGGCCGGCGTGGTGGATGCGACGAGCAAGCGGTATCTGGAAGCGTATCGCCGCGTGACGGGAAGCGAGCTGAAGGTTTAGCTGCACCGTCGGCGCGTACGCTCTTTCACCGTCACCCCCGCGCAAAGGCTTCGCCTTTGTCGCTGGAGGAGGCCGCAACGCGGCCGTCTCGAAGGGTCGACGGCCCGGCTGGTGGCCGTCCATCCTTCGAGGCTCGCTCCGCTCGCACCTCAGGATGACGGGGAATGAGCGGTGCACGCTTCGCTTTGCCCACCCTGCGGAATTGCGCTGTCTGTCGTGGGATTGCACCGAGGTCGCCACTGATGCCACTCTCCGGGCACAACAAGAACAGCCCAGGGAGCGCCCCATGTCCGATGCCGATACCGTGCTCGTCGAACGCGACGGTCCTGTCACCATCATCTCGATCAACCGTCCGCACAACCGCAACGCCGTCGATGGCGCCACCGCGCGCAAGCTGTATGACGCGTTTCTCGCCTTCGATGCGGACGCGAGCGCATCGGTCGCGGTGTTCACCGGCACCGGCGGCTATTTCTGCGCCGGCGCCGATCTGAAGGCGGTGGCGGCGGGCGATCCCGAGAAGAAGCGCGAGGTCGGCGGCCACGACACGATCGCGCCGATGGGACCGAGCCGGCTGCGGTTGTCGAAGCCGGTGATCGCCGCGATCGAAGGCTTTGCGGTCGCCGGCGGCATGGAGCTCGCGCTGTGGGCCGACATGCGCGTCGTGGCCGAGGACGCAACCTTCGGCGTGTTCTGCCGCCGCTTCGGCGTGCCGCTGATCGATCTCGGCACCATCCGCCTGCCGCGACTGATCGGCCATTCGCAGGCGATCGACCTGATCCTCACCGGACGCCCGGTTGCCGGGCCCGAAGCCCACCGCATGGGACTCGCGAACCGGCTGGTGCCGAAGGGCGAGGCCCGCGCCCACGCCATTGCGCTCGCCAAGGACATCGCGAAATTCCCGCAGAACTGCCTGCGCGCCGACCGGCTGTCGGCGCTGCGGCAGTGGGACCTCGACGAGGAAGAGGCGATCAGGAACGAGATGCGCGGCGGGCTCGAGGTGATCGCTTCGGGCGAAACGCTCTCGGGCGCGGCGCGCTTTGCCTCCGGCGTCGGCCGTCACGGCGCCTTCGGCAATGAGGGCGGGCGGGGCTGACACGCCCATCTCGCGCGCGATCGCCTTGCCAAACCGCACCATTGCGGTGCTGCGGCGCTGAGAACGTGTAGCCCGGATGGAGCGAAGCGAAATCCGGGAACTAGGTTGCCGCGCGGCGATAACCCCGGATTGCGCTTCGCTCCATCCGGGCTACGAGAGTGAGACCGAGCTACAGCAACCCGCGGCTTTCGCTCGCCGCGAGTTCAGCCATCAGCGCCTTATCCTGATAGCGCGCGAGCGAGAGGCTGCGGGCGAAGGCTGGCACGGGCGCGCCGACCACGGCGCGGGCGCAGAGATCGCCGGTGGCGCAGGCGCCCATGGTGCCGTAGCCGGAGAGCGCGGCGGCGAGGAACACGCCCGGTGTCTTCGCAGCCCCGATCAGCGGCCAGTTTTCCCTGGTCATCGGATAGTAGCCGCCGTAATGCACGCGGCCGCGCGGCAGCGCGCCGAGATATTGCGCGAGCTTTGGCTGCAGCCGGCTCGCCGCGCGCAGCACGACTTCAGGGAAATAGGGATTGAGCTCCGGCTCGCAAACCGGCTCCGTGGTCTGTTCCGCGTTGAACGCCCAGCCGAGCTTGATCCACTCGCCGTGATCGCCGCCGTCAGGCCGGCAATGGATGCTGCCCGGCATCGGCGCCAGCAGACGCGAAAATTCCGGCGCCGCTGACAGCGCCTCACGCTCGTCATCAGACCAGGCCAGCGTCTGGCCGTCGAGATCGATCGCGAACGGCATTTTTCGATCGACCGCGCGGTTGCGGTCGGCGAACGCGATCTTCTGCTGCAGCACATTGACGATCGGCAGCTCTTCGCCATGCATCGCCGCGACATGTGCCGCGAACGGGCCTGCGGCGTTGACGATGATGTCGGCCTTGATGATCTGCCTCGCGCCATCGGCCAGCACCTCGACGGTGAAGCGGTCGGTCTTCGCGATGCCGACCACCTTGGCCTGCTGGAGTTGCGCGCCGAGCGGACGCATGGTCTCCAGCATGTACTGGCCGAGTTGCTGGCCGCTGATGTCGCCCGCGCGGCGGATATGCAGCGCGGTTGCGACCTCCTTGTCGAAGTTCGGATAATGCGCCTGGATCAGGTCGCGGCCGAGCAGGACGTCGACGCCGTCGGGCGCACTCTGCCAATCCGCCGAATGCGGCGGCAGATAGCCTCGGCCGTCGCCCTCATGCATGCGGATCAACTTTTCGGCCTGCGCGCCGTAACCGGCATGGAGCTGCCGCAGCAGCTCTTCGGGCTTCTCCTCGCGCGTGACCAGAAGATAGCCGCGCCGGGTCATGTGGATGCGGTTGTCGCTGCGGCGCGCGATCGCCTCCATCAGGTCGGTGGAATGATTGGTGAAATCGGCCATCGTCGGATGCGGCCACCAGTTGCGGTAGTTCTCGCCCGACTGCGCCGAGGTCAATGCCATGGGCTGGCCTTCGTCGACGATCAGCAGGCGCGAGCGCTTGTGCTGTACGGCGAGGTAGTAGGCCGTGGCGATGCCGACGATGCCCGCACCGATCACCAGGATTTCGACGTCATTGGTCTTCACGCGCACTCTCCTGCGGCCGCGCAGCGCGGCCGCGATCATTCACATTGTCTGAACGACGATCAGGCAGGGCGCCCCTCGCCTGCATCCCGCTGCGCCTGGCGCTGCGCCGAGCGCAGCGTCTTCTGCGTCTCCTCGATATGATCGCGCAGCAGCCGGACCGCCTTCTTGACCTCGCCGTCGCGGCAGAATTCGAGCAGCCGGTAATGCTCGCGCTGCGGCCGCTCCTTGCCGGTCGCCTGCGACACCAGCGCCCGCGTGAAGCGGCCGACATGGCCGTAATTCGCCTCGATCATACCGAGCAGGCGCGGGCGATTGCACGGCGCGTAGAGCGTGGCGTGGAATTTCCAGTTGAAGGCGCCCCATTGCGCCGGATCGGGCTCGGCATCGTAGGCGCGGAGGATCTTCGTCGCCTCATCGAGATCGATCTCGCCCATGGCCGGGATCGCCAGGCGCAGCGCGTGGCATTCGAGCGCGATCCGAATCTCGAGCAGCTCGATCACCTCGTCGATCGACAAATCCGAGACCACCGCGCCGCGATTGGGCAGGAAGGTCACAAAGCCCTCGGCCTCGAGCTGGCGCAGCGCCTCGCGCACCGGGATGCGGCTGGTCCCGAACCGCGCGGCAAGCTCGTCCTGACGCAGCTGCAATCCCGGTGCGAGCTCGCCCGAACTGATCGCGGCCCGCAATGCCTCGCGCACGGCGTCCGGCGCGGAACCGTGGGGTCCGGCCCCTCGATGGCTGGTGACGGTTGCGGGCTCCATCCGGCTTCTCTCTCGCTGTGCGGCGGCGGCGGCGGCCAGGATATCCAGCCTAGCCGATTGTATAAAATCAGTCTGCCGATTATGCAATGCTGTGTATAAAATCTCGCCTTATCATATCCAATACTGCCAACGTTCGCGGGCACCCGATGCATCAAGCCACCAAGCGATTGATATGCCTAGCTTTTCTTGCGGCGGCGTCCGCCCCGGCACAGGCCCAATCGTCCGGCGGCACCTTGGCCAAGATCCGCGATGCCGGCGAAATCCGGCTCGGCCACCGCGACGTCTCGGTCCCGTTCTCCTATCTCGACGACAACCAGCAGCCGGTCGGCTTTGCGATGGACCTTTGCACCCGGATCGTCGATGCGGTGAAGACCGAGCTCAAGCTGCCGGCGCTGCAGACCAGGCTGCAGCCGATCCAGCTCTCCACCCAGATCCCGCTGATCGAGAACGGCACCATCGACATCGTCTGCGGTCCCGCCACCAATACGCTGGAGCGGCAGAAGGTCGTCGCCTTCAGCAACACGATCTTCGTGTCGAGCATCCGCGCGGTGGTGCAGAAGGACGCGCCGATCAAGACCTTTGAGGATCTCGGCGGCCGGCCGGTCTCGCTCACGTCAGGCTCAACCTCGATCGGGCTGTTGAGCGCACGGGCCCAGGAAAAGAACTTTCAGACCAAGAACGTCCTGACGGCGGACCACGCCGCATCGTTCCTCGCGCTGACCACCGGGCGCAGCGAGGCCTTCGTGATGGACGACATTCTGCTGGCGAGCCTGATCGCGGGCAGCCGCAATCCGGCGGACTGGCGCATCATCGACGACAGCCTGCGCACCGAACCCTACGGGCTGATCATTCGCAAGGGCGATCCGGAGTTCAAGGCGCTGGTCGACAAGACGCTGGTCGCCATGATGAAGAACGGCGAATTCCAGGAGCTCTACGCAAAATGGTTCACGCGGCCGATCCCGCCGAAGAACGTGAACCTGAATTTTCCGATGACGGCGCCGCTCAAGGATGCCGTCGCCAACCCGAACGACAAGGGCGTGTGAGGCAATCGCCGGATCGGCGGCGAATCTTTCGCAACACAGCCGCGACGACTGAGCGGCCACCGCACACCAGCGTGCGGCGCGCGATGGCCCTCGGCTTTTTCTGCTAGAAATCCACCGTCATGGAAAGCCACAGCGTCCGCGGCATGCCGCTGATCACATAGCCGGTTGGATTGCCGATCCAGTAGTGCTTGTCGAACAGATTGGTCAGTGACGCCCTGAAGGTGGTCGGACGCCCCGCGAGGGTCGTCGCGTAGCGCGCACCGATGTCGAAGGTCGCCCAGGCGGGGACGCTTTGAACGTTGTCGGCGCTGACATAGGCCCGGCTGGTGTAGATGGCACGCGCCGTCGCGGTGAGGCCCGGCACGAAGGGCGTATCCCATTCGACACCGAGATTGCCCTGCAGGTCGGGCGCGCCGATCGCGTGATTGCCGTCGTAGAGGTGGCCCTGCGTTTGGGTAAGCCGGGCATCGAGCCAGGTCACGCCACCGAGAACGCGGACGCCGGGCGTGACCTCGCCGAAGGTATTGAGCTCGATACCGCGGTTTCTCTGCTCGCCATCCAGACCATAGATCTTGGTGATGGGATCGATCACCCCGCTCGGTTGGCTGATCTGGAACGCCGCAAGGCTCGCACCGAAGCCTCCGAGATCGAGCTTCGTGCCGACCTCGACTTGTCGCGTCTTGAACGGCGCAAACACCGCATTGGTATTCACCGCGCCGGAGGGCGGCGTCGGCCCCGGCGTCAGCCCTTCGATGTAATTGGCATAAAGCGAGAGTTGCTTGATCGGCCTCACCACCAAGGCGATCGAAGGCGACGTCGCGCTATCGTCGTAATGCGTTGTTTCCAGGCCGCTGACTGGATTGAAGCTGTTCGCGACCACCTGCTGCTGGCGCGCGCCCACGATCACCTGCAACAGGCCCCCCATTGTCGTGATGGTGTCGGCAACACCGACGCTGCGCAGCCCGAGGAAGCCGGACTTGCCCTCCGGGAATGTCGATACCGGCGTGCCGGCGGTCGTCAACAAGGTCGGTCTGTAGATGTTGGTCAGGTAGGTCGCGTAGTTGGTCTGGCCGAGCCAGTCCGTCCGGTTTTGCGCGCTGCCGCTGACCACGACCTCGTGGCCGATGGGACCCGTGTCGAAACGCGCGCGTATACCCGCCTCGCCGGAGGCGCCCTCCGACTTGCCGGTCTGGAACCGTGACGTGCCCAAGGCATCGCCTGCGGTGTTGAGCAGCGTGGCACCAGGATCTTCCTGCTTGTCGTAGCGGAACTGATTGCCGCCGATCGCACCAAACACGGTGACGCTGTTGCTGAGATCGTATTCGGCCCTGGTCAAGCCGGTCAGGCTCTGCGACCGCGCATAGTCAAACGGCTGCGCGAGATTGATGCGCGGATCGGGGGCGCTCGGCATGGCGATGCCGGGCACGGGCGTGTAGCCGCGCTGGGCCGCCTTCATCCAGTCGTCCTGGGAGATGATGTCCGCCGACCAGCGAAACCGCTCTCCATGATAGTCCACGCCGAGCGAGCCCACGCCGTTACGCGCCGACTGCCGATCGATCGTGGTGTTGCCGCCATCAATTCCGCCGTTGAAGCGGACGCCCCATTCCTTCTGTTCGCCATAGCGGCGTGCGAGATCCAGCTCTGTCCCAAAACGTCCATCCGAGATGTAGCCGGCGGTCAGGCGCGTGATGTCTTCCGCCGCCCGCTTCGTCACGACATTGACCGTACCACCGATGCTGCCCTGCGGAGCCATTCCGTTGAGAAAGGCACCCGGCCCCTTGAGCAGCTCAATGCGCTCGATGGGAGCCGGATTGATGCGGTAGGCCGGAACGAGGCCGTAGAGTCCGTTCAAGGCGATTTCGCTGTTCTCGACCCGGAAGCCGCGGATGGTCAGCGCGTCGTAACGGTTGCTGCTGCCGATCGCAGCACGTACCGACGGATCGGAATTGGTCAGCACTTCCGCAACGCTTGTTGCCTGCTGATCGCGGATCGTCTTCTCGGTGTAGCTCGTCAGACTGTACGGGGCCTCCATGTAGTCCTTGTTGCCGAGCAGGCCGAGTTGCCCGCCCCGCGCGACCTGGCCGCCGACATAGGGCACGGGTAACGCCGCCTGCTGCGCGCCGGCCGTCGGCGTGGCCGCAGCCTGCGGCGCGTGCTCGCGCCTGCTCACCTGACGCGATGCCGACGGGCGCACTGAGCGCGACGACGACGGCCTCCGAACCGGCGTGGCTCGATGCTGTGGCGCGGTGACGACGACTGGAGGCAGCGGCGCAACGCTGCTCGCGGGTGACTGCTCAGGCGACTGGGCGAGCGAAGGGACCGCGGAAAGGAGGAGAGACGCGCACGCGAATTGAAATGCGCGTGGAGCGTTTGAACTGACGAGCATGAGGTCCCCGGTTTCTTCCTGGCTTCGCCTCGAACATCATCAGGGTTCGAGCGCGACCACCGGGGCATAAGCAGCATGCTTTGTGAGGCCTACTAGAACGCATCTAAGCGACGGGGATAACACCTGCTGCATGAAGCGACATCGATGCGGCAGATTCCGCGTTTCGCTTATTCCGTCCTTGAAATGGCGAGGCGCGTACGCGGTTCGATCGCCCGACAGACGCTCTCGAGGTTAGAGAGATTCTTGATGCGATCGTCGCTGCGCTCCGCGCGATACATCCAATCGTCGTGATGAATTGTCGCAGACCGCGAATGCCGGCGGACGGAGCGATCGACAACGACAATCGATGAATTCACGGGCATGCGTCCCCTCGCCCGCCAGGGCGAAGGGACACGCAGCCCGGCGATCAGACGCCGGCCATCATCACGTATTTGATCTCGACGTATTCATCCATGCCGTGGCGCGAGCCTTCGCGGCCGAGGCCCGATTCCTTGACGCCGCCGAACGGCGCCACTTCGGTCGTGATCAGGCCGGAGTTGACGCCGACCATGCCCGACTCCAGCGCCTCGGCGACACGCCAGACGCGGCCGATGTCGCGCGAGTAGAAGTATGAGGCGAGGCCGAACGGCGAGGCGTTGCACATCGCGATCACGTCGGCCTCGTCCTTGAAGCGGATCACCGGCGCGAGCGGGCCGAAGGTTTCCTCGTGCGAGACCAGCGCGTCCGGCCGCACATCCGACAGCACCGTCGGCTCGAAGAAGCTGCGGCCGAGCGACGAGCGCTTGCCGCCGGTCACGATCTTGGCGCCGCCCTTCACGGCGTCGGCGATGTGCCGCTCGACCTTCTCGATCGCTTCCATGTTGATCAGCGGACCCTGCGTCACGCCCTGCTCCGTGCCGTCGCCGATCTTCATCTCCGCGACCTTCTTCGACAGCTTCGAGACGAACGCGTCGTAGATCTTGTCCTGGGCATAGAGACGGTTGGCGCAGACGCAGGTCTGGCCCATGTTGCGATACTTCGAAACGATGGCGCCTTCGACCGCGGCATCGATGTCGGCATCGTCGAACACCACGAACGGCGCGTTGCCGCCGAGCTCGAGGCCGAGCTTCTTCACGCCGACCGACGCCTGCCGGTACAGGATCTTGCCGACCTCGGTCGAGCCGGTGAAGCCGACGAAGCGCACCGCCGGATGCTCGCACAGCACCTTGCCGATCGGCGGCGCATCACCGGTGATGATGTTGAACACGCCCTTCGGCACGCCGGCCTTCTCGGCCAGCGCAACGAGCGCGAGCGCCGACAGCGGCGTCTCGTTGGCGGGCTTCAGCACCACGGTGCAACCGGCCGCCAGCGCCGGCGAGACCTTGCGGGTAATCATCGAGTTTGGGAAATTCCATGGGGTGATGGCGCCGCAGACACCGATCGGCTGCCGGATCGCGAGCAGACGTGCGTCCGGACGCTGCGTCGGGATCGTCTCGCCATAGACGCGACGCGCCTCTTCCGCAAAGAATTCGACATAGGCGGCGCCGATATCGACCTCGCCGAGCGCTTCCGCCAGCGGCTTGCCCTGCTCGGAGGTCAGGATCAGCGCGAGATCCTCGCGGTTGGCGATGATCAGATCGAACCATTTGCGCAAGATGTTGGAGCGCTGTTTCGCGGTCAGCTTGGCCCAGGCCGGAAACGCGCGCTCGGCGGCCTCGACGGCCTTGGTCGCGTCATCGGCGTTCAGCTGCGGGATCTTGATCAGCTCGACGCCGGTCGCCGGATTGTTGACGGCGAATTCGGGGGTGCCGACCCAGGCGCCGTCGATGTAGCAGCGGTCGCGCAGCAGCGAGGGGTCCTTCAGGCGGCTTTGCAGGGAGGATGCTGCGGACTGGGTGGCGCGTGCGGCAACGGGCGGGGTCATGGCGTTACTCCTGTCATTTCTGGAATTTCTTGGGGGTGTTCGCCGCCTATATAAGCGGAAAGCCGCTGCGATGCACCGGCGCCGGGCGCGACCCTGCTTGGACGCAAACGCGGCGCGATTGTTGGAGGGTTGTCATTCCGGGGCGGCTCTAAGAGCCGAACCCGGAATCTCGAGATTCTCGGTGCGCAGTTGCGCACCTGAGGGTTCGATGCTGCGCATCGCCCCGGAATGACGGCTCTGATCAGACCGCGCCGCCGGACATATAGGTTTCACGACGCCCGATCATGCGCTCGGCCGCGGCCTTGGCGTCCGCCTTGGTCGAGGTCGCGCAGGTCCGGTATTCGAGGTCGGCCTGCGCCCGCGCATCGCGGCGGCCGAACCAGGATTTGGCGCCGGTCTGCAGCAGCGCCAGCGCCCGCGCGACATTCTCGACGGCCTCGAACGAGTGCAGTGCGCCGGTACCTGCGTAGCGGACTTCGTAGAGACCTGGGCTGATCGGCGCTTCGATATTCTCGCCGCGGCCCGGCCGCGGATAGCGCTTCCATTCACTCCATGTCGAAATCATTGTTGCGCCCCCGCAAGGCGGGAAATGACGAATCTTTTCGTCAAATCCGGTCCAATCCGCCGCACCGTTTGTGCAGCGATCTGAATGCGTTAATGCAAATAATCAGGTACGAAAATCATTCCTTGATCACGTTACCGTGGCCGCCCGCCAAGGTCACCGGGACTTGCTCGAAGTCCCCTGCAAAATCTGCGCGCGTGGTGAACGCCTCTCGACCAAGGCCGTTCCTGGCGGCCGGCCTTCACGACATCGCGACGTCGTCGCATCGCGCCCGCCTTGCGGGAGCGGAAAAGCGGGAGGATGATCCGCCCACTTCAAAACAATAAACCCCACCGGAGGAAGCCCCCAATGCAGAGCAAGGCTCAGATCGATCAGGTATTGCGCCAGAAGAGCGAGGCAAAGGAAATTCCCGGCGTGGTCGCCATCGCGGCCACCGGCAAGGACGTGATTTACGAAGGCGCGTTCGGCCAGCGCGACCTCTCCAAGAGCGATCCCATGACGGCGGACAGCGTGTTCTGGATCGCCTCGATGACCAAGGCGGTGACCTCGGCGGGCGCGATGCAGCTCGTCGAGCAGGGCAAGCTCTCGCTCGATGAGCCGATCGGCAAGCTGTTGCCCGATCTCGCCGCGGTGCAGGTGCTCGACGGCTTCGACGCCAAGGGCGAACCGCAGCTGCGGCCGGCGAAAAAGCCGATCACGCTGCGCCAGCTCATGACCCACACCGCCGGCTTCGCCTACGACATGTGGGACGGCAATCTCGGCAAGTATCTGGAAAAGACCGGCACGCCCGGCATCATCACCTGCCTGAATGCCGCGCTCAAGACGCCGATCATGACCGACCCCGGCACGCGCTGGGAATACGGCACCAATATCGACTTCGTCGGCAAGGCGGTGGAAGCCGCATCCGGCAAGAAGCTCGATGCCTATCTGCGCGACAACGTGTTCGCGCCGCTCGGCATGAGCGACACCGCCTTCAAGATCTCCGACGACATGCGCAAGCGGCTGGTCGGTATGCATGCCCGCGGCGAGGACGGCACACTGGCGGCAATCCCGTTCGAGCTCGAGCAGAACCCCGAATTCCACATGGGTGGCGGCGGCCTCTATTCGACCGCGGCCGACTACATCAAGTTCTGCCAGATGATCCTCAACAAGGGCAAAGGCAACGGCAATCAGGTGCTGAAGGCCGAGACGGTCGCGACCATGGGGCAGAATCACATCGGCGAGCTCACCGTCGGCAAGATGACGACGGCCTTGCCGATGTACACCAACGATGTCGATCTCTATCCCGACATCGTCAAGAAGTGGGGATTGAGCTTCCTCATCAACACCGCCAAGACGCCGGAAGGCCGCAGCGCCGGCAGCCTCGCCTGGGCGGGCCTTGCCAACACCTATTACTGGATCGATCCGTCGCGCGACGTCTGCGGCGTGATCCTGACCCAGCTGTTGCCGTTCGCCGACAAGCACAGCCTGGAAGCCTTCGCAGGCTTCGAGAAGGGCATCTATGCCGGGCTCGACGCCGGCAGCGGGCAAAGGGCGGCTTAGAACCTCTTCTCCCTCTCCCCGTTCTTACGGGGAGAGGGTTGGGGTGAGGGGCTGCTTCCGCGAGATCTGACCACGGTGAGACCTGTACCCCCTTACCCGGAACGCATCTTGCGATGCGTTCCGACCTCTCCCCGCAGGCGGGGCGAGGTGAAGCGGGGACCGCTGTTCCATTTCGGCCGTTAATCCCTCCCCTCACGGGGAGGGATTTTTCGTACCCGCCATAGGTCGGGCCTGTCCCACCGACGCCAAACGACTAAGATCACGCAAAAAGCGTGACGACACGAACACGACCACGAGGAGGACGAGCTTGGCACCCACACCCAAGGGAGACAGCAAGGCAAACAGCTATGTCTGCGGCATTTCCGATACGCCGCTGCTCGGTGAAACCATCGGCCGCAGCCTCGACCGCGCACGGGCGCGCTGGGGCACGCGCGAGGCGCTGGTCTCGCCCAGCCACAATGTGCGCTGGACCTGGAACGAGTTCGCCGAGCGCGTCGATGCCTTGGCGGCGGGCTTCATCGCGCTCGGGCTGCAACGCGGCGAGCGGATCGGGATCTGGTCGCTGAACCGGCCGGAATGGACGCTAACGCAATTCGCCGCCGCGGAAGCCGGACTGATCCTCGTCACCATCAATCCGGCCTATCGCCTCAGCGAGCTGGAATTCGCACTCGGCAAGGTCGGCTGCGCCGCGATCGTGACGGCGACCGCATTCAAGACCTCGGCCTATATGGAGATGCTGAACACGCTGCTGCCCGAGCTTGCGAGCTCCGAGCCCGGCCATCTGCGATCGGCGCGGCTGCCGCAACTGCGCGCCGTGATCCAGATCGGCGGACCGGCGGCGCCGGGCACCATTCCGTTCGATGCGGTATCGCAGATGGGCGGCGATCGCCATCGCGAACAGCTTGCGGCGCTCGGCGAGAGCCTGCAATTCGACGATCCCGTCAACATCCAGTTCACCAGCGGCACCACCGGCTCGCCCAAGGGCGTGACGCTGACCCATCACAACATCCTCAACAACGGCTACTTCACCGGCCGCGCCATGCGCCTGACCGAAGCGGACCGCATCTGCATTCCGGTGCCGCTCTATCACTGCTTCGGCATGGTGATGGGCAACCTCGCCTCGGTCACGCTCGGCACCACCATGGTCTATCCCGGCGAAGGTTTTGATCCGCTGGCGACGCTGACGACGGTCGCGCAGGAGAGATGCACGACGCTGTACGGCGTGCCGACCATGTTCATCGCCGAGCTCGACCATCCCGACTTCGCGCGCTTCGACTAGTCGTCGCTGCGCACCGGCATCATGGCCGGCGCGCCCTGCCCGATCGAGGTGATGAAGCGCGTCAACACCGAGATGAACATGCGCGAGGTGACGATCGCCTACGGCATGACCGAGACCAGCCCGGTGAGTTTCCAGAGCGCGACCGACGATCCGCTGGAGCGCCGCGTCTCGACCGTCGGCCGCATCCATCCACATGTCGAGGTCAAGGTGGTCGATCTCGACGGCAAGGTAGTGCCGCGCGGCGAACGCGGCGAACTCTGTACCCGCGGCTACAGCATCATGCTCGGCTATTGGGACGAGAAGGAAAAGACCGGCGATGTGCTCGACGCCAATGGCTGGATGCACACCGGCGATCTCGCCGTGATCGACGACGAGGGCTATTGCAACATCGTCGGCCGCATCAAGGACATGGTGATCCGCGGCGGCGAGAACCTGTATCCGCGCGAGATCGAGGAATTCCTCTACCGCCATCCGAAGATCCAGGACGTGCAGATCTTCGGCGTCGCCGACGAGCGCTATGGTGAGGAGCTGTGCGCCTGGGTCAGGATCAGGCAGGGCGAAACGCTCACCGCCGACGAGGTCCGCGCCTTCTGCCATGGCCAGATCGCCCACAACAAGATCCCGCGCTACGTCGAATTCGTCGAGGAATTCCCGATGACGGTGACGGGGAAGATCCAGAAGTTCGTGATGCGCGACGCGGTCGAGCAGCGGCTCGGATTGAAGGCGGCGAAGACGGCGTGAGGCCGGCCCCACTCTCTCAACATCGTCATGCCCGGGCTTGACCCGGGCATCCACGACTTCGGATCCACGACAAGAAAGACGTGGATGGCCGGGACAAGCCCGGCCATGACGGAAGAGAAACTCCGCCTTAAACCAGCAGCCCCTGCTGCTTCGCCAGATCCTGCAGCGAGACCAGCGGCCGGGCGCCGATGTGCTGGATCACTTCGGCCGCGGCGAGCGCGCCGAGCCGGCCGGCATTCTCATGGCCGACATTGCGCACGAGACCGACCAGGAAGCCGGCGGCGAACAGATCGCCGGCGCCGGTGGTGTCGACCAGCCTGTCGATCGGCGAGGCGGGCGCCGCGACGACACTGTCGCCGGAGATCACGACGCAGCCCTTCTCGCTGCGGGTGACGACGCCGAGCTTGGTGTCCTTGCCGAACTGCTTCAGCGCGGTGTCGAAATCCGAGGTCTGGTACAGCGAGTGCAGCTCAGACTCGTTAGCGAACACCAGGTCCACAATGCCCTTGCGCATCAGGTCGAGGAATTCGTCGCGGTAGCGATCGACGCAGAACGAATCCGACAGCGTCAGCGCGACCTGGCGGCCGGCGCCGTGAGCGATGGTCGCCGCCTTCACGAAGGCGTCCTTGGCGTTCTTCGGATCCCAGAGATAGCCCTCGAGATAGATGATGCTGGCAGCTGCGATCTGGGCCGGATCGATGTCGTCGGGCGTCAGATCCTGCGCGGCGCCGAGATAGGTGTTCATGGTGCGCTCCCCGTCCGGCGTCACCAGGATGTAGGAGCAGCCGGTGGCCGGTCCGGTCCTGGCCGGCGCGGTGTCGAACGCGACGCCGGCGGCGCGGATATCGTGGACGTAGAGCTTGCCGATCTGGTCGTCCTTGACCTTCCCGACATAGGCGGCGCGGGCGCCGAGACTGCCGACGCCGACGATGGTGTTCGCGGCCGAACCGCCCGACATTTCGGTCGCCACCCCCATGTCGCCGTAGATCGCGGTGGCGCGCGCCTCATCGATCAGCTGCATCGAGCCCTTGGTCATGCCGTGACGGGCAAGGAACCCCTCGTCGGTCTGCACCAGCACGTCGAAGATCGCGTTGCCGATCCCAAGAATGTCGTATTTTGCGTCAGCCATAGACCTGCCCTGTGTTAACGCCACCCAACAAGAGTGGCGGCCTATCACGTTACGCCTCGGGGCAGCAAGGGAAGCTCTACGTTCCGTCATCCCGAGCTCTACGTTCCGTCATCCTGAGAGCCTGACTGAAAAATGGGTGAGTGATCTCAGTGGGGTGTGATTCCATCGGATTTGCAAAGATTCGAGGGAGAGCACGATGCCCTGGACCAAGATCACTCGGGAGCAATATCGGCGGGACGATCTGCGTTATGCAAGCGATATGACCGATGCGGAGTGGGCGCTGATCAGACGCCTGTTGCCGCGAGCGAACCGGCGCGGCCGGCCGCGTAAGACGGAGCTGCGTCGTGTGATCGAAGCGATCCTCTATATCGTTTCGACCGGCTGCCAGTGGCGGGCGTTGCCG
>NZ_JAGKJL010000028.1:0-118657 GCF_020329495.1 Bradyrhizobium australafricanum | reverse complement strand
GCGGTGGCGGTGGAGCCGACGGTGGCGGCGGCGATATTCCCGACTACCGCGAGGAGACGTCGCTCTACGCGGCAATTCCGTCGATGACGCTATTGTACGGACGCAGCCTGCTCGACACGCTGCATGAACGCGTGGGCGAGGAGGAGGACGAACGCTTCCGCGCCAATCCCGAGAACGCCAGGGTCGGATGGGGCCGCGTGCTTGGGGTCAACGGCGTGCATCAGGGCGACAGCCTTGGTGTGCTCGGCGGCGCGGCCGGCCCGCACTTTTCCTACAGCTTCCTGGCATTGCAGGCCGGCATGGATTTCTATCGACACGACCATCCCGATGGTTCCCGCGACCAGGCGGGGGCGTATTTTGCGGTTGGCAGCGCGTGGGGAAGGGTCAGCCATTTCGATGGCCAGATGGGTGACAGCGACTTCGCGGCCTACACGCTCGGTGGCTACTGGACACATTTCGGGCCGACCGGCTGGTACATCGACTCGATCCTGCAAGGCACGTTCTACGACATCACGAGCAGCGCAAATCGCGGCATTCCGGCGCTGAAGACCGGCGCTCAGGGTGGGGCTGCGTCGGTGGAAGGCGGCTATCCCTTCAAGTTCGCCGGCGGCTTCTTCATCGAGCCGCAGGCGCAACTGGTGTATCAGAACATCCACATCAACGACGCCAGCGACATCGCGGCGCAAATCCGCTTTGCGGACGTGGATTCGCTCGCCACCCGGATCGGTGCCCGATTTGGCCGAACATGGGCGGTCGATGACAGTCCGCGTACGCTGACGGCCTGGATCCGTCCGAGCCTGTGGAACGAATTCCTCGGCAACCCGAAAACGTTGTTCTCGTCGGACACCGGCTTCGTTCCGTTCCAGGCCAGCCTCGGCGGCCTGTGGGGCGAGATCAATGCCGGCATCAGCGGACAGGTCACGTCGACCACGTCGCTTTATGCCAACGCTTCCTATCAGAGCCGGTTTGACGGTGGCGGCTTCTCTTACAGCGGAAAAGCCGGACTGCGCGTTAACTGGTAGCGCGCGAGGGCGTGACGCCGGCCCAGACGGGGTCGGCGAAACGCACGCGCGCAGGCATAGCGGACGAGGCGATGCCTAACAGACCCTCACGCTTTGCTGAACATATGCGTAACCGTTCCAAACGTTTCGCGTCTGATAGCAGGAGTTGTAGGCCGTCGCGGCTCCGATGGCTGCGCCAGTCGCCAAACCGGCTGCGGCAGCTCCGGCGCCCCAACCGCCTCCATAGTAACGGCCACCGCGATAATATCCGCGGCCGGCCCAACGCGCGCCGCCGCCGTGCCAGCCACCGCCATGCCATCGCGTGCCGCCGCCGTGCCAACCAGGCCGCATTCCTCCGCCGTGGAAGTGAGCCGCTCGAGCGCCGGCTCCGGGCCGGGCCTGTGCGTCATAGGGAAGTATCATTGCTGCAGATGCGATGAAGCTGAGAACCAGCAAAGCCTTGGTTGGTCGCATTTCCGGACTCCTTACAAGGGTGTCCCGATCAATCCCGCTGAACGAGCTTCGTTCCGTTGGTTCAACTACGTGTCACGCTGGCACAAACTGCATGTTCAGAACCGAATGCACGTCCAAAGCAGCGCGTCGCGGCTTCGGAGGCAAGCGCAGCGAGCGCCAATGCCGAGCTCGATCCTTTGGACCTCGGCTGCGCAAGGCAGGTACGAACGTGTTCGTACCTTGATGACCTCCCCGCGTGAAACAATGCTGATGCCCACGTGCCGGCGCAGCAGGATTGGCGGGCCGGTACGGCAGCTGGTCCACTACAGGGAGACGACCATGTGGAAGACAGGAGTGCTTGGCGCGCTGGTTTTACTCGTCGCGGTTCCGGCAAATGCGGCTCCGAAGAATAGTGGCAAGAATGTCGATGCAATTCGTGCTGAATGCTTCAGGCAGGCGAATGAAGCCGCTGCCGCCGGCGGTGCGAACATGACAAGCGGGGCGACTGCCGCCCGAAACTCGGCGGGCTATTCCGCCTATCGGGATTGCGCGCGGAAGAACGGCATTCGCCCGTAAGCATCGCTTTGGTTTCCGCTAACCCATGGAAGGCCGCCTTCGGGCGGTCTATTCCATGCGCAGTGAAAAACGACGACGGCGGCATGGCCGTCGAAAGCTGAAGATGCCGCCTGAGCGGCGCCGAAACTGCAGGGAACGTCAGCTTGCGGCGAGAGCCTGGGCTTTGCGCAATCCGGTCATGAGAACGTCGACAACCTGATCGGCGGCTCCGTTGCGGCGCAAGAAGCCGGCCGGATCATCGGCCAACGCTTTGTACCGCGACATTCCTTTCAAGGCTGCTTGGGTCGCATCGCGGCGTCCCAGCTCTGTATTCGCCATCGCGATCAATAGTTGGCTGAATCCGGAATCGCGCAACGATGCCGTCTCGGCGACGTCGAGCATCTGCTTGTATTCACCCTTCAAGTAAAGGTCGACCGCGATGAAATGAAGATACCAGGCTGGCGGATGCAACGTGCGCTCGACGGCGCGTTTGAGCATCGGCACGCCTTCCGAGAAGTTCCCGCGGATGGCAAGACGCCAGCCGAATTGGGCGAGGATGTCGGGATCGTTGGGGTTGAGGTCGATCGCCAGATGGCTGATGCGATCACTATCGGCGTAACGTCCCGTGAAATGGTAGGCCGCAGCCAGGGCCTTCAGCGCCAGGGGACTGTTCGGCTGCAGGGCGATGGCGCGCGACGTTGCGTCAAGGGCCTTGTCATACTCCGTTTGCGGATTGCCGTCGGCTGAATAGCCCAACCGTCCGGCGTCGAGATGCAGCCATCCAAGCATGGCCCATGAATCGCTATACTGCGGATCCCGCTGAACGGTTTGCTGAAGACACTGCATGGCCGGATCGAAGTCGACGCGCCGGAAAGTGCTGCGATAGGCCTGAGCGCGCAGGACGCACAGATAGCTTTCCATATTCCGCGGTGGGGCCGCGCGAATGTCGTTTCTAACCACGCCGTAGGATTGGCCGACGACGGTTGCGATTTCGCTTGCGAGCTCGCGCTGGACATTCATGAGCGACTGGGGATCGAACGGTCGAGCATATGTCCGCATCCATACGATCTCGTCGTTCTCGGCGTTGAAGACGGTCGTTGTGACTTGCACTTCTTCGGCGCTCGTTTGAACGCTTCCACGGACGACATAGGAAGCACCGAGAGGACGACCAGTTTGGGGCGCTTCGTCGCCTTTTGCGGAGGACCCGTTCGGGGGCGACGTGTAGAGCCGGAATCCTCCGAATCGAAACAGGTTGCTGGTCAGTTCCTGTCCCATGCCGATGGCGAAGAGCCGCGCGTTCTCCCCGGAAGTTAGCGGCTCGAATGGCATCACCAGGACCGCGGGTTCGCGTGGCGTCATTGGGGACGGAGGCGCTCTTGCTGCAAGCCATATCCAAGCCACCATGCCGGCTGCCAGCGCGGCAGCGACGGGCGCATAGCGCCTGATGGCAAGTTTGGCCGTCCAATTCGCACGTGTAGCAGCAGTTGTCGAACGATCGTGGAGGTCGAGGGCTGGTTCGCGAGATGGAGCGTCGGCAATATGCATCTTGTGCCACTCAAAATGGGGCACATAGGAGCCTTTTGGAATTGTGATGCGTACCGGATCATCCCGGCCCGAATCCACGTAGTAGCTATCGAGGTCGCGGCGCAATCGTCGAGCTTCAAGACGGACGACAGGGTCAGCCTGGGGATCGAAAGAATGGTCGCGCCGAAACACGGCCAAGGCAATTGTGTAGCCCTTCAGGCTTTCAGCGCGGCCTGCAAGCGTCTCGTCGACAATGAAACGAAGGAAAGCTTGCCGCCGTTCGCTCGCCTGGAAATGCGGACTCGAGAGGATGCGGTCCAGCTCTTTCGCTACATGCGCCGGCGGCACCGCGGAATCATCACGACGCGGGACCTCGGATGAGCCGATGACGGCATCGTGAGCGAAGGGTACATCAGGCATCAACCGGCAACCCCAATCGTCGATCGACGGTAGGCCTTCCCAGTACATGTTGCAACTCGTAAGCGAAGCAAGCAGCCGGCGCTGACGCGACAGCTTTCAATCATCAGAACAATGAGTTCCCGACCGTAGCGACAGCTGGTCGCATCGGCCTTGAAGCCGTCGCGCCTGAGACAGCGCGCTCAACGAGCGTCGCGCCGTGTACGAACATGTTCGTACCTTGAAGCCCCGATGGACCAGCAGCAAAGGTCACGTCGGCCACAAGCGAGTTCATCATGGAGGCGTTCCGCGCGATTGTGACCCGCTTTCCGCTGCGCGAACTTGACATTCGGCGCTGCTTCAATCGCGACGCGCAGTTTAGAGCCATTTGCGCAGATTATGACGAAGCTGTGAAAGCGCTTCGTCGTTGGCAACAAGCGGCAAAGCAAGGCGACCGCGAAGGAAGTCGGAAGGCCGCGGATTACGAACGGCTTGTTGCCGAACTGGAAGCCGAGGCCCTGGTTCACCTGAACCGGCCGTGATCGAGGGGGCGTTCGCATAACTGGAGCAGTGCGTGAACGATACGATTCTTATCAACCTTTCGATATCAGGCGTGCTTGCCGCGGGCATGCTGCGTGGTGCGATCGGTCAGACACAGGACCTGCGCAGCGAGGCCGCCGAACCGACAAACACGCAATCGGCCGCAACGAGTAACTGGAGGCAACCTTCTTGAATATTGCCGAGAGACCGGTCGCGAGCGTGGACGAAACCGGCGCGTCAGACAGCGTCTTCATTCCCGGCGGCACGTTTCGCATGGGATCGGATCGGCATTATCCGGAAGAAGCGCCGTCCCACATGGTGAGCGTCGACGGGTTCTGGATCGACCGCACGCCGGTGACGAACCGGCAATTCAAGCAGTTCGTGCGTGCCACGGGCCACGTCACCTTCGCCGAGGTCGCTCCGGATCCCAAGGACTATCCGGATGCGCTCCCGCACATGCTCTTCACCGGCTCGCTGGTCTTCACGCCGCCGGATCACCCGGTCGATCTGCGCGACTACAGCCAATGGTGGACACTGCTCAAGGGCGCGAGCTGGCGGCATCCCTACGGCCCCAAGAGCAACATCAAATTGCTCGACGACCATCCGGTCGTCCATATCGCATACGCCGACGCGTTGGCCTACGCCCGATGGGCCGGCAAGGACCTGCCGACCGAAGCGGAGTGGGAGTTGGCTGCGCGCGGCGGCCTCGATGGTGCTGAATATGCCTGGGGCGATGAGTTAGTGCCGGGCGGCGTGCATCAAGCGAATACGTGGCAAGGTCACTTTCCGTTCGAGAACCGGTGCGAGGACGGCCATGCGCGCACTTCGCCTGTGATGGCCTATCCGCCGAACGGCTATGGCGTGTTCGACATGATCGGCAATGTCTGGGAGTGGACCAGCGACTGGTGGGCTCCGAAACACCGCGCCGATGCAAAGAAGGCTTGCTGCATTCCCCAGAACCCGCGGGGCGGCTGCGAGCATGACAGCCACGATCCGTCGCTGCCGCTCAGCAGGATACCGCGCAAGGTGATCAAGGGCGGCTCGCATCTCTGCGCGCCGAACTATTGCCGGCGCTATCGACCGGCGGCGCGCCATGCCGAGCCGATCGATACGTCGACCAGCCATCTCGGATTTCGCTGCATTACACGTTCAGGGAGAAAGTGATGACTGAGAAGACAACAGAAGCCGTTAGCCGCCGCAACCTGCTCGCGGCCTCCAGCTCGCTTGCCACCATTGCCGCCTTCTCGGCCATGGCGCCCGTCCAAACTGCGCAAGCGCAGGCGACCGCCCCGCAGCCGTCATCCTCTGCCGGTGGAGCAAAGCCGAACATCATCCTGATCCTGTCGGATGACTTTGGTTACGGGGACTCCGGCCCCTATGGCGGCGGTGAAAATCGTGGCATGCCCACCCCGAGCATCGATCGTCTCGCGAATGAAGGACTGCAATTCATGTCCTTCTATGCACAGCCGAGTTGCACGCCTGGACGTGCCGCGGTGCAAACCGGCCGGATTCCAAATCGCAGCGGTATGACGACCGTCGCGTTCCAGGGCCAGGGCGGCGGCATGCCGGCGGCGGAATGGACGCTTGCCTCGGTTTTGAAGACCGGCGGTTACAAAACGTTCTTCACGGGCAAATGGCACCTTGGCGAGGCCGACTATGCGTTGCCGAGCGCGCAAGGCTACGACGAGATGAAGTATGCCGGCCTTTATCATCTCAATGCCTACACCTACGCCGATCCGACCTGGTTTCCCGACATGGACCCCGAACTCCGGGCGATGTTCGAGAAGGTCACCAAAGGCGCACTTTCCGGAAATGCCGGGCAGCCGGCGAAGGAGGATTTCAAGATCAACGGCCAGTACGTCAACACGCCGGACAAGGGCGTGGTCGGCATTCCCTTCTTCGACGACTACGTCGAGAAGGCCTCGCTTGAGTATCTGGACCGCAACAAGTCATCGGGCCCGTTCTTCATGAGCATCAACTTCATGAAGGTGCACCAGCCCAACATGCCGGCGCCCGAATTCCAGGGCAAGTCGATGTCCAAGAGCAAGTACGCCGACTCTGTGGTCGAGAACGACACGCGGATCGGCCGTATCATGGACAAGGTGCGGTCCCTCGGCCTCGACAAGAACACCTATGTGTTCTGGACGACGGACAACGGCGCCTGGCAGGACGTCTATCCGGACGCCGGCTACACACCGTTCCGCGGCACCAAGGGCACGGTTCGCGAGGGCGGCAACCGCGTCCCGTCCCTTGCATGGGGCCCAGGCATCAAGGCCGGCACGAAGAATTCCGACATCGTCGGCGGCCTCGATTACATGGCAACCTTCGCAAAGCTCGCCGGCGTGAAGCTGCCGGAGAACGATCGCGAGGGTAAGCCCATCATCTTCGACAGCATCGACATGTCGCCGATCCTGTTCGGAACCGGGAAGCCCGAGCGCAAGAACTGGTTCTATTTCACGGAATCCGAGCTCTCGCCTGGCGCAGCCCGTGTCGGCAACTACAAGGCGGTGTTCAATCTGCGCGGCGACAACGGCGCAAAGACCGGCGGTCTGGCGGTCGACAGCAACCTCGGCTGGAAGGGACCGGAGTCCTATGTGGCGACCGTTCCGCAGGTCTTCGATCTCTGGCAGGACCCGCAGGAGCGCTACGACATCTTCATGAACAACTACACCGAGCACACGTGGTCCTTGGTTTCGATCAATGCCGCGATCAAGGATCTGATGCAGACCTATGTGAAGTATCCGCCACGGAAGATTCAGAGCGAGACCTACGCGGGACCGATCACCATCCAGCAATATGAGCGCTTCGCGTTCTTCAGGGATCAACTCGCCAAGGACGGCTTCCAGATCGGCTTGCCCACAGGCAACTGATCGATGCAAATGGAGCGGCCCCCACTCTCGGGGGTCGTTCCTCTCTGAATGGCTGACGTGGAGGACGGAGATTCGTGAACGGAAGCTTGGTTGACCGCCGTACGATCCTGGCCGGACTGCTGGTGTCGGCGGCCACGCTGTCGGTCTCCGGCCGTATCGCACGCGCGCAGAGTGATCCTCTCCCGTCCTGGAATGAAGGCCGGTCGAAGCAGTCGATCCTTGACTTCGTCGCCGCGGTGACGCGGGAAGGCACGCCGGATTTCGTGCCGGTGCCGGAGCGCATCGCGACATTCGACAATGACGGCACGCTCTGGTGCGAGCAGCCGATGTATGTGCAGCTTGCATTTGCGCTGGACCGGGTAAAGGCGCTGGCGGGCCAGCATCCGGAATGGAAGCGGAAGCGGTCGTTCAAGGCGGTTCTCGACAACGACATCGCCGCGCTGGCCAAGGCCGGCGAGAAGGGCCTTGTCGAACTGGTCATGGCGACCCATGCCGGCATGACAACGGCCGAGTTCGCGCAGATCGCCGGCGACTGGATCAAGTCGGCACACCATCCGAAGTTCAACCGGCCTTATACCGACCTCGTCTACCAGCCTATGCTGGAACTGCTCGCCTATTTGCGCGCCAATGGCTTCAAGACCTTCATCGTCTCGGGCGGCGGCATCGAGTTCATGCGGCCATGGAGCGAGCGGGTCTATGGCATCCCGCCCGAGCAGGTCGTGGGATCGAGCATCAAGACGAAGTTCGAGATCGACAAGGGGAAGCCGACACTGATCCGTCTGCCGGCGATCGATCTCGTCGATGACGGACCCGGCAAGCCGGTCGGCATCAACTCGCATATCGGCCGACGTCCGGTCGCGGCCTTCGGTAACTCAGACGGCGACTTCCAGATGCTGCAATGGGCGACGCAATCGCCCGGCAAGCGTTTCGGCCTGATCGTGCATCACACCGACGCCGAACGAGAATATGCATACGATCGCAAGTCCGCGTTCGGCAAACTCGACAAGGCGCTCGACGCGGCGAGCTCCAATGGCTGGATCGTTGTCAGCATGAAGGACGACTGGAAACGCATGTTCCGCTTTGAATAGAAGCCGAATGATTGCGTAGGCATCGCCGACGCCCGGCGCGGCCGAGCACGCCAGCGCCGCCGGTGATGCAAGCGAGACGAAGAACGAGGAGGCATCATGACACGACTTCTTCCAGGATTGCGCCGGCTCACCATTGCGAACGCGGCGCTGGCGGTTGGTCTGATGCTCGGAGGCTCGGCATACGCGCAGACACCCGCGGACCAGAAGCCGGCACAAGACCAGGCTGCCGCGCCGGCGCCGGCCCCGACAGCCAGCAAGCTTCCGAACGGACAGATCGAGCAACTGGTCGCGCCGATCGCGCTCTATCCGGACGCGCTGCTGTCGCAGATCCTGATGGCGTCGACCTATCCGTTGGAAGTCGTCGAGGCGGCGCGCTGGTCGCAAGACAACAAGACCGTCACCGGCAAGGCGCTCGAAGACGCCATGCAGAAGCAGTCGTGGGATCCGAGCGTCAAGGCCCTCGCGGCGGTGCCGCAGGTTCTTCAGATGATGAACGACAAGCTCGACTGGACCCAGCAGCTTGGCGATGCCTTCCTCGCGCAGGAGCAGGACGTGATGAGCGCCGTGCAGACCCTGCGCCAGCGCGCCGAGGCTGCGGGCAATCTCAAGTCGACGCCGCAGCAGAAGGTGATAAAGAGCGCGCCTCCCGCCGGTGTGACCGCGCCCTCCGGCATGCAGCAGGCGATCTCGATCGAGCCGGTCGATCCCGACCAGTATTACGTCCCGGTCTACGATCCCGGCGTCGTCTACGGGGCCTGGGATTATCCCGACTACCAGCCGTTCTATTGGTCTCCGCCAGGCTATGTCGCCGCGGGCGTGATCGGCTTCACCGCCAGCGTGGCCGTCGGCGCTGCGATCTGGGGCGGCTGCAACTGGTGGGGCCGCAACGTCTACGTCAACGTCAACCGCTATAACCAGTTCAACCGCACCAACATCAGAAACACCAATTGGGCCCACAATCCGGCGCATCGCGGCGGCGTTGCCTATCGCGATGCCGGCGTGGCGAGGCGGTTCGGCAGCGGCAATACCCCCGCCGCGCGCGAGGCGCTGCGCAATCGCACCGGTGCTCGCGGCGGCAGGATCTCGAATGCGGGGGCCGGCCGGGCCAGGACCGCGGTCTCGCAACGCGGCGGCAATCGCGGTGCAAGCGTATCCCGCCGGGCCAGCAGCCGGAACGTCACCCGCGCCCATACGCGCGCGGGCAATCGCGCCGCGATCTCGCACAGGAGCGTCACGCACACCCGCGCCAGCGGACGCATCGGTGGCGGCCGGCCGGCCGCGATCCGCGGTGGCGGCATGCGGGCCGGCGTCGGCGGTTTCCATCGCGGCGGTGGCGGCGGCATGCGTGCTGGCGGCGGCTTCCGCGGAGGCGGCTTCCACGGAGGTGGCCGCCGGCGCTGAGTGGCGTGATTGCTATTCGGGGAATTCCATGCGAGATCGCCAAACGGCGTGACCCACCAGGATGCGACCGTCGCAGGTGGCGGTCTATCGCGACCACCGGCTCCCGGTCCCAGCGATTCGACATATCCTTGTGCGGATGAAATCCTGGTTGAACTTACGTGCTCCAAGGGCCATGAAATCTCCGGCGCGCCGTAGACACTTGAATCCCAAACACGAGGCAGGAACCTGGCCGGCTGCGAGCTCGTTTGCTCCGGCAGGCTTTTTTAGTTCGTGCCGACGATTGGCACCGTATTGTGCGAGCAATTCCGCGCCTGAAGGAGGCGTCAAACATGGCCAGGAAATTCAAGGTCGGCGATCACGTCAGCTGGAATTCCGAGGCCGGCCGCGTCTCGGGCACCATCATTGCGGTTCACACCCGCGATTTCGACTACAAGGGGCACACCCACCGCGCCTCGGAGGCCGATCCGCAGTACGAGATCAAGAGCGACAAGACCGATCACGTCGCGGCCCACAAGGGCAGCGCGCTGCATCATGCGTAGCAAAGACGCGGCGCTTCCGTTCTTCACGATCGGTCATTCCACCCGCAGCCTCGAGGATTTCATCGCTGTCCTCGGCGCGGCCAATATCGAGCGTATCGTCGACATCCGAACCGTGCCGCGGTCGCGCACCAACCCGCAGTTCAACAAGGACACGCTGCCCACGTCGCTCAAGGCTGCTGATATCTCGTATGAGCATCTGGCCGATCTCGGCGGGCTCCGCGGCAAGGCGCGAAGCGTGGCGCCGTCCGTCAATGGATTCTGGAGCAACGAGAGTTTTCACAACTACGCCGACTATGCGTTGTCGCCGCAGTTTCGTGCAGCGCTCCAGCATCTGCGCGACGAGGGCCATGAGCGACGCTGCGCGATGATGTGCTCGGAAGCGGTGTGGTGGCGCTGCCACCGCCGCATCGTGGCAGACTATCTCATCGCGTCGGGCGAGACCGTCCTCCACATCATGGGGGAGGGCCGCCTCGAGCCCGCCCGCCTCACCGAAGGTGCCGTGGTACAGAGCGACGGCACGGTGGTCTATCCGGCTACGGGGCAGCTGGATTTATGAGGGGATGGCGAAGCTTGTCCACCAGCTTCCAGTGATGCCGAGAAATCAACGCTCCAGTCTTTTCTTGGTCGCGCGAAGGATGTCGTCCGCAAGCTTCGGATCATTCACGGCGCGGGCGAGTACGAGCGCTCCGACCAGCAAGGCAAGGGTTGCAGCCGCGCGCTCATCGCGTTGGCGCTGCTTGATCTCCGAGCCCATTCGGTCACCGAGCCATCCAACCATGCCGCGCACTCCGGCTGTGAAACGTTCGCGCACGCCTTGGCTCTGGCGCTGCATTTCAGAGCCCAAAGCTGCGAACGGGCAGCCGCTCCCCGGGTCGTCCCGATGTATTTTCGAGAGGTATTCCGAAAAATAGTTGCCGAGAGTAGGCACCTCATCCAGTTCCTGGCCCTTGACAGCTATCGCGTCGGCCACGGCTTCCTCGACAAGCCGCTCCTTGGAACCGAACTGACTGTAAAGGCTGCCGTGGGTCATCCCCGCCGCTTCAGCCAGCGCGTCGACGCCCACTCCGGAGATGCCGCGCTCTCTCAATAGGCGCGATGCGGACTTGAGAATTCGGTCGCGGTTCTCGGCCGCTTTTTCCTTTGAAACACGCATGCCGCAGATATGGCGCCAGACCCGGCCCTTGACAAGTATAATTACGATCGTCATCTATTCTAAAGATTGCGATCGTAATCAAACGGCCGGAACTGAACTACTGCAACGAACAGATGCCGGGTTGCGAGCAGGTTGATCGTGCTGCGCCGTCCATCGCCAGGAGAAAGAGATGACCAGACCTACCGGGAAGATCGCGCTCGTTACGGGCGCCTCGTCGGGCATCGGCGAGGCCACGGCGGAGCGACTCGCCAGAGCCGGTTACGTCGTCTACGGCACCAGCAGACGTGGAGCCCAGCCTGGCAAGCGGTCGTTCGAGATGCTGTCCCTCGACGTAACCAGCGATGCTTCCGTGGAAGCAGCCGTCGGCGAAGTGCTGAAGCGAGATGGCCGCATCGATCTCCTCGTCAACAACGCAGGGATTGGTGTGGCTCCCGCTGGAGCGGAAGAGAGCTCGATCGAGCAGGCCCGATCCATCTTCGAGACGAACTTTTTCGGGCTGGTGCGGATGACCCGCGCCGTCGTGCCCCACATGCGGCGCCAGGGTAGCGGTCGCATCATCAACATCGGTTCCGTTCTTGGCTTCCTTCCGATGCCGTATGGCGCGCTCTATGCCGCGACCAAGCATGCGGTCGAGGGTTACTCGGAATCGCTCGACCATGAACTCCGCACGCGGGGTATCCGGGTCTCGGTCATCGAGCCGGCCTATACGAAGACACCATTCGACGCGAACTTCGCGGCACCGGACGCCAAGCTCGATGCGTATCGCGAGGCTCGCGAAGGCGTCGACAAGCGGGTGAACGAGGTGATGGCGACCGCCGAGCCACCTGGCGTCGTTGCCGACACCGTGCTGGAGGTGGCCACTGCGGCGCACCCGAAGGTCCGATACCCGGCCGGTCGTCTCGCGAAGCGCCTGCGGTTTCTTCGCAGGTTCGCGCCTGCGAGCCTGGTGGACGCCGGGATTCGAAAGGACCTGCGACTTGACGCGCCGTCGGTTTCGCGGCCCCTCAGCAAGGCGCGAGCTTTCTGAAACCACCAGGCTCGATGCGAGAACCCAAGGTCCAGCCCAGGACCCCGGACATAGGAACCATGAGAGCACTTGTCTTCAAACGTTACGGCAAGCCGGACCAGGTCGGGTTCGCCGATCAGTCCCGACCGAAGCCACGGCCGGATGAAATTCTTGTTCAGGTTCATACGGCTGGCCTGAATCCTATCGACAACATGATTCCAAAGGGGACGTTCAAACCCATCCTTCGGTTTAAGCTGCCGGCCACGCTGGGCAGCGACGTGGCAGGCGTCGTGGTGGAGATTGGAAGCCGCGTGACCCGCTTCAAGCCAGGTGACGAGGTCTTCGCCAGTATCTTCGACCTGGGGACAGGCACCCTTGCTGAGTTTGCCGTCGTGCCCGAGAGCGCGGCCGCCCTCAAGCCGCCAAATCTCGACTTCGTGCAAGCCGCCTCGATCCCGATGGTCGGACTGACGTCGTGGCAGGCGCTCAAGGAGCGTGCGCGCCTCAAGCCCGGCCAGAAGGTGTTCATTCCCGCAGGCTCCGGCGGGATTGGTACATTCGCGATCCAGGTCGCAAAATATCTGGGAGCCAAGGTCGGGACGACAACCAGCACCGGGAACGTTGGCCTGGTCCGGAGCCTCGGCGCTGACGAGGTGATTGACTACACGAAGCAGCAGTTTGAGGATGTGCTGCGGGACTACGATGCGGTGCTTGGCACAGTCAGGGGTGACGCGATCGAGAAGTCGCTCCGGATTCTAAAGCCCGGAAGCGCCGTCGTCTCGCTCGTCGGGCCGCCGGATGCCGCATTTGCTCGTGCCAGAAGCATGAACTTCGTCCTGGTGCTCTTGTTCGGGTTGTTGAGCGGCAAGATCATTCGTCACGCCCGGAAGCGCGGCGTTGAATACTCGTTTCTGTTCGTACGTCCAGACGGCAGCCAACTGGCCGAACTCGGCGAGCTTCTCAAGGCGGAAACCATCCGGCCGGTGATCGACAAGGTATTCCCATTCGAACAGGCGAAGCAGGCGCTTGCGTATCTCGAGAAGGGGCGGTCCAGGGGAAAGGTCGTTGTCCAGATGAGATAATGGCGTTTGGGCACCATCCCTCACGTACGCATCACGCGGCTCACTCCGCGCTGCGTTTCCAATATCCGGTGCCGAGCTTGCCGGTGATGACGGCGGTCGAGTCGTGGATCTCGTAGGAGCCGCCGTCCGTGTAGTTCGCAAGTCCTCTCAGCGCATGCAGCGTCCAGCGGCCGTTGGCAAAGCTGACGGTGCCTTCGTGCGGGCGCGCGGCGCGGGAGGGCTCGGCGTGGAATTGGTAGGTGCCGTCGGCCATGATCCGCCAGATCCAGCGCGACTGGCCACGACCACCCGGCACCATGATCTCCCAGGTGCCGACCAGCGCGGGATCGATCGCGCCGGCTGCTGTCGCCGATGGCGCCGACAATGCGGCGGCTACCGGCGCAGCGTTCGCCTGTTTCGTGGCGGCGGCGTCGGCGGGCGGAGCGGCCACGAGGTAGATCGCCTTGCGTGACAGCGAGCCGTACACAAACGGCTGCTGCGCGTTGCGCGTCGCCTCCATCACGTCGTCGCGGACGTTGCGGAACATGAAGGTGACCTCGACGCCCGGCGTCTCGATGTTGCGGAGCAGCGCCGCGGCGAACGGGCTGTTGCGGTCGTCACCGTCGAGCGCGGTGGTGCCGTCGCGCGCGGCATAGGCGACCAGCACATTGCCGACCGGCTCGATGCGGCCGAGCCCGCTGCCGGCGGCGGCGCGGGTGGCGAGCGAGCGGCTCATCTTCGCCGCGAACGGATTGTTGCGACAGGCATCGAGGATGACGAGGCCGAGGCTTGTGGTGTTGGAGACCTGCAGCATCACGCTTTGCAGGCTGATCGCTTCATTGGCGGCGTCGGTATCGCGCTTCAGCTCGGCATCGACCGGGATCAGCCAGTTGTCGCCGTTGATCTCCATGCCATGGCCGGCGAAGTACACCGCCGCCATGTCGGCGCCGGCGGCATTGCGTCCGAATGCGATCAGGCCGCGCCGCATCTCGTCGAAGCCGGCATTGGTGATGAGCGTCACCGCAAAGCCGAGGCGCTTCAGCGCGGCGGCGATATCGCCGGCATCATTCGGCGGATTGGACAGTGCCGGCACGCTTTTGTAGGCACCATTGCCGATCACCAGCGCCACCCGCTTGCCGTCGGCCGCAGCCGGCAAGGCGAAGCCCGCCAGCGCCGCGGCAACGGCCAGTCCCGAGACAAACGCGCGGCGATTCATGCTGGCCCCGATCGGAGGTGACGGGTGCATGGTAGCGTAGCGGGCGCGACGCGGCCACGGAAATGGTGCGCGATCAGGCCGCCTGCTTCGGCGTCCAGACGCCGGCCGGCACCGGCTCGGCCGGCAACAAACTGGCGCCGGCTGCGCCCGCGATCGACATCGTGATCTCGTGGATGTCCTGCACCGACCGCTGCATCGAGAAGCGCGGATAAAGCTCGCGCAAGGTGGTCGCGGCCGCCGCCTGCGCTGCCGAGGGATCGGCCAGCACGGCCTCGACGGCGGCGGCGATGCTCATCGCGTCCTGGCCGAAGCTGAAGCGGGCGAGATGCGGCATCTCCGCGGCCGAGAAGCGGTTGGCGTCGAACACCGGCACGGTGCCGGCGCCGAGCGCGAAGAACACCCGGTCATGCACCGACAAGTCGATATTGGGATTGAGTGAGACCGCGGCAAGGTAGCTGCCGAGGCCTTCGCGCATCGCATCGAAGGTCATCGCGCCGAGCACGCGGGCCGGACGTCCGCTGACGTCGAGATCGCTCCAGCCGCCGCCGATGAAATCGACCGGATAGTCGGCGAGTACGGTGCCCACCTCGCGGGTGCGCACGCCTCGTGTGTAGTTGTCGAGCCGGGTCAGGATCACGTTGAACAGGTCGCCGCCGGGCTTCAGATAGACCAGATGCTGCTCGGCGACGTCGACGATGATCTTCGGAAATGCGCCGCAGGTCTTGCCGCGCGCCTCGGCGATCGCATCGAACAGCAGCGCGAACAGTTTTGGCGGCATCATCTTGCGCCAGCCGCGCTCGAGCGCCAGCGGATTCCAGCCGGACTTGGCGAAGATCAGCCGGCCGTTGCGCTGCTCGGGCGGCAGGCCGCCGAAGAAGCCGGGATCGGGAATGCCCATATGAGTCGCGAACACGGCGCCGTTGGCCCCCAGATGATCGCGGTTGAAGGCGGCATGGTCCGAAAACACGTAGCCATGCGCGGTGTAGCGGCTCTCGAGCCCGTGACGCCTGGCGAAATAGCAGGGATGATCGCAGAACCAGGTGAAGACCGGGATCTGGGCGACGTCCCAGAACAGTCTGCCGTCCTTGGTGTGGATATCGAGCCCAATGCCGGAGAAGCCGAGCGCCATGGCCTCGGCACGCCGCGGCAGCAGGGCGTTGAGCCGGGCCGAGAAATCCGGCGCCAGCAGATCGAGCATCCTGACCTCGTGCCCGAGCCGGTCGAGCTCGGCGGCCGCCATCGCCAGGATGCCGCGCAGCGAATCATAGGTGGTGTTGCTGGAATACAGGACGCAGATCACGGACATGGGACCTCCGCGCTTGATGGTGTGGCTGCTCGCGCGGGCATTTCCGTCGCCTTGCATGCTGTCAGTTGAACGGCGGAGCCGGCCGTTCCGGGCTCGGAATTATCCTGATGGGCGGATTTATTTCGCCGGAAACGGCCATGCCGCCACGTTGAAGCTTCGTCGGGCGCCGTCGCGATCCGACATGAGGGCGAGAGCGCATGCAGCTTGATGGCTTCGACGTCGTCGTGGTGGGGGCCGGCTTCTTCGGCGCCGTGATCGCCGAGCAGGTGGCGAGCAGACTCGGCCGCTCCGTCTGCGTGCTCGACCGCCGTCCGCATATCGGCGGCAACGCCTATTCGGAGCTCGACCCCGACAGCGGCGTCGAGGTGCATCGCTACGGCACGCATATCTTCCACACCAATTCCGAGACCGTCTGGCGCTATCTGCACCGCTTCACCGAGTTCACCGGGTACCGTCACCGCGTCTTCACGGTGACGAAGGGCCGCGTCTATTCGATGCCGATCAACCTTGCGACCGTGTGTGCGGCGTTCGGGCGCGCCATGACGCCGGACGAGGCCCGCGTCGTGATCGCGGCGGAGGCGGCCGCGCACGGCGCCGCGGGGATCGGCAATCTCGAGGACAAGGCAATCGCCTCGGTCGGCCGCACGCTCTACGATCTCTTGATCCGCGGCTATACGCAGAAGCAGTGGCAGACCGATCCGCGTGAGCTTCCGGCCGACATCATCGGCCGCCTGCCGGTCCGCTTCACGTTCGACGATCGCTACTTCGCCGATCGCTATGAGGGCATGCCGCTCGACGGCTACACCGCCATCTTTCGCCGGATGCTCGATCATCCCAGGATCGCGGTCCACCTCGGCGTCGACTATTTCGACGTCGCCGACCGCATCAATCCGCGGCAGCTCGTGGTCTATACCGGTCCGATCGACCGCTTCTTCGGCTATGCCTGCGGCCATCTCGGCTGGCGCACCGTCGACTTCGCGCGCGAGGTGCACGACGTCGCCGACTACCAGGGCGCCGCGGTCATCAACTATGCCGACGCCGAGGTGCCGTACACCCGCGTCCACGAGTTCAGGCATCTGCATCCGGAGCGCGCGCATGCCGAAGCGCGGACGACGATCTACCGCGAATATTCCCGCTTCGCGGGCCGCAGCGACGAGCCGTATTACCCGATCAACACCGTCGCCGACCGCGCCATGCTCGCGTCCTATCACGCCATGACGGCGTCGCATCCCAACGTCATTTTCGGTGGCCGGCTCGGCTCCTACAAATATCTCGACATGCACCAGGCGATCGGCGCGGCGCTGAAGACGTTCGAGCTCGAGGTCGAGCCGTTCTTCGCCCAGCAAGGCATGCACCCGCGTGACGCGGCCGCGCGCCGCGAAGTCTTGTCGCCCTTGCCGGCGTGATCTAATCCTGCGAGCTGCGGGCAACGAACGCCATAATAAATCGCCCGCGGTCCCCGGTGAGGAAACAATGAGAAAAACCGTTATTGCCGCGGCTGCCGCCGCCACTAGCCTTGCTTTCAGCATCGCCCACGCCGCGCCGCTTCCGGAAACGTCGGCGCACCAGGTCGGTTTTTCGGAGCAGGGGCTGGCGCGGCTCGACGACTTCTTCGCGCGCGAGATCGCCGCCAAGCGCGTGCCCGGCGCCGTGGTGGCGATCGCGCGCGACGGCAAGCTCGTGCATTACAAGGCATATGGCCAGCTCGATCCGGTGAAGGGCACGCCGATGCCGATCGACGCGGTGTTCGCGCTGGCGTCGATGACCAAGCCGATGGCGGCGGTTGCAGGACTGACGCTGATGGAGCAAGGCAAGCTGCCGCTGCAGGCCAGGGTCGCCGAGTTCTATCCGGCGTTCGCCGACATGAAGGTCGGCGTGCAGCAGGCCGACGGCTCGCTGAAGATGGAGCCGCAGACGCAGCCGATCTTCATCCACGATCTCTATCGCCACACCTCCGGCCTGATGTATGGCGGCCGGCCCGACAGTTCGAGCGTGCTGGCGCGGCTCTATCCCGACGGCACCGCGCCGGCGGTCGAGGGCGATACCCAGGCCTTCATCGACCGCATCACCCAGCTGCCTCTGGTGCATCAGCCCGGCACTGAGTTCGAATACGGCTTCTCGATCGACGTGCTCGGCGCCGTCGTCGAGAAGGTCTCCGGCCAGCGGCTTGGCGATTATCTCGCGGCCAATGTCTGGAAGCCGCTCGGCATGAAGGATGCGACGTTCCACCCGGCCGATGCGCAGCGCGCGCGGCTGGCGCGTCCGTTCCCGAACGATCCGCTCACCGGCAAGCCGCAAGCCATCAAGCTGCTCGATACGGCGACCAGGTTCGATTGCGGCGGCGCCTGCTCGTTCGCCACCGTCGGCGACTATCTGCGCTTCGGGCAGATGCTGCTCAATGGCGGCGAGCTCGACGGCAAGCGCATCCTCAGCCCCAAGACGGTGCATCACATGACGTCGAACCATCTCGGGCCCGAGATCAAGAACAACGTCGCGGCGGTCGAACCGCATCGCGGCGGCTTCGGCTTCGGGCTGTCGGTCGCGGTGCGGACCGGCGAGGGGCTGTCGTCGGTGCCGGGCAATCCCGGCGAGTTCACCTGGAACGGCGCTTACGGCACCCAGTTCTTCTGCGACCCGAAGGAGCGCCTTGTCGTCGTTGTGGGAACCGCAGCTCCGGGCGAGCTGCGCAAATATTATCGCGAGAATGTGCAGGACATCGTCTACGGCGCGATGGTGAAGTAACGCCTCAGCAGAAAAATCGGACCTCACGTTGCCACGTTTGCATACGTGGAACGTGGAACAGCAAAAAGGCCCGTCGCTCAAGCCGAGCGACGGGCCTCAAATTCGCGGGCCTACCAGCGCCTGTACACGCCGGTCAGCGTACCGTTGTTGTTCCCTTCAGGACCCACGTCGCCCTGGGTCGAGCTCGGCGTCGGGTGGTTGGTGCCGTTGAATGAACCGTACCAGCCCGGCTCCGCTGGAGAGTACATCACGTCAGGCTGCACGGCCTGATAGCGGGGGCCGCCGTAATATCTCGGACCAGGGTTCCCGTAAGGATAGTAGCCTTGTGCGAACGCGCCTGCCGTTGTTGCGATCAGGGACGCCGCGGCGAGGGACAATATCTTGGTCTTTCGTTGCATTCACACTCTCCTTGCTGGTGTCCCGACCAACGACCGCCATGGAGCGGCGTTCCTGATCTGCCATGCATCTCGCAAAGGCAAATCTGCGCGAGCGTGGGATCAGGTTCTTGTGAAGGGGCTTGTGTTCCGGGAGGGCACTGCCGGGCTCTGCCCGGCAGGATGCATCTGTCGCCGGCCCGTTATGCTTCTATGGCTATAACGGCGGATGCGCGAGCGGCGCCTCGAAAAGCCGGGGCGGTTCGTAAAAGGAAGCCCGCCACTGCGGCGGGCAAGGTCTCAGGGAGGAAAGCGCCCTGACAAGGGAGCGTGCAGCCAGTCTCCCCGATTCGTGCGCGGCTGCGAAGATCGTATAACTACTGTCATCAGGGCCGGCATTATGCGAATGCTGCGGGCCGCGGCCGGTCGGCAAGGGAATGACAAGGCGCGCTAACACTGCGCAATTACAGGGGAAGTTTCATGAGCACGTCTGGAGTTTTTGCCCGCGTCGTCGCGGCGATCGGGGCCGGCGCCCTGGCGTGGCGGCGGATGCAGGGCACGCAGCCCGCGCCCGCCTGGGGTAGCGCGCCAGAGATCCCGCAGGCCAAACCCCAGGGCGCGATCCCGACGCTCAAGATGCCGACGGCGCGGGGCTGGGACAAAGACCAGAAGCCGGTCGCCGCGCCCGGGCTCAAGGTCAACGCCTTTGCGGCCGGGCTCGATCATCCGCGCTGGATCAACGTGCTGCCCAACGGCGACGTGCTGATCGCGGAGGCGACGCAGATCGCAGGAAAGCCGCGCAGCGTCTTCCACTACGCGATGCAGGCGACGATGCGGCGCGCCGCGGCGCTCGGCGTCAGCGCCAATCGCATCACGCTGCTGCGCGACCGTGACGGCGACGGCGTCGCCGAAAGTCGCGGCGCCTTCATGGAGGGTTTGAGCCAGCCGTTCGGCATGGCCCTGGTCGGCGACACCTTCTATGTCGGTAACACCGACGGCGTCGTGGCGTTTCCCTACACCGCGGGCGCCGATCGCATCACCGCGCCGGGACGCAAGCTCGTCAGCTTCAAGCCCGACGGGCACTGGACGCGCAGCCTGCTGCCGAGCGCCGACGGCAAGAAGCTTTATGCCGGCGTCGGCTCGCTCAGCAACATCGCCGAGAGCGGTTTTGCGGTCGAGGAAGGCCGTGCTGCGATCTACGAGCTCGATCTCGCAGGTGGCACCAGCCGCATCTTCGCCGGCGGCCTGCGCAATCCGGTGGGCATCGCGTGGGAGCCGACCACCAATGTGCTGTGGACCGTCGTCAATGAGCGCGACGGCCTCGGCGACGAGACGCCGCCGGACTATCTGACCTCGGTGCGCGACGGCGGCTTCTACGGTTGGCCCTATTGCTACTGGGGCAAGACGGTGGACGATCGCGTGCCGCAGGATCCGGCGATGGTCGCCAAGGCGATCCAGCCGGACTACGCGCTCGGCGGCCACACCGCCTCGCTCGGCCTGTGCTGGATGCCGCAGGGCACGCTGCCGGGTTTCCCCGACGGCATGGTGATCGGCCAGCACGGCTCGTGGAATCGCTCGACGCTGTCGGGCTACAAGGTGGTGTTCGTGCCGTTCGCGGACGGCCGTCCCGCGGGGCCGCCGCGCGACATCCTGTCGGGCTTCCTCGCGCCGGACGAGAAGGTGTCGTACGGCCGCCCGGTCGGCGTCGCGCTTGGCCCCGACGGCTCGCTGCTGGTGGCCGACGACGTCGGCAACGTGATCTGGCGCGTGACGGCGGCGTAAGCGCCTGCACTCGCGGCAAGACGACTTGAACGGCGCGGCTTCGATCGGAGCCGCGCCGTTTCATTTGGAACAGAGCGTTAGCCTTGACTTACCGTAAGTGTTGACTTACGTTAAATCCGACAACGGACGACACGATCATGATCAGCGCAGAACGCGCGCTCGACGCGCTGGGAGATCCGACCCGCCGCATGGTGTTCAAACGGTTGCGCGAAGGCAATCGATCGGTGCAGGAGATCGCCGACGGCCTCAAGGTGAGCCGTCCGGCGGTCTCGCAGCATCTTCGGGTGCTGAAGGACGCCGGCCTTGCCGTGGTGCGGATCGAAGGCACGCGGCGGCTCTATGCCATCGACACCCGCGGGTTGGAGAGCCTGCGCGGCTGGCTCGACGGATTCTGGGACAAGACACTCACCGCCTTCAAGCAAGCGGCCGAACGCGAAGCCGCCAAAGAGAGGAGATCCCGATGACGATGCAAGCGACCTCCGACAATTACGATCCCTACAGCGTCCGCAAGGTGATGAATGTCGAGGCGCCGCCGGCGGTGGCTTGGCGCGTCTTCACCGAGCAGATGGGCACGTGGTGGCCGCTCGCGCATTACAAGATCGGCAAGACCAATGCGGTCGATGCAATCATGGAGCCGCGCGTCGGCGGCCGCTGGTACGAACGCGGCGACGACGGCAGTACCTGCGACTGGGGCAGCGTGCTGCTCTGGGAGCCCCCGTCGCGCCTCGTGCTGTCGTGGGATATCACCGCGGACTGGCAATACGATCCGAACCTGAAGACCGAGATCGAGGTGCGCTTCATTGCCGACGGCAAGGACGCCACCCGCGTCGAGCTCGAGCACCGCAAGCTCGACCGTTACGGCGCCCGCGCCGCCGAGATGCGCCGCATCTTCGATACCGAAGGCGATTGGGGCCGGCTGCTCGCGATGTTCGCGGCACGCGCCGCGCAGGGGCCGAAAGCATGACCGCGCGCGGATCGGCAATAGCGCGGCGATGTCAGACAGTCCTGATCTCGCCGCCATCGATGCGCAGCACGGTGCCGGTCATCCAGCGCGCCGGCGGCGACACGGCATAGGCGACGAGGTCGGCGATCTCCTCCGGCGTGCCGAACCGTCTGATGCCGACCTGCCTGAGGAAGCCGGCCTTGGCGGTGTCGACATCGACTTGCCTGGTTGCCGCGGCCTTCTCCAGCATCGCGAGGCGGCGTCCGGTCATCACGGCGCCCGGGGACACGCAGTTCACCTGCACGCCGTCGTCGATGCCGCGCTCGGCGAAGGCTTTTGCAAGTGCCTCGATCGCGGCGTTGATCGTGCCCACCGCGGCGGCAGCGGCGCGGGGCAGCACGGCGGCATTTCCTGAGGTGAAGATGACAGCGCCTCGTGACGCTTTCAGCGCGTCCCAGGCGCGGATCGTCAGCCGCCTGGCGCCGTGGAACTTGAGCGCGAGGCCGGCGTCCCATTGCGTATCGGTCATCTCGAACAGATCGAGCCCTGCCACCGCGCCTGCGACATTGACCAGCGCGTCGATGCGGCCGAAGCGATCCAGCGTGGCCTTGACGATTTCATCAGCGGCATCAGGCGCGGCGAGATCGAGCTCGAGCGCCAGCGGCGTGCTGCCGTGTCTTTCGATCTCTCGAGCGGCCTCGCGCAGCCTCTCGCCGCTGCGCGCGACGAGGACGATGGCGGAAAAATCCCGCGCGAGCCGCAGCGCGGTGGCGCGTCCGATGCCGGAGCTGGCGCCGGTCACGATGGCGACGGATTGGGTCATGTGCATTTCCTTGGAGTGGTCGGCGTGACTGAGTGGATGTGAGCCCGTCATTGCGAGGAGCGACAGCGACGAAGCAATCCATCCTTCCGTTGTGCGGAGCTATGGATTGCTTCGCTTCGCTCGCAATGACGCGGATGGAGTTGTCGCTGCCGCCACCTTCAGCGGCTCAGGAACTCGCGGATGGCCTGCGCGATCTCGGCGGCGTGCGTTTCCAACGCAAAATGGCCGGTGTCGAAAAATTTGACCACCGCCTTTGGATTGTCGTGCTTGAACGCCTCGGCGCCCGGCGGCAGGAAGAACGGATCGTTCTTGCCCCACACCGCGAGGAACGGCGGCTGGTGAGTGCGGAAGTAAGTCTGGAAGGTGGGATAGAGCGCGACGTTGCTCTTGTAGTCGCCGAACAGATCGAGCTGCACGTCGTGCGCGCCGGGCCGCGCCATGTAGTAGTTGTCGAGGTTCTGGCCGTCCGGCGACACCGCCGCCGGATCCGAAGTGCCGTGGGTGTACTGCCAGCGCGTGGTGTCCGGCGTCAGCAACGCACGCAGGGCGTCGCGGTTCGCCGGCGAGGGATCCTGCCAATAGGCCTTGATCGGGGTCCAGCCGTCGCTGAGGCCTTCGTCATAGGCGTTGCCGTTCTGGGAGATGATCGCCGTGATCCGCTCCGGATGCTTGACCGCCAGGCGGAAGCCGGTCGGCGCGCCATAATCGAACACATAGACCGCGAAGCGATCGAAGCCGATCACCTCGGTAAAGCGATCGATGACGCCGGCGATGCGCTCGAAGGTGTAGTTGAACTTGTCGCGCGGCGGCATGTCCGACTGACCGAAGCCGGGCAAATCCGGCGCCACGATGTGGAATTTGTCCGCGAGCTGCGGGATCAGATCGCGGAACATGTGGCCCGCGCTCGGGAAGCCGTGCAGCAGCAGCAGCTTTGGCGTGCCGGGCGAACCGGCCTCGCGATAGAAGATGTTAAAGCCGTCGACATCGGCGGTGCGGTATTTGATCTGAGACATCTGTCACTCCTTGTGATCGTGCGTTGGCGAATTCCGGGACTTAGGATTTGATTTGCTTCGCGAGCCCGCTGATCGCTTCGGGACGCAGATAGAGCAGCAGGGCGCAGCACACGGTGGCAAAGCCCAGCAGCGGCATGAACGGGGCGATGGCGGCGCCGGCCGCGAACACCAGCACGGCGAGCAAGGTGCGACGCTGCGTCCATGTCCGCACGCGCTCGGAGATCAGGCTCTGGTCCGCTTGCGCCAGCACCGCGCGCTCGAAGGCGAGATAGGCGAGGTCGATCAGCAGGAAGATCACCGCATAGACCACCACCGGCGCGGCGGCCATGTGCGATCGCGCGACCCATGCGGTGGCAAACGGCAGCAGCGAGACCGCGAACAGATGCACGAAGTTCAGCCAGATCAGCCGCGGCGTCGGCTGCCGCACCAGATGCAGCAGATGGTGATGATTGACCCAGATCACCGCAATGAACAGATAGCTCGCGGCGTAGCTGATCGCGGTCGGCCACAGAGGCAGCAGGTCGGCGAACCGCGAGCCTTCCGGCGGCTTCAACTCCAGCACCATCACCGTGATGATGACGGCGATCACCGCATCGGAAAACGCGCCGAGCCGGTCGGCCGAGAGACGTTTCTCCTGCATGGCAGCTCTCCTGTCCGAAATCGTGGGAAGAGGTCAGTGCTCTGTAACGCTGTCGACCGCTTCTCGGATGATGTCGGTGACGAGCTTCGGCGCGGTGACGATCGGGGTATGATCGACGGGATGTGAGCGCACGGTCGCCTGCATCCGCGCCGCCATGCTGCGCTGGGTCTCGGGCGCGATCATCCGGTCGTCCTCGGCAACCAGGAACCAGCTCGGGACGTCCTTCCAGAGCGGGCGGCCGACCGGCACGGTGATGCAGGCTGGCGAGATCGGCCGCTGCACCGCGGCGAGTACCGCAAGGTCCTCGGAGCGCGCGCCTTGCGCGAAGGCCGCCGCGAAAGCGGACTCCGGCAGCCAGATCAAGCCATTGGCGTCGGGCGCGAGCTTCGGCGCGAACGGATGCGGTGGCAGCCGGTAGAATACGTCGGCGACCGTCTCGCCTTCATCCGGCGCCAGCGCCGCGACATAGACCAGCGCCTTGACGCGCGGCGAGCGGGTCTCGGCGATCACGGCGCCGGCATAGGCATGGCCAACCAGCACCACCGGGCCCGCGACGCGGTCCAGGGTGCGGTTCAGCGCCGCGACGTCGTCGGCGAGCGAGGTGAGGGGCAACGGCGCTGCCACCGCCCTGATGCCCTCGGCATCGAGCGCCGTGATCACCCGCGCCCAGCTCGAGCCATCGGCCCACGCGCCATGCGCAAGCACCACGCTGACATCCTTGTTCGACATTGTCCGCTCCCTCGTTTCAGGCCGGTTCTGGCTGTAACCGCTAAAATGCAGTTAGTTAGGTTACTGCGCTTATGATCCGGTGCGCGTAACTTGTCAAATGGATTTTATCAGGTTACTATTTTGCGACTGAGGAAGCCGTCAGAAAGCCGCGAGGAGGGCGTCACCGTGCAATCCCATCCGCCCGCGATGTTCATCGCTGACAGCCTGGGCCTCGATTTCATCAATTCGATCGCGACGCCGGTCGATACGCCGGTCGACTGGATCGCCGATGGCGACGGCCTGTTGCGCTGGCTCGCGCAGGCGCAGCTGGTGCCGCCCGATGTGCTCGACGAGCTCAAGGCGCGCGCGACGCCTGGCGAGCTCGACGACGTCGCCGGTCAGGCCCGCGATTTGCGCGAATGGTTCCGCGGCTTCGTGCGCAAGCATATGGGCCGGCCGCTGGCGCCGCGTGCGCTCAAGGAGATCGAGCCGCTGAACCGCCTGCTGGAAAGCGATCAGGCGTTCAGCAAGATCGTGGCGCATCGCCGCAAGGACGGCGAAGACGGCCATGAGGGTTTCGCGCTGGAGCGGACGCGGCGCTGGCGCTCGGCCGAAACATTGCTGCTGCCGATTGGGGAAGCGATGGCCAGGGTCGTCTGCGAGGAAAGCTTCTCCGACATCAAGGCGTGCGAGGGCCCGGCCTGCACGCTGATGTTCGCCGACCACACGCGGGCGCGTGCGCGCCGATGGTGCAGCATGGCGATCTGCGGCAACCGCGCCAAGCAGGCCGCGCACCGCAGCCGGATGAAGGACAGGGGCTGAGAACCAAACCCAACCAAACGGAGAAAAAAATGGCACTTCCCTTGATCGTGTTCGACGTAAACGAAACCCTGCTCGACCTCGAGACCATGGAGCCGGTGTTCGCGCGCATCTTCAACGACAGGAGCGCGATGCGGCTGTGGTTCGCGAACTTCATCATGTACTCGGCCTCGCTCACTGTCGCGGGGTGCTACGTGCCGTTCACCGATATCGGCGCCGCGGTCATGAAGATGCTGGCCGACACCCGCGGCATCAGGATCAACGAGTCCGACAAGCAGGAGCTGACCGAGAAATTCTCCACCATGCCGCCGCACGGCGAAGTGCCCGGCGCGCTGCGCAGGCTGCGCGCGGCCGGCTTCCGCCTGTTCACGCTGACCGACAATCTGCTCGAGGTGCAGACCCGGCAGCTGACCCATGGCGGCATCGTCGATCTGTTCGAGCGGCGCTTCTCCGCCGACGGCGTCAAGCATCACAAGCCGTCGCGGCAGGCCTATGGCTATGTCGAGAAGGAGCTCGGGGCAAAGCCCTCGGAGTTCTGCCTGATCGCCTGCCACACCTGGGACACGCTGGGCGCGGTCGCGGCCGGCTGGGAGGCCGCGCTGATCAAGCGTCCCGGCAACGATGTCCTCGGCGTCGGCCCGCAGCCGCAGGTCGTCGGCAATGATCTCGACGATGTCGCCGGTCAGCTGATCCGCCGCTACGGCGCCAAAGGGTAACGACGCCTGACGGATTCCCTCGCGGAGAAGAGGGCAAAACGCCCGTCCAGGCCCGATCGCTCGGAAGCGCATAAAACCGGAATGAAATCCATAGCGCTTTTCAACCATGCCCCTTGAGCTTTCCTCAACTTCCGCGGCCGATGCTGCATCCGCCGCAGGGATCGAAGGAGCTCACAGCATGCCGGCCAAGGGACGAGCGACCGCGACCAACGCCACCGCGCAAGGGCGCGAGGACATCCTTAACGCGCGCGCCATCAGCACGCTGGGCGCCGGCGTCGTCAGCGCGATGAGCGCGGTCGGCGCCGCCGTCATCAAGAAGAACAAGCCGGCACTCGGCAAGAACGCGGACTGGTTCTGGCACATGTTCGCGAAATGCGAGGCCAGGGCCGCGCGCATCGCCGAGCAGGCCGCGCGCGATCCGGAGGCCTGCGGCGATGCCACCTTCATCGAGGTCTATGCCGCGCAATTGCCGAAGCTGATGACAGCGGCGCTCGAGAGCCACGAGAAGGCGCTCAAGGCGAAGTGATGCCGCGTCCAGGGAGTCCCGCAACGGTGCTCGTCCCGTTCTCGTCCCTCTTGACCTCTCAAATGCGCCAAGGCGGCAAGTAGCGGCGGCTCTCGCCGATCCGACAGTCTTGCGGATCAGGCGAAGCCGTCACCCGCCATCGCGCTGACCGGCCCTACGGCCCCGATCGGGCAGCCCGCTTGATCCGCGCGCCAGCTTTTCTGCGATGGGGCATGGCGATTTGGCGCTTCTTGGCGTAAAGCACCCCAAATCGTCATGCGGCTGTGCCGCTTGCCGGGTACGCAGCTCCAGGTCGTCCCGCTCGACGTTCTGCGCCCGGACCAATCAAGGTTTCCCATCTCGTGCCCTTTCCGACCACAAGTTCGCCGCTCGCCCGCGCCTTGGCTGAGCGCAACTACGATCAACCGACCCCGGTCCAGCTCGCCGTGCTCGCGGACGACGCTGTGGACCGCGATCTCCTGGTTTCAGCCCAGACCGGCTCGGGCAAGACCGTTGCCTACGGCTTGGCCATGGCAAAGGACCTGCTCGACGGCGCCGAGCGGTTCGAGCCGGCCGCCGCCCCGCTGGCCCTGATCGTCGCGCCGACGCGCGAGCTCGCCTTGCAGGTCCAGGGCGAGCTTGCTTGGCTTTATGAACACGCCGACGGCCGCGTCGTCTCCTGCGTCGGCGGCATGGATCCGCGCCGCGAGCAGCGCGAGCTTGCCGAGGGTGCCCACATCGTGGTCGGGACGCCCGGCCGGTTGTGCGACCATTTGCGGCGCGGCCGTCTCGACATTTCGGAACTCAAGGTCGTCGTGCTCGACGAGGCCGATGAGATGCTCAATCTCGGTTTCCGCGAGGATATGGAATTCATCCTCGAGACCACGCCGGACACCCGCCGCACCTTGCTGTTCTCGGCGACGTTCCCGCGCGGCATCGTTGCCCTCGCCAAGCAGTATCAAGAGCAGGCGTTCCGGATCGAGGTCGCGGGTGACGAGGGCGGCCATGCCGATATCGAGTACCGCGCCATCCGGGTGGCTGCCGACGACGTCGAGCACGCCGTCGTTAACGTGCTGCGTTTCCATGAGGCGCCGAGCGCGCTGGTGTTTTGCAACACCCGTGAGGCCGTCAGGCATTTGCAGGCGGCGCTGCTCGAGCGCGGATTCTCCGTCGCTGCGCTGTCGGGCGAAATGACCCAGAACGAGCGGACCCAGGCGCTGCAGGCGTTGCGCGACGGGCGGTCGCGGGTTTGCGTCGCGACCGACGTCGCGGCGCGCGGCATCGACCTGCCGAGCCTCGATCTCGTCATTCACGCGGATCTGCCGAAAGACCCGGAGGTCATGCAGCATCGCTCGGGCCGTACCGGCCGCGCCGGCCGTAAGGGCGTCAGCATCCTGCTGGTGCCGCCGGCACGGCGGCGGCGCGCCGAATTGCTGCTCGATCTTGCCGGCATCGATGTGGTCTGGGGCTCCGCGCCGCAGGCGGAGGAGATCCGCAAGCTCGACCATGATCGCCTGCTGCAGGATGCAGTGTTCTCCGAAGATGCGACGTCGGACGATCTGGCGCTGGCGCAGGCCTTGCTCGCCGAACGCGCGCCCGAGGCGATTGCCGCAGCGCTCGCCCGGCTCTACCGCGCGCGGCTGCCTGCGCCCGAAGACATCCTCGATCCTGGCGAGGGACGCGGTCGGGACCGCGACGATCGCCGCGGCGAGCGCGCCTCGCGCCGCGATGATCGTGCCGCCGGGCCGCGATCGAAGACCGGCAAGTCCTCTGCGCGTCATGGCATGGAGGAGGCGACCGTCTGGTTCCGGGCCGCGATCGGACGCCGGAAGAACGCCGAAGCCCGCTGGCTGCTGCCGATGATCTGCCGCCGCGGCGGCATCGACAAGCGCGACATCGGCGCGATCAAGATCATGGACACGACCACCGAATTCGAGATCGCCGCGCGGGTCGCGGATTCCTTCGCGGTCAAGATCAAGCGTCCGGACAAGGAGGACAGCATCCGCATCGAGCCGCTGGCGGGCGCGCCGCAGGGAGAGGTGCGCGAGAAGCCGGCGCGCAAGCCCTGGCGCGACGATGGCGACGGCGGATACAGCGCGCCGCGCGCCGAGGGTGCAGGAAAGCGGCGCGGCACGCCGGACCGAGAGGCCAGAGCATTTTCGAGCGAAGGCGCGAGCGGTTCGCGTCAGGAATACGCGTCAAAAAAGGAATCCAGGGATTCGTTCCGATCCGATCGGGACGGAAAAGGCTTCAGGCCGAAATCCGGCGACGAGCCGCGGTTCGGAAAGAAAAAGAAGCACCCGGGCAAGTCCAGCCACGCCGGACCCACGCAGTGGCCGGACGTGTCGGCGAAGCCGAAGTTCGGCAAGAAGCCGAAGAAGAAGCGGCGGGGCTGAGGCGGCGGCAGCGCAACGCGCTTCGGGTGCGGATGTAGGACCCACTGGGCGTGCCACATCCTCGCCGTCGTCCCGGCGAAGGCCGGGACCCATTACCCCAACTGCTCATTGTTGCGCGCGGCTGGGGCCACAATCCCGTTCACAATCACATGCGGTGGTTATGGGTCCCGGCCTTCGCCGGGACGACGATGCGGAGAGATTGCGCGACGAACTTTGATTGGACGTGCGGCCAGTGTCTTCGCTGCCGACTCCGATCCTACGCCACCAGCGCGATCTTCGGCACGGTTGCGAGCACCGACTGGTTGCGGCCGTTGGCCTTGGCGGCGTAGAGCGCCTTGTCGGCGGCCTCGATCAGATCGGACCATTGCTGGCCCGCGGTCGGCCGCATGCTGGCGACGCCGATGCTGACTGTCGTGATCAGTTCGCCCGCGCACCATTGCTGGACCTTGCGGCGGATGGTCTCGGCCAGGTTGAAGGCCTCGAGCGCGGTCATGTTGGGCAGCAGCACGGCGAACTCCTCGCCGCCGAAACGAGCCGGGCAATCGCCGGCGCGGCGCACCGCGTCCGAAATGCAGATCGCGATCCCGACCAGCACCTGGTCGCCGGCCTGATGCCCATAGGTGTCGTTGTAGGCCTTGAAATGATCGGCATCGATCATCAAGAGCGCGACCGGCTGGCCGTAGCGGCCGGCACGGCGCCATTCGCGCTCGATCTCGCCGTCGAACTTGCGCCGGTTCTTCAGGCCGGTGAGGGCGTCGGTGGTCGCCATCTCCTCGAGCTTGTCCTCGGCGTCGGCGCGGCGAACGATCTCGCGGGCGAGCACCAGCGTTGCGCTGAGCACGAACAGGATCAGAAACGCCATGATCGCGCCGATGCGAATGGCCTCGGTGCGCCAGAGGTTGAAGACGGCTTCGAGCGGCTTGCCGACCACCACGTAAAGCGGCCCGGAGCTGCTGCGCCTGACATAGAGCCGCGGTATGTCGTCGACCGGGCCCTTGCCTGAGAAGGCGCCGCCCACCTTCAGGTTCTCGGCCTTCCAGTCCAGCTGCTCCGCGAGGTTCTTGCCGATCACGTCGAGATCGAACGGCGTCCGCATGATGATGGTGCGGTCGTTGCGCAGCACGGTGATGGTGTCGCCCGGCATGAGGTTCAGCCGCCCGAACAGATCGTGGAAATAGCTGAAGCGGATCGAGCCGACCACGACGCCGAGGAAGCGGCCCTCGTCGTCGACGATGCGCCGGCTCAGCACGATGGCATAGGCGCCGCGATGCAGCATCGGCCGGCTGATGTAAAGGCCGGCATCGGGATTGTCGCGCTGGACCGTGAAATACTCCTCGTCGCTGCGGTTCTCCGGCCGCGGATCGAGGCTCGCCGCGTCGATGGTCAAATTGCCCTTGGTGTCGAACACCTGGATCGCGCCGAAATGCTTTGCGGTCGCGGCGTGATCGAACAGGATCAGCTGGCGCAGTTCCTTGCTGATATTACGGATCTCCGGCATCTCGAGATTGCTGGCGACCGCGCGCAGCGACAGGTCGTAGAGCTCGATGTTGCGGCTGATGTCGGCCTCGATGCCCGACGCCAGATTCTCCAGGGTGCGGCGGGCCAGTTGCTCCTCGCCGCGGCGCATGTCGAACATCACGCCGGCGCAGACCGCGGAAAAGCCGAGGACGGTCGCAACCGACGCCGCGATCAGCAGCTTTGCCGATAGCCGCCAGCGCCGCCTTGGGTCGTTTCCCCGTCGAAATGGCATGTCCCGCTCCAATGCGCCGTCATGCAACGGGAAATCTTGTTGTCGCCTTAAATGGCGACAGCGGCCGCCGAATGGGTTAACGGGTGGTTGCCGGACTTTTGTCATCGAGGACGTTGTGAACGACTACGACGCATTGCGGGATTATCTGAAGAAGCAGCATCTGCCCGAATTCGTGCTGACCTTCGAGGAGATCGAGGCGATCATCGATGCAGCGCTGCCGCGCGCCGCGCATCGGGCGTCGTGGTGGGAGACGTTGCGCAGCCCGCAGGAGAAGATGCCGCAGCGCGAGGCCTGCCTCGAGGCCGGCTACATCGCCACCCGCCAGGCCGACGGCAAGAGCGTCAAGTTCAAGCGCACGCCCAAGCCGCGCTAAGGCGCGATCCTGTAAGGTCGGACAGTTATCGCGGAGAAGGTGCGCTCCCTCTCCCGCTTGCGGGGGAGGGCTGGGGTGGGGGCTCTCTCCGCGAGTCGTTCCATGGAGAGAGCCCCCACCCGCTGCGCTACGCGCAGCGACCTCCCCCGCAAGCGGGAGAGGTGCAGCTAGTCCGCAGCAAGACGATGCTAACTTACTTGACCGAACTTAGCTCGCGGCTTCCAGCCGTTCCTCGGTGAGGAGCCGGGTCGCCGCATCCGCGTCCATCGGCTCGCCGAAGGCAAAGCCCTGGGCGTATTCGCAGCCGAGCTGGTAGAGCTCGACGGCATCCGAATCCGTCTCGGCGCCTTCCGCCACCACCTCCATCCCGAGATCGTGCGCCAGCGCGATGATCGATTTCAGGATCACCGGGCGGGTGCCGCGGCTGGTGGTGCGGACGAAGGACTGGTCGATCTTGATGGTGTCGAACGGGAAGCGCTGCAAATAGGATAGCGAGGAGTGGCCAGTGCCGAAATCGTCGAGTGACAGCCCGGTGCCGAGCTCGCGGATCCGCGCCAGCATCTGGGCGGCGTGCTCCGGGTTCTCCATGACCAGCGATTCCGTCAGCTCCAGCTTCAGCGTGCCACGCGCCACCGAGGAGCGCGACAGCACGGTGCGGATATCGTGGATCAGATCGTGGCGCAGCAGCTGCCGCGACGACACGTTGACCGAGGCGAAGATCGGCTCGCGGGCGCGCATCGCGCGCTGCCACACCGCGAGCTGGCGCGCGGTCTGGTCCATCACGAACATGCCGAGATCGACGATCAGGCCGGTCTCCTCGGCGACGTTGATGAACTCCGACGGTGACATCCGGCCGAGCTTGGGATGATCCCAGCGCGCCAGCGCCTCGAAGCCGGCGATCGCGCGATCCTCCAGCCGCACGATCGGCTGGTACAGGATCGTGATCTCCTGCCGCTCGATGGCGCGGCGCAGGTCGCTCTCCAGCGTCAGGCGGTCGGTCTTGCGCGCCCGCATCGCCGGCTTGTAGACGTCGATGCGGTCGCCGCCGATCCGCTTGGAATGATACATCGCAAGCTCGGCGTCCTTGATGATCTCGTCGGTCAGCGGTGCCGCCGGGTCGGACAGCGCAAGCCCGATCGAGGCGGTCAGGAAGATCTCGCGGTCGTTGAACGCGATCGGCGCGCGGATGGTCTTGCGGATGGTCTCGGCGAAATTGGTGATCCGTGCCGGGTCCTGCTCCGACAGCAGGATCAGGCCGAACTGGTCGCCGGCCATGCGGGCCAGCGTGTCCTGCGGCTTGAGGATGCGGGTCAGCCGCCGCGCCAGCGTCAGCAAAATGGAATCGCCGACCGCGATCCCGACGGAATCGTTGACCTGCTTGAAGCGGTCGAGGTCGATCACCATCAAGGTCGGCCGCAGGTTCGGCATGGTCTTGGCGAGATTCGCCACCGCGCCGAGGCGATCCATGAACAGCCGGCGGTTCGGCAGGCCGGTCAGGTTGTCATGGACGGAGTCATGCAGCATCCGCTCTTCGGAGTTCTTGAACTCGGTGACATCAGTGAGGGTGCCGACCACGCGCGAGACCTCGCCGTCGGAGCCGACCACCGGCCGCGCTTTCAGCGCGAACCACATGAAGTGGCCGTCGGGCGTACGCAGCCGGAAATCCTGCACCAGGCGGCCGCGGCGCTGGTCGAGCACGCTGTCGAGCGCGGCGCGGAAGCGGTCCTGGTCGAGCGGGTGCAGCACCTCGAGCCATTTCGCCGCCGGGCCTTCAAGCGTGCCGCGCTTGAGGCCGAGCAGGGCTTCGGTCTCGGGGCTGGTGAACACCTTGTCGGCGGACACGTCCCAGTCCCAGATCAGGTCGCCGGAGCCGGTCAGCGCCAGCGCGCGGCGCTCGACATCGGAGACGACGCCGGTGGTGGCGCCGCCGCCGGCGAAGGCGTGCTGCATCACCGTGAATCCGATCAGCATCACGATCAGCACCAGGCCGCCGAGCAGCGCCGGGCCGACGATGTCGTTGGTGACGGAGCCTGCGACCGTCATGCCGGCCGCGACCACCCAGACCACCAGCAGGAACCAGGTCGGGATCAACAGCACCGCGCGGTCGAAGCCGTGGGTCGAGAGATAGACGATCAGCGCGAAGCCGGCGAAGGCGATCATCACCAGCGACATGCGCGCGATGCCGGATGCGACCGCGGGATCGAACAGCGCCAGCGCGACCAGCGAGCCGAGGAAGACCAGCCAGCCGATCGTGATGTGCGAGTAGCGGACGTGCCATCTGCTCAAATTCAGATAGGCGAACAGGAACACCAGCAGTGTCGCAGCGAGGATCGCCTCGCCCGCCGCGCGCCAGACGCGCTCGGCGTTGTTCGACATGTCGAGCACCTTGCCCCAGAAGCCGAAGTCGACGCCGATATAGACCAGCACCGCCCAGGCCAGCGCCGCGGCGGCCGGGAACATGATGCTGCCCTTGACCACAAACAAGATCGTGAGCACGAGCGCGAGCAGGCCCGAGATGCCGATCACGATGCCCTGGTACAGCGTGAACGAGTTGACCTTGTCCTTGTAGGCGTCGGGTTCCCACAGATAGAGTTGCGGCAGCTTGTCGGTGCGCAGTTCCGCGACATAGGTGACGACGGCGCCGGGATCGAGCGTGATGCGGAACACGTCGGCGGTCGGGCTCTCCTGCCGCTCCGGACGATCGCCGACCGACGGCGTGATGGTGGCGATGCGCGACAGGCCGAGGTCGGGCCACAGCAGGCCGGACGACACGATGCGGTAGTGCGGCGCAACGATCAGGCGGTCGAGCTGGTCGTCGGTGTTGTTGGCGAGCGCGAACACCACCCAGTTTTGGCCGCCTTCGCGGGCGCGAACCTCGATGCGGCGCACGATGCCGTCGGTTCCGGGTGCGGTGGAGACCTGGATGCGGTCGGCTTCACTTCGCTGATGGTCGAGAACCGCCGTCAAATCGATCGCCGGCGCATCGCTGCGCACGCTGACCGCGTCGATCGCATACGCGGCAGGCGCGGCGGCAAACATCATGAGGCCCAGCGCGAGCAGCGCAAGGCACCTGATCAGACGCAATGTCAGTACTCCGCGATCGACAAACTGACCGGACCCGGCGACCGGCCCGGCGGTGGCGCGATAAATGACACGAAAGCGAAGGGAATCAAAGGGTTTCCGCCCCTGCTTCCGTCGCGAGGGTTAAACCGCCAACACAATTTTGCCAATATGTTCGCTGGTCTCCATGCGCCGGTGCGCGTCGGCGGCTTTTTCCAGCGGGAATGTGCTGTCCATCAGCGGTTTGACGCGGCCTTCGCGCAGCAAGGGCAGCACCTTTGCCTCGATCGCGGCGACCATCGCCGCCTTGTCCGCATTACTACGGGGGCGCAGGGTCGAGCCGGTGTGGTGCAGCCGCTTGACCATCAGCTTGGCGAAATTGGCCGTGGCCTTCGGTGTTCCCGACAGGAACGCGATCTGGACGATGCGGCCCTCGACCGCGGCGGCGTCATAGTTCCGGTCGATATAATCGCCGCCCACCATATCGAGGATGACATTGGCGCCGTTGCCGCCGGTGGTCTTCTTCACGGCTTCGACGAAATCCTCGGTCTTGTAATTCACCGCGTGATCGGCGCCGAGCTTGAGGCAGGCATCGGCCTTGTCCTGCGAGCCGACGGTGACGATTACCTTGGCGCCGAACGCCTTGGCAAGCTGGATCGCCATCGTGCCGATGCCCGACGAGCCGCCGTGGATCAACAGCGTCTCCCCGGCCTGGAGTGCGCCGCGCTCGAACACATTGTGCCACACCGTCATCAGCGTTTCCGGAATCGCGCCGGCTTCCTGCATCGACAGCGAGGGCGGCACGGTCATCGCCTGCGCGTCCTGCGCGACGCAATATTGCGCATAGCCGCCGCCGGCGACCAGCGACATCACCTTGTCGCCGATCTTGTGCTTTGCGCCTTCGCCGAGCGCGACCACTTCGCCCGCGATTTCGAGGCCGGGCAGGTCGCTGGCGCCGGGCGGCGGCGGATAGGAGCCGGAGCGCTGCGCGACGTCGGGGCGATTGACGCCGGCGGCCGCGACCTTGACCAAAATCTCGCCGGCCTTCGGCACCGGCACCGCGCGGGTCTCCGGCACCAGCACCTCAGGGCCACCCGGCTTGCTGATGGCAACGACGGTCATTTGCGCGGGCAGATTTGGCATGGCTGGTCCCTGGTCAGTGGAGAGGATTGGCGGATGGCATACCGCCTTTTCCACCGAAGCGAAACGCCATTAAGCCCCGAACCGCGCCGTGAGCTGGCTGGCTCTCTCAGGCGTGATTTTCTCGACCAGCGGGCCGAGCCTTGCGACCGGCGTGCCCGCGCCACGATCGAGCAGCGGAACGAGTGGGCCAGTGGGCCAGCGCGGTACGGCATCGCTCTGACCGAGCGCGCCGAGCACGCGCGCCGCGAGGTGAGGCACGATGCTCCACGCCAGCGTGGCGCTGAGCGCGACAAGATTGAGCCCGGTGCGGGTGATGACTGCCGCGCGTGCCGGATCGGACTTGATCGCTGTCCAGGGTGCCGCGTGTTGCAGATAAGCGTTCGCGGTGTCCCAGATCGCGCGGGTCGTGGCCGCCGCTGCGCGAAATTCCAGCGCCGTGTGATGGCGGTGCAGCGCTGCGATGCGCTGCTCTAGTTCAAGCGCGAGTTGTCGCTCGGCATCGCCGGGAGCGCCACCATCCGGGATGCGGCCGTCGAAGGCGCGATGCGCGAAGCTGATGATGCGGTTGGCGAGATTGCCGAAGACATCGGCGAGATCCTTGTTCACGTCGGCGACGAATCTGGCGACGCCAAAATCGGTGTCGGCGCTCTCCGGCGCGTTGGCGATCAGCCACCAGCGCCAGAGATCGGCAGGCAATTCCGCCAGCGCCGCATCGGTGAAGATGCCGCGCTTCCTGCTGGTCGAGAACTTGCCGCCCTCGTAATTCAGCCAGTGGAATCCCTTGATCACATCGGCGGTCTTCCACGGTTCACCCGAGCCGATCAGCGTCGCCGGAAAGCTCACGGTGTGGAACGGGATGTTGTCCTTGCCGAGAAACTGGATGTAGCTGACGTCATCGGCCTGCCACCACCAGTGCCGCCAGTCGCGGCCCGGCGCGGCGTCGGCCCATTCCTGCGTCGCCGCGATGTAGCCGATCGGCGCGTCGAACCAGACATAGAACACCTTGCCGTCGAAGCCGTCGCGCGGCACCGCGATGCCCCAGGCGAGATCGCGCGTGATGCAGCGATCGCGCAGCTCCGCATTGAGCCAGCCCTTTGCGGTCGACACCACGAAGGGCGGCCATCCGGTGCGGCTGTCGATCCATGCGCCGATGCTGTCGACCAGCTGCGACTGGCGCAGATACAGATGACGGCTGTCGAGGATCTCGAGCGCGCGGTCGCCTGATAGCGCGGAGCGGGGATCGATGAGGTCCGGCGGGTCGAGCAGCGTGCCGCAATGGTCGCATTGATCGCCGCGCGCGCCGGCGTCGCCACAATGCGGACAGGTGCCGAGCACGTAGCGGTCTGGCAGGAAGCGCCGGTCGGCCGGCGAGAACACCTGTCGGGAGGTGCGTGCTTCGATCAGCCCGGCGTCATTGAGCCGGCGATAGAAGTGCTGCGTCAGCGCATGGTTGTACGGCGAGCTGGTGCGGCCGAAATGATCGAAGGACAGGCCGAAGCGCCGGTAGATGTCGGCCTGGACGGCGTGCTGTGCGTCGCAGAACGCCCGGACATCCTGTCCGGCCTCGATGGCGCCGAGCTCCGCCGGCGTGCCGTGCTCGTCGGTCGCGCAGATGAACAGCACGTCGCAGCCGATCTGCCGGCGGAAGCGGGCGTGGACGTCGGCGGGCAGCAGCGAGCCGACGAGATTGCCGAGATGCTTGACGCCGTTGACGTAGGGCAGCGCGCTGGTGATGAGAATCTTGGTCATGGGTTAAGGTCTTTCGCGTTCGGTGATGCCGACCCCGCAAGAATCAAAGCGGAAAATCAAAAAGCCCTCCCGCATGATCGGAAGGGCTTGGGGTCGGCTCATGCCTCGCGCGCAGGCGCGCAACTATCCCGTCCGGTCAGACTCCTTGCGGTCGGGCCGGGGCATTCGCGTCAGATGTTGCGCGCACACGAAAGTCACTGCAAAATTCTCCTCTCGACGGATATCTATCATCGCTGGGCGCAGGGCGCCAGATCAGCATCGCGGGGAAGACACATGCCGATTGAGGATGAGGACCGGCCGCGGAAGAAAATCAGCCACGAGATCGGACAGGATCTCTCGCTGCTGTCGGTCGAGGAATTGACCGAACGCATCGCGCTGCTCAACGCCGAGGTCGATCGCCTGAAGGAGGCGATGACGAAGAAGCGCGCGTCGAAGGACGCCGCCAACGCGTTCTTCAAGTCGTAGGTCGCCATATCACTCGGGCTACGCTGCTCCACCTCCCCTTGAAAATGGGAGGTCGCTTTGCTCGCCAGAGCAAAGCGGGTGGGGATCAGCTCTCTCCACATACGCCGTCGCCTGCGGTTGACCCCATCCCGACCTTCCCACTTTCAAGGGGAAGAAGAGGCTTGTCCCAAACTAGGTCAATGGCCGACATGGCAAACAAAGTGTCAAGAAATCCGTTCATTTACGATCGGTTAAGCTTTCTCGATTATGACTGCATTGTCCTCGTTTGGACACCGAGTGGCTCCTGTCCACTCTGTTTGACGCCTCCCTGTTATCAACTTCAAAGCCGCCGGAAACGGCGGCTCTTTTTTGTGCGTCCTAGCGGCTGGAAACCATAAATCCGGTTGCGGCTGGACTCTTCGGCGCGCCCGCGCAATGATTTGTTCATCATAAGCTGGCGCGTCAGATGCCAGCGGGCGTTACGGTGTGAGGGCGTTAACCATGGCCGATCGTTCCCAGAGCGAAGCCGGGCTTGTGCTGTTCAGTGAACGGCTGACCAATTCTGCGGCATTCGGCGTGCTGTTCCGGGAAGGCATGGACCTGGTCGAGCAGACCGCCGCCTATCTCGACGGCGACGGACGTGCCGAGGCCAAGGCGCTCGAACGGTCCGTGAGCCTGACCTATGCCACCGAAAGCATGCGCCTGACCACACGGCTGATGCAGCTCGCCTCCTGGCTGCTGCTGCATCGCGCGGTCAAGGAAGGCGAGATGACGCTGACCCAGGCCAATCGCGAAAAGACCAAGGTGAAGCTGTCGGCCGCCGATCCCGGCTCGGCCGACATGGTGACCAAGCTGCCCGAGCAATTGCAGCAGCTGATCGCCCGTTCGATGGATCTGCAGGCGCGCGTCCGCCGCCTCGACACCACGATCCACGCGCCGGCGCCGGATCGCTCGACGATCGGCAACCCGCTGGTGCCGCAGCTCAACCGCCTCAAGGCGGCGTTCGAGCAGTAATCCGGGCCGCAAATCAATGTGACGCGTCCGCGCGGCGTGGCCTGGTCCGCCGCGGCGACGTGTGCTGATCGATTGCGCGTCGTAGCCTGATCGCCGCCGCCTCCAGCTCCTCCGGTTCGAACCCGCCGAAGCCGAGCATCAGGCCGGCGCGCGGTGCGGCCTTGTACATCGGCGAAATCGGCCGCACGACGATGCCGGCGGCAAGCGCTGATTTTGCCAGTTGCACATCGTCGACGCCGTGGGGCAGCCACAACAACAGATGCATGCCCTGGTCGCTCGGCTGCAGCGTGACGTCACCAGGCATGTGACGCGTCAGCGCAGTGATCAGCGTCGCACGCCGTGCGGCGTAGACGCCGCGGATGCGCCTGATATGCGCCTCGAACAGCCCCTCGCGCATATAGGCCGCCAGCACATGCTGATCGGTGGTCGGCGAATGCCGGTCGAGCAGCGCCCGCGCGCCGGCGAAGGCGTCGATCAGCGGCGAAGGCGCCACGATGTAGCCGAGCCGCAGCGAGGGAAACAGCACCTTGCTCAGCGTGCCCAGATAAATCACCTGCGATGGGGCGAGGCCCTGCATCGACGGGAACGGATGCCCGGCATAGCGCAGCTCGCTGTCGTAATCATCCTCGACGATCCAGGCATTGCTTCGTTGCGCCCACGCCACCAGCGCATTGCGGCGGGCCATGCTCATCGGCATGCCCAGCGGATATTGATGCGACGGCGTCACGAAGGCCGCGCGTGCGTGCGGGCACGCGGCGATCGCGGCATCGACGTCGATGCCTTGCGCATCGACGCCAACGCGCGTGGTGAAGAGATCGAGATCGTCGAGCACGGCGGTCATGCCGGGATAGGCGGGATCCTCGGCCCAGACACGATCGCCTGACGACAGCAGCACGCGGCCGGCGAGATAGAGGCCTTGCTGGGTGCCGGCCGTGATCACGACCTGCTCGGGCTCGCAATGCACCGCGCGGGATTTGCGCACATAGTCGGCGATCGCCTGCCGCAGCTCGATCAGGCCGCGCGGATCGCCATAGCTCGCAGGTGCCGCCGCGCGCGATGCGCGTACGCGGTTGCCGAGGCGGCGCCAATGGTCGTCGGGCGCGACCGCGCCGCCAGGGACCGCGATCGCAAACGGGACCTCCGGCATCGGCGTGAAGGCCGCCGCCACCTTGGCGAGCCGCGCCGCGCGCGGCGGCAACCGGATCGGCACTGATTTGTTCGGCTTGCGAGTGACCACGACGGGCCGTGCCTGCTCGGCAAGCGTCGGCGCGACGCGGGTGCCGGCACCGACCTGCGATTCCAGATAGCCCTCGGCCTGCAATTGCTCGAAGGCCTCCGTCACCGTGCCGCGCGCGACGCCGAGCGAGGCCGAAAGCGAGCGCGTCGACGGCAGATACTCTCCGGCCTTCAGTTCGCCGTTGGCGATCGCGGCACGCAGGGCTTGCGCGATCTGCCGTCCGACCTGTCCGGCGGCGCGGTCGATCGCGCCGAGTGAGGGGATGCTGATCGTGGCGCGCAGGCGGGGCATAGTGGACCACTCAATATGATCGAAAGTGGCTCTTATCATAGGCCACTTCGGCGCTATGGTGCGAGCAGCAATTGATGAGGTCTGCCAAGAGGTCCGCCATGTACCTGCCGCCGCATTTCAAGATCGATGAGCTCGGTCCGATCCACGCCGCAATGCGGGCCTCGAAGCTTGCGACGTTGGTCACCGCGACCGCCGACGGTCTGATCGGAACGCCGCTGCCGCTGATCCTCAACGTGAACGAGGGCGAGTACGGCACGCTGTACGGTCACGTCGCGCGGCCCAATCCGCAGTGGAAGCTGCCTGCCGTGGGCGAGGCGATGGCGATCTTCATGGGCCCCGACGCCTACGTGACGCCGTCCTGGTATGTGACCAAGGCCGAGCACGGCAAGGTGGTGCCGACCTGGAATTACGTCGCCGTGCACGCCTATGGCTCGGCCGAGTTCTTCGAGGATGCCGATCGTTTGCTCGATATCGTGACCCGGCTGACTCAGTTGCACGAGAGTTCGCGCAAGGAGGCCTGGCAGGTCAACGATGCGCCCGATGATTTCATCACGGCGCAGCTGCGCGGCATCGTCGGCTTCCGAATGCCAATCACGCGGATCGATGCCAAGAAGAAGATGAGCCAGAACCGCAAGCTCGAGGATCGCGCCGGCGTGATCGCGGGGCTTGAGGCCAGCGACAATCCGACTGATCGCGAGGTCGCGGCAATGATTCCGGCGAGCTGAGACGCCTTGAACAAATTCCAGACCGTCATTGCGAGGAGCGATAGCGACGAAGCAATCCATCTATCGGCATATGCGGGCAGATGGATTGCTTCGCTTCGCTCGCAATGACGGCGGAGGAAGTTGCGCCCGCTCAACCCCTTCAGAGATTGACGCCCACACATGGAATTGTACTTTGCCTTCGCGATCACGACCGCGACCTTCGCGCTGATTCCGGGTCCCGCCATGCTGTACGCCGCGGCGCGCACGCTGGCAGGCGGCCGGCGCGCGGGGCTGATGGCCTCGCTCGGGCTGCATCTCGGCGGCTATGTCCATGTCGTCGCCGCGGCGGCCGGCCTCGCGCTGCTGTTTCATGCGGTGCCGCCGTTGTTCATGGCGATGAAGCTTGCCGGTGCGGCCTATCTGGTCTGGCTCGGGCTGTCGCTGTTCCGCGACCGCGACAATGCAAAGCGCCCCACACTTGCGCCGCTCTCCGTGGAGCGCGCCTTCGCGCAAAGCATCGTCGTCGAGGTGCTCAATCCGAAGACGGCGATCTTCTTCCTGGCGTTCCTGCCGCAATTCGTCGATGCGTCGGCCAGCCTGCCGGTCTGGGCCCAGCTGTTTCTGCTCGGCACGACAGTCAATCTGACCTTCTCGGCGGTCGATATCGTCTGCGTGTTCTTCGCCAGCGCCGTGATGTCGAAGCTGCAGCGCTCGAAGAGGTCGCGGCGCATCATGCAGCGGATCGGCGGCAGCATCCTGGTCGCGCTCGGTGCGCGGCTGGCCTTCCAGGATCGCTAGAAGCAGTCATGTCCATCAGCGGCGATGGTGCGGATCAACGCTTCGCCAAGCTGCGCGACGAGCTGCTTCTGCAATGGCGCGACCGGTCAATTTCTGCGCGAGGCTTCAGTCGTATTCGACGTCATGGGCGCGCCGGATGATCGCGTCGGTCGCGGCGGCGCAAGATCGTGGATAAAATCTCTCAGTGCGTCTGTATCGAACGGCTTGCGGAGTATTTTTAGACTTGGCGGAGCTGCTTTTGCGGCATCGCTGTAGCCGGTTGTAAGGGCGATCGGCAAACCGGGGTATCGCGACCGGACTTCTCTCGCGAGCCCGACGCCATCGATGGTCCCGGGCATGACGATATCGCTGAAGACGAGATCGATCTTTGTACCGGCGTCGAGCAATTTCAGCGCCGCTTCGGCCGAATCTCGATAGATCGTGTCATAACCCAGATGCTCGAACAGCGAGGAAGTCACATCCGCCACTTCGGGGCTGTCGTCGACAACGAGAACCGTCTGCCGCTGCGGCTGCCTTGCTCTTGTTCTGGCAGCGGCCAGCTCTTTACTGGTGGTCTGCTCGTCCGCGCAGGACGGCAAGTAGATTGTAATCGTTGTTCCCTGTCCAACCTTGCTGTCCGCCGTCACCGTTCCGCCGGCCTGGTGCGCGAAACCATAGACTTGGGACAAGCCGAGCCCGGTACCCTTGCCGACCTCTTTGGTCGTGAAGAACGGGTCGAACATCTTGGACAGCAGGTTTGGCGGAATGCCGGTGCCGGTATCGCCAAGCGCGATCGCAAAGAAAGCCTTTGCGCGGCGATCGCCGCCGGTTTCCTGGTTCGCAGTCACCGCATGGACGGATAAGGTGAACGTGCCGCCGCTTGGCATTGCATCGCGCGCATTAACGGCGATGTTGACGATCGCAAGTTCCAGCTCGGCGAGGTCCACCTTGACCGATGCTACGCCCTCGCCGACGTTCTCATTGTACACGATGTTCCCGCGCAGCGAGCTCTCGATCATGGTCCGCATGTTCTTGATGGACGCATTCAGATCGACGACCGTCGGGCTGAGATGCTGATGACGAGAGAATGTCAACAATTGGCGTGTGAGGCTTTCGCCGCGTTTGGCCGCGGTCTGTATGGCTTCAATTGCCTTGGGCAGTTTTGGATCAAGCAGGCGAGTGAAGATCTGGGCACTGCCTCCGATGATCATCAATAGATTGTTGAAGTCGTGTGCAATCCCGCCGGTCAGCTTGCCGATTGCCTCCATTTTCTGCGACATCGCGAGCTGTTCGCGTGCCTGAACCAGCTTCTCCTCCGCGTCGCGTCGCTCGGTTGCGTCCCGCAGAATACTGATGAAGCCGATCAGATTTCCTGAGTCATCATGGCTCGACGAGACCGAGCCCGTGATAAAGAACGGCGTACCATTCTTTCTGATGCGCCAACCCTCTACGTCGTACTTGCCTCTTTCGATTGCCGTTTCCAGCGCGTGTGTTGGCGAACCCGCGCGGCGTTCATCCGGCCGATAAAATATTCCAAAATGCTTGCCGATGATTTCTTCCGAGGTGTAGCCGATGATTTTTTGAGCGGTGCTATTCCAACTCGTAACGTGTCCTTCTCTATCGAGCGCAAAAATCGCATAGTCGACGACGCCTTCAATAAGGGTTTGGAAGTGCCGTCTGATGCTGTCGAGCGCCGAAGCGTTCCGTTCAAGTTGACCGTTCAGTTGGTCCTGCACGGAAAGCAGATGGGCTTCCGTGGTCTGACGCGTGGCAATTGCCGCAGCCAGGGCAAGAGGGGGCGCCGCTACGCTGATCGAAAGCACGAGCAGTGACAACAACGCTCCGTTCGGATCCGTTTTCGGAAATGGATCATGACCGAACGCGAACCCCCAGACTGCCATTCCGGTAAAAATGAGCGCAGCTGTAGCCGCGGTGCATCGATTGCCGCGCAGACCAGTCCAGATCAACGGGAGCAAGGCCAGAAAACCCAGCAGGCTGCGATGCGGCAACGGCACGTTGAGATCGTCGCTGACGAGGTCACTGCCGATGAGCGGGCTGTAGGCTACGATCCCAATGAGACCAGCGAGAGCGATAACTGCGATCGATTCCAACAGATCCCACCTGGAGGAAATCCGTAAGGGCATCATCGCCCAGAGCACGATGACCGGAGCAATCACCAGGGTCGCGGCTGCGTCGGCAAGCCACCAGGTCAACCCCGCGGCGACGGAATCGGGAAAGCTCGGTTCGTTGACGAAGATGGATCCGGCCAGGGCGGTGAATGAACTGATCATCGCGGTCGGCGCAAAGGAGATACCTGCGAACTTTGCGACACCGGATGGTGTGGCAAACGTCTGGCAACCGTTCGACCAGCGTCCGATCAGCCATGTCCCGGCCAGTGCAGCAAGGAGCGTGCCGATCCCGGCGGCGGCAAACTCCAGGAGCGATCGGTCGGTTATCAGGTAAGGCGCGACGGCGCCCACCAGGATCGCGGGCCAGATCCGGTAGCCACGCAGCAGCATTAGCGCGAGCGCAACCCCGGTTGGCGGCCACAGCGGCGTCGCGGTCGGATTGATAGCGGGAAGCAAATGTGCGGAGGCCGCAAGGCTCCCGTAGATCGCGGTGACGATAAAAAGTTCGACCGAGTAGGTCACAGCGCTCCGAGCATCGCCAAAAGCGAACATCCCGGCCTTATCGAACCTTGCCCGTTCCATCACAAGCCTTTGCGGTGGGCACCTCAAGAATGCGGTAGGGAACGACCTGGCACCCGGTTCCATGTCACCCGAAGGAGGGCGATCGTATTTTCTCCAAGTCGATGACCCTGCCAAACACTCAACGCAGTTTTGACCAAAGCATGGCCGCTGGATCGAGAGTAGAGGGCGCCAGCAACTTCTGAACAAGAGACCATGGGGCAGAACCGCTGACCTAACGGCGTGGGCCTGCAAAATTGATCCGATCCCACCGCGTGTCGGTGTCGTTCAACTAACTGCTCCGGGTCAAAGGCGAATATCGGCAAGAGCCGTTCGAACGCAGCTATGGGCCGGGAGCAGACGCCGGAACGGTGCGAGCGGTCGGCGTTCTCTCGCCGTCATGTCGATGTCGAAACACCAGCTGGAGTTTCATCAACCCTAGGTAGTCAAAATCGGGATGTATGGTACCGTGCGCCCGCCGGGACGCATTTCCGTCCCGGATTTGGGAGGGCTATGTCATGAGATTGCCGTCGAGCCTTGTCGCGCCTTCAGCCGTCGCCGTGTTGTCAACTGTCTGGCTGTGCGGCCCGGCAGCGTCGCAAACAGACCCCGCCAAGCCGCTTCCCTCCATCACGGTCGAGGCGCCGAAGCCGGTGGCAAGGCCAAATCGTCCGACGCAGGTGGTGACCACGGGGGCATCTCACCGGAGATCGAGAACCACCCAGACGTCGTCGTCAACCGCTCGAGCTCCGTCAGCCGGCGCCGGATTCAGTGCTGGGCAGGATTGCCGCGCTGGAGAAAGTCGCCAGCAATTGCAACGGTGGCTGCGAATCGAGCCTCCCGCATGGCAAGGATCCTTGGGTCGGGTGTAGCGAGTCGACGGGCGGACAAACCCACGGACCGTTCTCGTCGACGTGCCGGGACAACCTCACCTACAAATCCTATGTCGATTGCGTCGAGACCAAATGGTTCCTGGGCGAGTACCGAAACAGGGCCTGGTGGCTTTGCAGCAGCCTGCAGGCCGCGGGGAAGTTCAAGGTCGCCGAACTCAAGCGACCGAAGCGTCCACGCTAGGTTCGCCGTCGGAATTCGCGCGACGGCGCGAGCTACCATTTCCTGTTCGTGATTGAGCCGTCGTGGCGGGTCCCGGAAGCAGGCCATCCGCAGCAATTCCCGCAAGGCGGCTACGCCTTTGTTTCTTCCGGCCTCGGTAGAGGGGAGACGCGCTTGGCAAACTCGCGTCCCGGATAGTGCTGGCCGCAATAGGCGACGAGTTCGTCGATAAAGGATTTGGCATAAGGGGCCAGAAAGCGCTGCGGATCCCAAGCCACGGCAGTCCATCGCCCGATCGAGGCGCCCCTGTGAATCAGCGGAAAGGCGCGGACGCCCGCGGACGGGATCTGGACATTCGACGGCACGATGGCGACATCGTTGCCGCCTTTTGCCAGCGCGAGCAGGGTGTGAGGCGCTGCGCTTTCGAGGATCACGCGTGGCCTGATGTGTGCGACGTTGCAGGCGGCATCGAACCAGCCGCGAGATGCGAAGTCCTGCCGCAGGAGCAGCAGTGACTCTTCGGCGAGTTCGGCAATCTCCAGCTTCCGCATGCTTGCGAAGCCATGCCGCGGCGAAACCGCAGCAGAAGTCGCCCATCCATGCTTGCTTGCAGATGTATGACCCAAAAGTCGAGCCACACATTCAGTATCGTCCCGGGCTTGACCCGGGACCCATAACCACAAATGACAGTAGTTGCGCGACGCTGGGGCCGCAGCCCTCTTCAACACACAACCCTGTGGTTATGGGTCCCTGCTCCCGTGCGCAATTGCGCACTAGGCAGGGACGACGATTGTGGATGGATGCCGTGCCACACATTCGCTGTCGTCCTGGCCTTTGCCAGGACGACGCATCGGGAGAATCGCGGGCCCGTTCAGCCCGCCGGTCCGGAGCGGCCCCCAAAAAACAAAAACGCCCCCGAGACGGGGGCGTTTTGCGTGTGGTCGCCAGGGCGATCCCGAAGCGGACTTTAGTCCTTCTTGAGGAAGCCCGAAAACTTCTTCTGGAAGCGCGAGACGCGGCCGCCGCGGTCCATCAGCTGCTGGGTGCCGCCGGTCCAGGCCGGGTGCGACTTGGGGTCGATGTCGAGGTTCAGCGTGTCGCCTTCCTTGCCCCAGGTCGAGCGGGTCAGGTACTCGGTGCCGTCGGTCATGACGACCTTAATCGTATGATAATTCGGATGAATATCGGCTTTCATGACAGTTCCTTCGGCGCGCCGGCGCCCGTCTCAAGATGTCTGGAATACGGGATTTGCGCGGGTCTATAACCCATGGAGCCCGCCAAAACAAGCCAAGAAAGGGCCTAAGCCCATCACCGGATTGGGACTTTACCGGATTTGCCAGCCGGGGGTCGGCGGGCCTATGTGGGGGGCGATAGAACCGGTCTAGATTGATGAGCGTAGCCGAACAGCTTGAGACCCCGCGCGGCGCCCCGCAGCCTCCGCGCGACGCGTTGCTCGATGAGGAAGCCTTCATCGAGAGCCAGATCACGGAGCCGGCGAAGAGCCGTGCCCGGTTGCGGCCGTTGCTTGCGCTCGCGCCCTACGTGGCGCGCTACAAGGGCCGGGCGATCCTCGCGCTGATCTCGCTGACGATTGCGGCGATCACCACGCTGATCGTGCCGGTCGCGGTGCGGCGGATGATCGACATGGGCTTCACGCCCGAAGGCATCGCAATGATCAACAGCTATTTCAGCGTGATGATCGCGGTCGTCGCGGTGCTCGCCTGTGCCAGCGCCTCGCGCTATTACCTCGTGATGACGATCGGCGAGCGCATTGTCGCCGATCTCCGGCGCGACGTGTTCGCGCATCTGATTTCGCTGTCGCCCTCGTTCTTCGATTCCGCGCGATCAGGCGAATTGGTGTCGCGGCTCACCGCCGACACCACGCAGATCAAGTCCGCGGTCGGCGCGTCGGTGTCGATTGCGCTGCGCAATCTGATGCTGTTCTTCGGCGCCGCCGCGATGATGGTGATCACCAGCCCGCGGCTGTCCGGCTTCGTGCTGCTCGCGATCCCGATCATCGTGATTCCGCTGGTGGCGTTCGGCCGCTGGGTGCGGCGGCTGTCGCGCACCGCCCAGGATACGCTGGCCGATGCCAGCGCCTATGCCTCCGAACTGGTCAACGCGATCCGCACCGTGCAGGCCTATACCGGCGAACGGCTCGCCAGGACGCGCTTTGCCGGCGAGGTCGAGCAGGCCTATCAAGCCGCGCGCAGCTCGACCAAGGCGCGCGCGGTGCTGACGCTGATCGTCATCTTCATCGTGTTCGCCAGCGTCGTCGTGATCCTCTGGGTCGGCTCGCACGATGTGCTGGTCGGGACCATCAGTCCGGGCCGGCTCGGCCAGTTCATTCTCTACACGGCGTTCGCCGCGAGCGGCCTCGGCCAGCTCAGCGAGGTCTGGGGCGAGGTGTCGGCCGCATCGGGCGCCGCCGAGCGGCTGTTCGAGATCTTGCGCGTCAGGCCGCAGATCGCGGCGCCCGCTTCGCCGCGCGCGCTGCCGCAGCCGGCACGCGGCGATGTCGGCTTCGACGATGTCAGCTTCGCCTATCCGACCCGGCCCAACGCGCTTGCGGTCGATGAAGTGTCGCTCTCGGTCCGGTCAGGTGAGAAGGTCGCGATCGTCGGCCCGTCCGGCGCCGGCAAGAGTACGCTGTTCCATCTGCTGCTGCGCTTCTACGATCCGAAATCGGGCAGCATCTCGCTCGACGGCGTGCCGATCCGACAGGCCGATCCGGCCGAGGTGCGCGCGCGCATCGCGCTGGTGCCGCAGGATTCCGTGGTGTTCGCCGCCAGCGCCCGCGAGAACATCCGGTTCGGCCGGCCCGATGCGACCGACGCCGAGGTCGAGCGTGCCGCCGATCTCGCCCATGCCACCGAATTCCTGCGCCGCCTGCCCGAAGGCTTCGACGCCCAGCTTGGCGAGCGTGGCGTGACGCTGTCAGGCGGCCAGCGCCAGCGCATTGCGATCGCGCGCGCGATCCTGCGCGATGCGCCGCTGCTGCTGCTCGACGAGGCGACCTCGGCGCTGGACGCCGAGAGCGAGACGCTGGTGCAGACAGCGCTGGAGGAACTGATGCGCCACCGCACCACGCTGGTGATCGCGCATCGGCTGGCGACCGTCTTGTCGTGCGACCGCATCCTGGTGATGGACCAGGGCAGGATCGTCGAGCAGGGCACCCACGCCGAACTGGTCGCCGCGGGCGGCCTCTATGCCCGGCTGGCCCGGCTGCAATTCGAGGGGATCTGAAAGAATTGGGGCTCGGCGCGCTCCGCCTATGCGATTCCTATGCAATCGGGCGCGCGCTCCCCTCGAAAACCTATTCCCGCGCAAGGATAGTCGCGCCGCGCCCGACCTCCCTCGACAGCCGAAGGAAGTCAGGCGCGCGGGGTGTTCGACTGATGCGCGAGAATGCGACCGAACCGGAGAGCAAGCTGCTCCGTGCCTGGCAGCTTGCCGTGCTGCGCTTCGCAGTGACGCTCGACGACGACGATCGGATGCACGCGCTCGGTGTGGCCGGCGAGGTCGACCGGCTGGGCGGCGCGGCCGATGACGCCTTCCACTTCTTCCGCAGGACGACCGCGGAGCTGTGCGCGGCGATCTCCGGTCAGGGCGCGGATCAGGATGCCGTCATCCGGCGGTTCCTGGCGCAGATCGACAATGTCAGGCTCAAGCGTGCGGTCGAAGCGGCGATCGCCAGGGACCGCACGCCGCCGAAACTCGTGGCGAGCCGCGTGAAGCCCGGCGCCGATCTCTGGCGCGGGCTGCCGTCGCGGCGTGCAACCGGAACGTAGGAAGGGCGTCACTCTGCAATCGCCATCACGGCGCGGCGGATATTCCGTCACAGCATGTCGCCACAACCCTGGCCGGCTTGCTGCGATCAGTGCGATGCGCTTCTCTGTGCTCGACAGGAGACCGGTCGGTTTCGGAATGCGGGGAGTGGCGAGATGGGTGGCTTGGTGATCAGCGGCGGCCGGGTGGTGGATCCGGCCAGCGGGATGGACGCGATCGGCGATGTCGCCGTCGTCGACGGCAAGATCGCCGCGGTCGGCACCGGCCTCGGCGGTTCCGAACGGCAGATCGACGCGACCGGGCTCGTGGTGGCGCCGGGCTTCATCGACCTGCACGCGCATGGCCAGACCATTCCGGCCGACCGCATGCAGGCGTTCGACGGGGTGACGACCTCGCTCGACCTCGAGGCCGGCGTGTTGCCGGTCGCATCCTGGTACAAGCGCCAGGCCGAGAAGGGCAGGGTGCTGAACTACGGCGCCGCCGCCAACTGGGCCTTCGCGCGCATCGGCGCGATGACCGGTTCGAATTCGGAAAGCTCGCTGGAATCGTTTGGTGCCGCGATGCGCGATCGCCGCTGGATCGAAAACGTGGCGACCGAAGGCGAGGTCGGCGGCATCCTGGAGCGCCTCGCGATCGGCCTGAACGAGGGCGGTATCGGCATCGGCATTCTCAACGCCTATGCGCCGGGTGCCGGCGTGCAGGAATTGACCGCGGTGTGCCAGCTCGCGGCGGATCATGCGGTGCCGACCTTTACCCACGTCGCCTACATGTCGCGGATCGATCCCGAGAGCGCGGCCGAGGCCTATATCCGCCTGATCGGCTACGCGGGCGCCACCGGCGCGCATATGCACATCTGCCACTTCAACTCGTCGAGCAAGACCGATATCGAACGCTGTGTTGGGCTGATCGCGAAAGCGCAGGCGCAGGGCCTGCCGATCACGGTGGAGGCCTATCCCTACGGCACCGGCTCGACCGTGCTGGCGGCGACCTTCTTCAGCGATCCGAAATTCGAGGAGCGCAACGGCCTCGGTTATGATTCGGTGCAGCGCGTGACCGACGGTCACCGTTTCGGCAGCCGCGAGGAGCTGCTTGCGGCACAGGCCGAAGAGCCCTCGACCTTGGTACTGTGGCATGTGCTCGACATCGAGAACAACGCGCATCATCGCGATCTGCTCGACATGGCGGTGCTGTATCCGGGCGGCGCAATCGCCTCCGACGCGATGCCGTGGACGCTGTCGGACGGCCGTCCCTACAGCGGCGACGCGTGGCCGCTGCCGGACGATGCCACCTCGCATCCGCGCTCGGCGGGCTGCTTCACCCGCTTCATCCGCGAATGGGTGCGCGAGCGCAAGAAGGTGTCGCTGCTCGAGGGCATCCGCAAATGCGCGCTGATCCCGGCCGAGATCCTGTCGGCGAGCACGCCAGCGATGCGGGCCAAGGGCCGGCTGCAGGTCGGCGCCGACGCCGATGTTGTAGTGTTCGACTACGAGACGCTGAGCGATCGCGCGACCTTCTCGGCGATGAATCGTCCGGCGGAGGGCGTGCGGCATCTCGTGGTCAGCGGCCAGCCGCTGATCAGCGATGGTGTGCTCGATGTCGCGGCGCGTCCCGGCCGGCCGGTGCGCCGGCCTATCACGGGGGGCTGAGGTGCCGGTCCCGATCCTGCTGGTCGCGGGCTTCCTCGGGGCGGGCAAGACCACGGTCGTGAACCATCTGCTGGCGCATGCGCAAGGGCGGCGCATCGCCGCCGTGGTCAACGATTTCGGTGCGATCAATATCGACGCCGAGCTGATCGCCGGCGCCAGCGACGGCGTGGTCAGCCTGAGCAATGGCTGCATCTGCTGCACGCTGGAGGGCGACCTGCTGCGCACGCTCGCCACGTTGCTGCGGCGTGATCCGCGTCCCGAATTCATCGTGATCGAGACCAGCGGGATCGCCGATCCCGCCGACATCGTGCGCAACCTGATGGATCCCGTGATCTGGAAGGAGGCGCCGCTGGAGACCGTGCTGTGCGTGGTCGACGCGACGCAGCCTGCGGCGAAGCTGAACGATGCGCTGCTGCGCTCGCAGCTCCGGGCGGCGGACGTGGTGGCGCTGAGCAAGGTCGATCTGACTGACGCCGCCACCTGCGCCGCGATCCGCGACGCCGTGCGCGCGGCGCGTCCGGCGGCCGTGGTGGTTGATGCCTTGCATGGCGAGGTGCCGGCCGCGCTGCTGTTCCCAGCGGACCTCGATCATGTGCCGGCGCCGCGCGAGACCGCGCCGCGACGGCCGGCGTCCGATCGCTTCGAGACGCTGAGCTGGACCTCGGAGCGGCCCGTCTTGCTGCCGCGCTTGCAGCAGGCGATCGGCAGACTGGCCTCGAAGCTGGCGCGGGCGAAGGGATTGTTCGAGACGGTGGAGCAGCCCGGGCGGCTGACCGTGTTTCAACTCGCCGGCGGCCGCGCGACCCTGGCTGCGGGCGGCGTGCCGTCGCCCGGCGTGCCGCGCACGCGCATCGTGTTCATCGCCGAGATGGGTGCGCTGTCGCGCGCGGAGATTGATGAGGTGATGCAGGGATGCGTCGAGGCTCAGTGACGCGAACCTACGTTTCCCGTCATCCTGAGGTGCGAGCCTTGCGGCGCAATTGCGCCGCTGGGCGAGCCTCGAAGGATGCACGGCCCGGCTGGTGGCCGTCGATCCTTCGAAACGCCGCTGCGCGGCTCCTCAGGATGACGGGATTAGAGGGAGCTCCACGTCATCCGCAGATGCCTGTGTCATCGCCGCAGCATTACCCGCAAAGCATGTGTGCGACAATCGCATCGAATTGACAGCCCTGCCGGCACCACCTATCGTTTTTGCCGACGGTTCCCTTCGGGGATCAAAAGGGAATGCGGTGCGAGGGTAACCCCAATGCCGCAGCTGTCCCCGCAACTGTAAACGGCGAGCCTTTCGTCAATTTGCCACTGGGCCATCAGGCCCGGGAAGGCGTCGACAGGCGATGACCCGTGAGCCAGGAGACCTGCCGTCAGTCGTGGTCACACGCGAGCACATCGGGCGGGGGCGTCCTGGTGGGATCGGAGCACTGCCTTTTGGGCAATGCGCCAGTCCGCGTTCGCGGTGACGTGCCACGTTACCGCGAGTCCTTTTCATGTCTCCGTCCTCTCCCGTTGCGCGCAAATGGCGCCTCGGTCTTCTCTGCTCCCTGTCATCATTGCTGTTGCCGGCCGAAGCCTCGGCACAAACACCGCCACCAACCAGGCTCGATCCGATCGAGGTCGCGCCTTCCGCTGCGGCAAAGCCGAAGCCCGCGGCGCGCAGCCGTGACATGGCCGCTGCGGCGCGGCCACGGCCGAGGCCCGCGACGGCCGGCAACACGCCGCGCGCCGCGGCGTCAGGCGTATCGGGGGCGGCATCGCCGACACTCAATGCCGCCACGCAGGGCGGCACCGGTAGTCGTCTCAATCTGACGCCGCTGCAGACGCCGGCCAGCGTCGAGATCATCACGGCGCAGACCATCGCCGAACGCGGCCAGCATAATGTGCTCGATGCCGTCACCCAGGACGCGGCCGGGTTCGTCGCAACGCCGGCGCCCGGCAATGGCGGCCTGTCGTTCAGCAGCCGCGGCTTTGCCGGCAGCAACTCGGTGATGACGCTGTACGACGGCACGCGCTTCTATATCGGCTCCGGCACGCTGACGTTCCCCTACGACACCTGGTCGACGCAGCGCATCGAAGTGCTGCGCGGGCCGGCCTCGGTGCTGTACGGCGAGGGCGCGATCGGCGGCGTCATCAACGTGATTCCGAAGAAGCCGCAGAGCACGCCCTATAACGAGGCCGAGGTCTCGCTCGACAGCAACATGACGCGGCGGCTCTCGGTGGACAGCACCGGTCCGATCAATCCCAATGTGTCGTACCGCGTCAACGCCACCGGCAACATGTCGGACGGCTGGGTCGATCGCGACAAGACCTCGAACGCGGTGGTCTCCGCTGCCGTGCGGGTGCAGGCGTCGGACAATCTCGCCTTCACGCTGTCGGAGGACTACGGCGACCGCAGCCCGTCGCGCTATTTCGGCACGCCGCTGATCAACGGCTCGATCCAGGACGCGCTGCGCTTCAAGAACTACAATGCAGCAGACAGCGCGATCCGATATCAGGACAGCTGGACCCGGTTCAAGACCGAGTGGGACGTCGCCGACGGCATCAAGGTCAACAACACGCTGTATTACCTGACCAGCGGGCGGCACTGGCGCGACATCGAGAACTACACCTGGAATCCGAAGACCCGGCTGATCGATCGCACGAGCTACATCGAGATCTTCCACGACCAGAAGCAGCTCGGCAACCGGATGGATGCGACCTTCAGCGGTCACGTGTTCGGCCTTGCGAACCAGGTCGTCGCTGGCTTCGACGTCAACCGGATCGACTTCACCCACACCAACAACTCGCCCTATGGCGGCGCGTCGTCGGTCAATCCTTACGTGTTCGATCCGGGATCGTTCTTCGCGACGACGACGGCGACCACGCCGGGCTTCAATGCGATCGTCAATCAATACGCGCTGTTCGCCGAGGATCGTCTCTTGCTGACCGATCAGTTGTCGCTGGTGACCGGTGTCAGGTATGACCGTCCCGAGGTGGATCGCACCGACTACAAGACGCCCGCAAACAGTTTCGAGACGGCGCTATCGGGCACCAGCTGGCGCGCGGGGCTCGTTTACGAGCCGATCAAGAACCTCGCGTTCTATGGCCAGTACGCGGTCGGCGTCGATCCGGTCAGCAATCTGATCTCACTGTCGACCACGCAGAAAACGTTCCAGCTTGCGACCGGCAAGCAGACCGAGATCGGGGTCAAGCAATCGTTCTGGGGCGGCCGCGGCGAGTGGACGCTGGCTGCCTACGAGATCGTCAAGACCGGGCTCACGATTCCCGATCCCGGCAATCCCACCGGCGGCCTGGCATTGCAGATCGGCCAGCAATCATCCCGCGGGGTCGAAGGATCGATCGGGCTCGCACTGAGCGACGGCTGGCGCGTCGACGCCAATCTTGCACTGCTGCGCGCCAGATACGACAACAACAGCCAGGTGGCCGGCGGCAAGATCGTCAGCTTCAACGGCAATGTCCCGGTCAACGTGCCGCAGCAGGTCTCGAACGTCTGGCTGACCTGGGACTTCGCGCCCAACTGGTCGGCCTATGGCGGCGTGCAGATCGTCGGTGCGATGTACTCCGATCTTGCCAACACCCAGCTGCGGCCAGGCTACAACGTGGTCAATGGCGGCGTCAGGTGGAAGCCGGATGACCGCACCACGGTCGCGTTCCGCCTCTACAATCTGTTCGACAAGGCCTACGCGGTGACCTCGAACGGCACCGGGCAGTGGCTGCTCGGCATGCCGCGTACCGCCGAATTGTCCGTCAGCGTGAAGTTCTGACCATGCGCAACGCTCTGATCCGGCGCGGGCGGCGGTGGCTCTATATCGTCCACCGCTGGATCGGCATTGCGACGTGTCTCCTGTTCGCGATGTGGTTCATCTCCGGCCTCGTCATGATGTACGTGGCCTTTCCGCGCCTTACCGACAGCGAGCGCCTCGCCGCGCTTCCTGTCATTCCCTGGAGCAAGGTGCGGGTCACGCCTGATCGCGCGATGGCGATCGCGGGTGTCGAGCGTTATCCGCGTGACCTGCGGCTTTCGATGATGGACGACACGCCCGTCTATCGGGTGACCGGCTGGAAGGGAGGGACGATCACCATTTCGGCGACCGACGGCAGCGTGATCGACCGGATCACGCCGGCCCAGGCGCTGGCCATTGCCGCTCATCATCCGCATGCCTTGCAGCCTCGCTTGATCGAAACGATCACGCGCGACCAATGGTCAGTCACGTCGCGCTTCGATCCGTTGCGGCCGCTCTATCTGATCGGTCTCGGCGACGCCGATGGCACCGAGCTCTATGTTTCCTCGCGCACCGGCGAGATCGCGCTCGACACCACGCGTTGCGAGCGCATCTGGAATTGGCTCGGCTCGATCCCGCACTGGATCTATCCGACCGTGTTGCGCAAGGACGGCCCGCTGTGGCGGGATGCGGTGCTGTGGATCTCGGGTGTCTGTCTTGTCGTCGCGGTCACCGGCTTCTGGATCGGCGTCCTCCGCCTGCGGCTGATGCGCCGCTACGCTGATGGCGCCGTCTCGCCCTATCGCGGCTGGATGGCCTGGCATCACATTGCCGGCCTGGTCGGCGGCATCTTCGTCCTCACCTGGATGTTCAGCGGCTGGCTGTCGCTCAACCCCGGCGGCGCGTTTTCCGGGCGCGGCGTCACCCGTGAGATTGCGATCGGCTATAGCGGCCATGACACGGCCGACATCGTCGCTGGCTTCCAGTCGTCGCCATCGATGCCCGCGGTGGAGGCCCGCTTCGTCTGGATCGGCGGACACCGGTTAATGTTGCTCGACGACGGCAACGGCGGCCGCAGCATCGCCGATCCTGTGACCGGTGCGCGGATGACCCTCTCGCGCGACGAGGTCATCGCTGCCGCCCGACACGCAATGCCCGGCGCTGCGATGACATCAGCGCGGCAGCTCGATGAACCCGACGCCTATTGGTACACGCTGCACCAGGCGCGCGAGCTTCCGGTATTGCGGATCGGCTTCGACGATCCCGCCCGCACCTGGCTGCACATCTCCCCCGTCACCGGCGAGATCCTCGAGCGCAGCGACGACAGCCGCCGGTCCTACCGCTGGCTGTTCAACGCGCTGCACAGCCTCGATGTCCCGCTGCTGCTGCGCATCTGGCCGGCGCGCGACGTCGTGGTGTGGCTGCTATCGGCGGCTGGTACGATTATCTCGATCAGCGGGATCGTGATCGGGTGGCGCCGGTTGCGGCGGCGGAAGGTAAGAGGCAGGCGCGTATCGGCGAGCCTCGTGCGCAGACCCCCGTAAGCCGCGATTACTTGACGGTCAGGTGCACGTCCGGCGCCGGCTGATCGGGTGCCCATTCCAGTGCGAACCGCTGTCCGGCAATGATCTCATAGGTCGAGAGCTTGGATGCGACCGCATCGCGGAACCGGAGATAGGCATCGCGCTGCCGCCCGTTCGAGCGGGCCGCGGCCAGATTGAGCCATTTGTAGGCCAGCACGAAATCTGTCGGAACGCCGTGACCCTTGTCGTACATCAGGCCGAGCTGGGCCTGCGCGAACGGGTCGCCCTGCACGGCGCCGCGATAGTAGCAGTCGGCGGCGGCTGCGTAGGCCTGCGGCACGCCGAAGCCGTGCTCGTACAAGAAGCCGAGCATGCCGAGGGCGCGCGCATTGCCGTGCTCGGCGGCCGGCGCGAGCTCCCGGGCCGCCCGGACATAGTCGCCGCGATGGAAGGCGGACGATCCGCGCGCCACGCTGTCGGCGCTCGCGACAGAGGCGGTCATCGCGCAAAGCACGACCGCAAGCGAGGTCGAGAGGCCTGTCCGTCGTGTGAGAACGCGGCGCATCCTGCTGTCCGGCTCAGTGATAACTGGTGGTGATCGGTGCATTGGTCGATGTCGTGGCGATGCTGCCGCGCAATTTCGATCGAAGCTCCTCGGCCACGGTCTGGGCGTCGGAACCGTTGCGGATGATCTGCGGGCGGATGAAGATGATCAGCTCGGTGCGCTGGGTGCCGTTGCTCTGATGCCCGAAGGCGTCACCGAGGCCCGGAATCTGGTCGAGCACCGGAAGCGCATTGCGGGCGCCGCTCTGCTGTTCGCTGATCAGGCCGGCCAGCAGCACTGTCTGACCGTTGGCGACCGAGATCTGGCTCTTGACCCGCCGTTCCGAGACCGTCGGCGTCAGGTTGACCGTGCTGCCGCTGCTTTGGGGAACATTGCTGATCTCCTGCTCGACGTCGAGCCGCACGGTGCCGTTCACGCTGACGCGGGGCGAGACCTTCAGGATGATGCCGGTGTTGCGATAGTCGATGGTGTTGACCACCGTGTTACTCGTGGTCAACACCGTCGCGCTGCCGGTCGAGACCGGGACGACGTCGCCGACCTGCAGGGTCGCGACCTGGTTGTTGATCACGACCAGCGAGGGATTGGACAGCACCTTGACGCTGGTGACGGCATGCAGCGCATCCAGGATCAGGCTCGGCTGCGTCGCATTTCCGATCAGGAAGTTGAAGCCCGGGAAGCTCTGGTTGATGAAGGCATTGGTGAGCGATCCCGCGACCGAGACCGCGCCGGTGGTTGCGTCCGTGGTGGTCGCGGGCGCGGAAGTGGCCTGGGTTCCGAGGATCGAGCCGGTGTTCGGCTTCAGGCCGAGATTCTGGCTGGTGAGATAGGTCTGCACGCCATAGGACAGGGTGTTGTTGAGCGTGACCTCGGCGATCGTCGCGTCGATCGCGACCTGGAGCTGCGGCTCGTCGATCTGCAGCAGAGTCGCCTCGATGATGCGGTAGTTGGCCTGGTCGGCATAGATCAACAGATTGTTGTTGACGACATCGGGCGTGATCCGGACGTCCTGCATGACGGGCTGGCCGTTGCCGCCGCCGGCGCCGCGTCCGGCATCCAGCGCGGCATTGTTGCCCTGGCCCGGATTGTTGGGATTGTTCGCTTGCCCGCCGGCGCCAAATCCCTGGCCCAGGCCTGTTGCACCTGTCCCCGACGTGCCGCGGGATGCGAAGCCGCTCATGCCTGAATTCGCCCCGTTGTTGTTGTTGAGCGACAGACGGTCGGCGACGCTTGAGGTCGACGAGGTGCCGGAGCCGGGCGCGAGCTGGCTGTCGGCGCTGTCGAGCAGGTTGCCGGACGATCCGCCAAGGAACATGTCGGTCAGGACCCGCGCGATCTGGCGCGCATCGCCGTATTTGACGCGGTAGACATGGACCGAGGTGCGCGCCGTGTCGTTGCGGTCGAGGCGCTTGATCCAGGTCGCGGCCGTGTGCAGCATGTCGGGCTTCTTGGTCACCACCAGCACCGCGTTCAGGCGCGCGATCGGCATGAACTTGATGACATTCTGGCTGAGGCCGTTCTCGCCGGAATCGACGATCTTCTCCAGCTCGGCAATGACAGGCGCGGGCGAGCCGCTCGAGATCGGGAAGATGCCGACGGATTGGCCGCGCATCCAGTCGACGTCGAAACTGAGCACGGTATCGACCGCGGTGCGGCGCTCGGCGCCGGTGCCCTGGATCAGCAGCAGGTTGCGTGTCGTGTCAGCGCGGATCGCGCCCGCCCTGGTGGCGAAGCTGTCGGTCAGCTTCATGAGGGTCTGCGCCGACACATATTGCAGGGGGACCACCGAGATGCCGAATCCGGGTTCGGGATTGGCCGCCGCAGCATCGACGCGGCCGCCGCCGACGGCGTCGCCGAGCGGCGTCAGGCGATAGCCTGCCGTATCCTTGAGCAGCACGACGCCGCTCAGGCGGAGTGCGTTTTCAAGCACGAACACCATGTCGGACTTCGGCACCGGGCGGACCGAGACCAGGCTGACCGTGCCCTGCACCCGCGGGTCGATGGTGTAGCCGACATGCAGGATGTCGCCGAGCACCACCTTGGCGACGGTCGCCACCGGCGTGCTCTCGAAATTCAGATCGAAGCCATTGCCGTTCGACGCCGGCTGAGGCCGCGCGTCCGCGACCGCCGTCACTTCGCTTCCGTCATACATCGCCGCGCGGACGCTGCCGCTCTCGCTGCCGCCCGTCGCCGCCAGTGCGTTCGCCGGTTGCGGCTGGCGCTGCGCCAGGTCCAGCGAGCGCACCTTGTCGGTGACGTCGAGTTGGGATGCGTCCACGCTCTCGCCGACCGTCGCGGAATTGCAGGACGCCAACAGCCCCAATGACGTCAAGGCAAAAATGGCTGCGAGGCCGCCACGGATCGTCGGGCAGCGGCCCACTGTGCCTACGCGTTGCATGAAGGCCCTTCGCTTTGACTAACTGAAATTTCGATTGCTTGCGACGATCGGTCCTGCCCCGGAGGGACTCTTAGCGATCGAACATGACAGAAATAAATTGGTTACATGATTGTCGTTCGCGACCTGCCCATCGCATCGCACCTAAACTGTGCAGCCGGCGCGCTGCTTGTGTCCGCGATGCCACCCTCAAAGTTTCTTGAGCGCGACGAAGGATGTGACTTCGCACAGCTGTCACACTTCGGATCGATAACCGCACAATTGCCGGGAGCCGAACGCGACGGCACGCAGCGGCACTTGGCACGAACTGATCCGGGATAGTGTGGCGGGATATCGAGAATGGCCAACGACCTGTCCGTTCGGTTCGTGGATTATCTGCGTCAGAACAATCACCTGGCGCCGAGCGATGGACCGGCTGAGCGGACCGGGCAGGGCGCCGATGTCAGGCAATTGAAGCTGTGGGAGGTCACCAGCCTCTCCCCGACCGAATTCGCCGACGAAGCCGCGCGCTTCTTTGCGCTCGGCCGGCTGACGCTTCAGGAGATGACGTCGGCCGAACCGCTGGTCGGGTCGTTCTCGCCGCGCTTCCTGCGCGAGACCATGGTCTATCCGTGCCGCGCGGTCGACGGGACCACGGTGCTCGCCGTCGTCGACCCGACCGATCAGGCGACGCTGCGGGCGGCACAGATCGTGCTTGGCGCCGGCATCCATGTGAAGGTGGCTTCGTCGGAAGACGTCGCCATCGCGCTGAACAACTCGTCCAGCACTGAAGAGGCCGAGGCCGCCGATAGCGCGGCAGCGTTGCCCCGGGAAGACGACATCGAGAGTCTGCGCGATCTCGCCAGCGGCGCGCCGGTGGTGCGCGCGGTCAACGATCTCATCGAGAAGGCGGTCGAGCTTCGCGCCAGCGACATCCATATCGAGCCGTTTTCCGCCGGCCTGATGGTGCGCTTGCGGATCGATGGTCTGCTCCGGCCGGTCGCCGCGCTGTCGGGCGTGCTGCCACAGGCGGTGGTCTCCCGCATCAAGATCATCGCCAACCTCAACATCGCCGAACGCCGCCTGCCGCAGGACGGCGCGGCGCGGCTGCGGGCCGGTCGCACCGACATCGATATCCGCGTCGCGATCATGCCGACGCAGCACGGCGAATCCTGTGTCATCCGCATCCTGCCCAAGGATCGCGGCCTGCTCGTGGTCGAAAAGCTCGGGTTCTCCGAGCCTGACGAAGCCAAGCTGCGGCGGCTCTTGAAGCTGCCGCACGGCATGGTCGTGATCACGGGACCGACCGGCAGCGGCAAGACCACGACGCTGGCGACGATCCTGTCGATCCTCAATGAGCCGAGCCGCAAGATCCTGACCATCGAGGATCCGGTCGAATACGAGCTTCCCGGCGTCAACCAGTCCCAGATCAAGCCCGCGATCGGCCTGACCTTCGCCACCGCGCTGCGGTCCTTCGTTCGCCAGGACCCGGATGTGATCATGGTCGGCGAAATCCGCGATTCGGAGACCGCGCATGTCGCGGTGCATGCGGCGCTGACCGGGCATCTGGTGCTGACGACGCTGCACACCGAGACCGCGGCTGCCGCGGTGCCGCGTCTGCTCGACCTTGGGGTCGAAGGCTATCTGTTGCGTTCGGTGCTGCGCGGCGTGATCGCACAGCGTCTGGTCCGGCAACTCTGCGAACGCTGCAAGACGGCGCGGCCGCTGGCAACAGCCGATTTCGCCGAGGATCCCCGGCTTGCCGCGCTCGGCTTCAAGGCCGACGAGATCATTCAGGAGCCATGCGGCTGCGAGCGCTGCGGCGGGACCGGCTATCGCGGCCGCCTCGGCGTGTTCGAACTGCTCGAACTGTCCAATGAACTGCGCGAACTGATCGGGGAGCGAACCGACGGGCTGAAGATCGATACGATGGCGATCCGCTCGGGCATGACCACGATGCTCGATGACGGGGTCGCGAAATGCCGCGCCGGATTGACCTCGCCCGCCGAGATCCTCCGCGTCGCAACGGTGCGGTGACGCTGTGCCGAATTATCGCTATCGCGCCCTGACCCAGGCCGGCGAGATCGTGAACGGTACGATCTCCGCCCCGACGGCGGCCGAGGTGGCGCGGCGGATCGAATATCTCAAGCTGCTGCCGATCGAAACCACCGAGGACAAGCGCGCGTCCGGCGCCGCCGGCGGCCGCAGCCTGTTCGGCGGGCCCAGCGCGGCCGAGGTCACCACGTTCACGCGCGATCTCGCGCTGCTGCTCAAGGCCGGTGCGCGGCTCGACGATGCCTTGGAACTGCTGTCCGGCGACGCCGATGTCGGCCGAATGCGTCCGGTGGTGGCGAAAATTCGCGCCGCCCTGCTCACCGGCGAGAGCTTTGCCGACGCGGTCGCCGATCATCCAACCCTGTTCCAGCCGATGTACATCGCCCTAGTCCGGGTGGGAGAAATCTCCGGCACGCTCGATTCCGTGCTGGAGATGCTGGGCACCGAGCGCGCGCGTTCCGAGCAGATGCGGCGCAAGCTGACCGACGCCATGCAATATCCGGCCTTCGTGCTGGTCGCGGCGTCCGGTGTGATGCTGTTCTTCCTGCTGTTCGTGCTGCCGCAATTCTCGACCGTGCTCGGCGATTTCGGCGGCAAGTCGGACACCGCGCTCGCCAGCTTCATTGCGGTATCGGATTTCCTGCGCGCCAATGCCACTGCGGCAAGCCTGATCAGCGCGGCGACGATTGCGCTCGCATGGTGGCTGCTGCGGCAGGCGCGCGTCCGCGCCGCGCTGGTCAACGCCATCTCGCGCGTGCCGGGCATCAGCAGCGCCTTCCAGTTCTATCGCGCCAGCCTGTTCTGCCGCAATCTCGGCGTCCTGCTCGGCAGCGGCGTCAACCTCACCGCCGCGTTGCGCATCCTGGTTGACATCATGTCAGTGACCGGAAGCGAGGCGAACTGGACCGCCGCCGCCGACCGCGTCCGCCATGGCGGCAAATTGTCGGAAGCACTCGCCGTGGCGGACAGCCTGCCGCCGATGGCGGTCCGCATGCTGCGGCTCGGTGAAGAGACCGGGCAGCTGCCGGTGCTGGCCGGGCGGGTCGCGGAATTCTACGAAGCAAAATTGCAGCGCAGCCTGGACCGGGTCGTCGGCATCGTCGGTCCGCTGGCGATCATCACGATCAGCACCGTCGTCGGTGGACTGATCGTGTCGGTCATGACGGCGCTGCTCTCGGTCACGCAGCTTGTCGGTTAGAGCAGGGGTCATCGGCCATGATATCGCGCAACACCATCATAAAGGCATTCGCCACGCGAGTGGAACGCGCTCGCACGCCGTCGCAAAGCCAGAGGCGTTCGGGGCAGGAGGGCTTCACGCTGGTCGAGATGCTGGTGGTGATCGCGATCATCGGCCTGATCATGGGGCTGATCGGCCCGCGCGTGCTCAACTATCTCAGCGAATCCAAGGTCAAGACCGCGCGCATTCAGTTGCAGAGCTTCTCCAGCGCGCTCGACCTGTTCTATCTCGACGCCGGACGCTTCCCGTCCACGGCTGAGGGGCTTGCCGCGCTGGTCCGGCGCACGCCGGGGGTCGCGGCCTGGAATGGCCCGTATCTGAAGGGCGGCAACGTGCCGAACGATCCCTGGAACCATCCTTATCTCTATCGCTCGCCCGGCGAGCACGGACCGTATGACATCGTCTCCTACGGCTCCGATGGTCAGGAGGGCGGCAGCGGCACCTCGGCCGATATCTCGCTCGAGAAGACCACCGCCGCCAACAACGACCAGTAAGGATGCATGGCAAGCATGAGTGACGCGACGCAGCGCGGTTTCACCCTGCTCGAGATGGTGTGCGTGCTCGCCATCATCGCGCTGCTGGCGGCCGTGCTGCTTCCGTTCATTCCGCACCAGACCTCGCGATCGCGCCTGCAGGCCTATGCGTTGCAGACCGCGACGCTGCTGAAGGCCGATCGGAATGCCGCCATCGAGCGCAGCACCAGTGTTGCGACGCTGGTCGATGCGCCGAGCCGGGTGATCCACTCCGGCGCATCGCGCATGACGGTGCGGATCCCCGAAGACGTGCGGTTCGATGCCGTGCTGCCGCAGAGCTGTCAGCGCCGCGCCGCACTGTCGACCATCCGCTTCTTCGCCAATGGCGGGTCCTGCGGCGGCTCCATCGCGCTGACGCGGCTCGATGCGGGATATGAGGTCCGCGTCAACTGGCTTACCGGAAGGGTTGAAATCGTTGCTCGCGACGTCGCCGCCAACTGACCGCGCTGATGCGGGGTTCACCATCATCGAGGTGCTGGTGGCACTGGCGCTGGTGGCTGTCTCGATCGTTGCGATCGGCGCCGTCATGGGCGTCAAGACGCGCGGCGTGCGAGCGCTGGAGCAGCACGTGGCGCTGATGCAGGCGGTGCGCACCTTGATGACGGTCGGCATCCCGCCCCGCGCGGAATTGCAGTCGGGCACCTCGACGGGGCAGGCGGAGGGCTACCGCTGGACGATTGATGTCAGTCCGCTCGGTGGCGACTGGAAGGTGCCCGAGGGCAATGTGCCCTGGGCTCCGGAGCTGGTGCGGATTCGCGTCAAATCTCCGGGCGGTGCGCTGTCCGACATTCGCACCGTGCGCCTGATGCCGAGGGCGTCGGAATGACCCGGGCATGGGCAGACCAGCGAACGGGCGAGCGCGGCTTCACGCTGATCGAGACCATCGTCGCGCTGGCGCTGATGGGGCTGTTGCTGTCGGCGCTCGCCAGCATCACGGCGCAGTGGCTGCCGAGCTGGAACAGGGGCCTCGACCGGATCCAGCGCAGCGAATTGATCGGGATCGCGCTGGAGCGGATCGGCGCCGATCTTGCGGCCGCGGAGTTCGTTGCCGCCAACCGCGACAGCCACAAGCCGCTGTTCGACGGATCGGAGTTGTCCGTGACGTTCGTGCGAACGTCGGTGGGACCGAATGCCGGGCCGGGGCTCGACGTGGTGCGCCTTGGCGAGACGCGCGATCGCGGCGAGTTCGTCACGGTTCGCACGCAGACGCGGTTCACGCCGCTGGCTGACGGGGTGTCGCTGTCGGAACAGGTCCATCTCGGCAGCCCGGTGGTGCTGCTGCGCGCGCCCTATCGGCTGTCGTTCGCCTATGCCGGTGCTGACCGGGCCTGGAAGAGCGCGTGGAAGGACGCCGACAGACTGCCGGCGATGATCCGGCTGACCGTGCGCGATGCGGCGAGCCAGCGCGTCCTGTCGGTTTCGACCATCGCGCCGGTCCATGTCCAGATTCCGAGCGACTGCACCAAGCCGGACGGCAATTGCGGCGACAAGCAGAGTTCCGGCAGTGCCACTGACCTGGGGAAGACGTGATGGGCGCGTCCGGCAAGATCGGCCGATCGCCGGCCAATCGCGGTTTCGTCATCGTTGCGGTGCTCTGGATCCTGCTGGCGCTGTCGTCGCTGGCGATCATCTTCTCGGCCTATCTGGCCGCGTCGGCGCGCGCGCTGGCGGCCAGCGACCTGTCGTTGCAGACCGAGGCGCTGGTGTCGGCCGGACTCGAGCTCACCGCCTATCAGCTGACGCTGACGGACGAGAAGACGAGACCACAGTACGGGGCGTTTCATTTCGGGCTGGACGATGCCAGCGTCGATGTCACCTTCACGTCGGAGGCCGGCCGCCTTGATCTGAATTATGCATCGAAGGAGATGCTGATCGGCCTGTTCGTCGTGCTCGGTGCCCGCAAGGACGCCGCCGCCGAGTATGCCGACCGGATCGTCGGCTGGCGAACCCGGCCCGCGCCGGGCAGCGAGAATGTGGAGGCGGCGCGCTACAACGCGCTTGGCTATTCGCCGCGGCAGGGGCTGTTCACCCATATCAACGAGCTGGCGCTGGTCGCCGGCATCCCCGAAGCGTTTGTCGATCGCGTGTTGCCGTTCGTGACGGTGTTCAACGGCGGTCCGGATGTTGATCCGACCATCGCCGCGCCGGAAGTCGCTCTCGCCGTCGATAAGGCGTCGGGGAAGGACCAGGACGGCTTCGGGGCGCGCCCGGCTTCGCCGAACGGAATCGCTGCCGGAACGCAGGCCCCAAGCCAGCAGAGCGCGGCATCGACGGCGCAGAGCCCGTGCTACCGGATCGCAATCTCGATCCGCTTCCGCAACGGTCACCGTACCACGTCCGAGGCGGTGATCGCACTCGGCGACAAGGTCGAGCCTTATCGGGTCTTGTCCTGGCAAAACGACGTCGAGCCGCGAAACCCGGTTCTGCTGCGCAAGAGAGGATGATGGCAATGCTTGCCGAAGCACGGCAATGGTTCGAGCAATGGATCGGCGCGGTCGCGACCACCGTCGACGGCGTCGCCGGCAGGTTCATGCGCCGGCGCAGCATCGAGCTCGACGAGAATGGCGACGGCACGTTCACCGCCCGCCTCGCGGTCTCGAACGATGGCTCGCCTTCGATGCCGGTTTCGTTCCGGCTCGATCACGATGCGCCGCAGCCTCCGCTGCCGGCGGAGTGGAAGACCGCGTTCGACGGCAGCCGCATCGAGGTGCGTTTGCGATCGGATCAAATCGTCAGTCGCGTGCTCGATTTCCCGAGCCAGGCAGGCGACTTTCTCGACGGCATGATCCGCGCGCAGGTCGACAGGCTGACACCATGGAGCGCCGCCGATGCTGTCTTTGGCTGGAGTTCGCCGCAGCCGATCGCCAATGACCGCATCGAAGTCGCGTTCGGCGCGACCGCGGCGACGAAGGTCGATCCGTTGATCCGGATGGCGAGGATGCTCGGCGCCGCCTCCGTCGCGGTCTTCGCGCCGGCGGTTGGCGGCGACGGCGCCGCGCAGCAGGTGACGCTGCTCGACAAGTCGCTGCGCGGCCTTGCCGGGCCCTCGGTTCCGCGTCTGTTGCGCGTCAGCCTGGTCTCGACGGCGGCCGCGGCCGCGGTCTCGCTGCTGCTGAACATCTATCTCGGCGGGTGGCTGCAATCCGAGCAGGACGACCTGCAACACCGGATCGCGCAGCGCCGCGCCGCGCTGCGTCTCGATGCCAATGGCGACTCGTCCGGGCTCGGCCTGCTGGCCAAGCGCAAGCAGACGACGCCGTCGAGCGTCATGGTCCTGGAAGCGGTCTCGCGCGTGCTGCCCGACACGACCTATGTGACGGAACTTCGCATCGAGGGCAACAAGGTGCAGGTGGTGGGGCTGACCCAGGATGCGCCGTCCCTGATCCGGCTGCTGGAACAGTCGCCGCAATTCACCCGCGCGACGTTCTTCGCGCCGACGACGCGCGCGGCAAATGAATCGGCCGAGCGGTTCCACGTCGAGGCCAACATCACTGCTTATTTTGGGTCCGGCTCATGAGCGCAGCATCCCGATCGCTGACCGCTGTCAGCACCTCGCCAATGGTCGCGACCGCGAGCTATCTCGGCCTGTTCGTGCTGCTGCTCTTTGTCGTCATCTCCTCGCTCTCGGACATCATCGGCCTGCGCGGCGATGTCGCGGCAGCGGCCGGAATGCTGGAGCAACTGGAGGGGCGATCCAGGGCGAATACCGCGCCCGGTCAACCCGCCATGCCGACCGGCTCGGCCTATCTCGAGGGCGCAACCGTCACGGTGGCCGGCGCCACCTTGCTGCAACGCGTGTCGGGCGCGGTGATCAAGGCCGGCGGCAACGTGCTGTCGACGCAGCTCGACGTTCCCAACGTGCCGGCCAAGGCCGGCTTCATCAGCATGGTCGCGAGCAGCGAGATCGAGCAGGCGCAATTGCAGCAGGTGCTCTACGATCTGGAAGCCGGCATGCCGTTCCTGTTCATCGACCAGCTGGTCGTGCAACCCGTCGCCGACGAGGCCGCCAAGGGCGCCGATCCCGGCAAGCTGCGCGTGCTGCTCGGCGTCTCCGGACAATGGCGAGGAGCCAAATGATGCGACGCTTCGCAGCGACCATCGTGCTGTTGGCGGTATCGGCCTATTCGGCGCCGGCTGCGGTGCCTGCCCCATCCGGCGATGCATTGGACGCAGGGATGCTCGACGATACTCGCCTCGGCGGACCGGTGCTGAGTTCACCGCCACCGTCCGAACCGGTGACGTCGGTCCGGGTGGCCCCGTCGCCGGCACCGACGCCCCGGCCGCTCAGTGCAAATCCGTTGTGGGGCATCCCGCTCAAGACGCTGTCCAACACGCGCGACCGGCCGGTGTTCTCGCCGTCGCGGCGACCGCCGCCTGCCGTCGTTGCGGAACCGGAGGTCAGCAAGCCGGCGCCGCCGCCGCCGCGCAAGGTCGCGATCGAGCCGCCGCCGCTGTCGCTGGTCGGCACGATCGCGGGAGATGACGAGAGCTTCGGGATCTTTCTCGATCAATCGACCAAGACGGCGCTGCGGCTGAAGCTCGGCGACGACTTCCAGGGATGGAAGCTGCGGTCCATCAATGGCCGCGAAGTCACGATGCAGAAGGACGATCAGGGGGCGGTGCTCACATTGCCCCAGCCCGGCGGCGACGAGAGCGGCGATGTCCGCCTGGTTCCGGTCAGCACGGAGAGGAAGCCCTTGGCCGCGCGGCGCCAGATGTGACCGCGCGTCGGACCGAGATGCTAGTTCAACGCGAGCCAGCTCTGAAGGGCCGGCGTCACGAGAAGCCCGAGCGCCAGAAACGGGCCGAACGGGATCGAGGTCTGGCGCTTCATCTCGTGACCTGCGAGTTGCAGGCCGCCGGCAACACCGAGCGCCGCGAGTGCCGCGATCAGCAGCAAGGTAGGAATGCCTGTCGCGCCGACCCAGATCGCCGCGGCGGCAAGAAACTTGACGTCGCCAAGTCCCAATCCGTCGACTTGCCGCAAGGCGAAGTAACCACGCTGCAATAGCAGGAACAGGATGCCGACCATGACTGCGATTCCCATGGCGGTGAAGGCGGCCATCGTGCCTTCGGTGACGACGACGTTGGCGAGACCGAGCGCCGCGATCGCAAGGTTCAGCCAATTGGGGATGATGCCGTGGCGAAGATCGATCAGCGCGACCGCGCAGCAAAGCATGCAAAGCGCGCCGTAAGATCCGATAAGATAAAGGGCTTCGCGATCAATCTGCATGGCGACGGACAAGTGTGACAGGTGCGGACGTTGTGTTGCAACAACTCACGCGCGTTGAACAGTCCAATTTCAATCCGTCTGCAGCAGCGCGAACGAGTTTGCAAAATTGTGATCGTCATCGACGATCGCGAAGCAGAAAAGATGCGACAAAAAGTCTGCGCTGTCACAAATCCGCATAGGATACCGACAATAGTTCGCCCCGCTACATGCCGCGAGCCCTTCGTGGCAGACGAGTGGGTTGACTATGCACAAGATGCAAGTGGCGGCGTGCCTTGCTTTGCTGGCAGCGTTCGCAGGCGTGCGCGCCGCGAATGCCGGCGCTCTCGAGGAGGGCGCCGAGCGCTACCGGCCATATTTGATCGAGGGCGTCGCCAGTGCGCTGACAGGCGCGCGTGCGCTGCGCGAGCGCGCCGCGGCGGCGGATTTGCCTGGAGCGAAGAAGGCCTGGCTGTCGGCGCGCGCCGGCTGGGAGCGCTCGGAGGTGTTCACCGCAGGCTTCGTGCCTGAGCTCGACGCGCAGATCGACGCCTGGCCCAACGCGGACAGCGGGTTCCACGCCATCGAGGCGAAACTGTTCGGAGCTGCCAGCACCGACGTTGCCACCGATGCGACTGGCCTTGTCGAGCATCTGAACGATCTCCACGGCAAGCTCAAGGAGATCAAGCTGACGCCGCAGGGCCTTCTGGATGGCACGGTGCGGCTCGCTTACGAAGTCGGAGAGAGCAAGGCCGATGGCGGCGAGTCGCGCATCAGCGGCACCTCGCTGGACGACATGCGCAACAACATCGCCGGCATCGACTTCGCTTACCACACGATCTTCTCGGCCGCGCTCAACACGGTCGACGGCAAGCTCGACGAGATGGTGACCAACCGGATCGAACAGCTCGAAGCGATCGTCGCCACGCCCGACCTGCCGCATGTCAACATTGCCGAACTGCGCCAGACCAGCGAGGAACTGGTGGTTGCGCTGCAGAGCGCCTCGGCAAAGCTCGGGCTGCAGCGGCCGACCCTGGAGGCCCAGGCGCGATGACATCGCTTCACCTGCGTCTGGCTGCGCTGCTCTCCGGTGTGATCGCCCTGGCACTGTTCGGGCGTGCGGTGGCGTTTCCGGTCGACGGTGACAAGACCGTGCTGCCTGTCGCGACCGAGCTGAACGAGGATGCGCTCGACAAGCCGCGCGAGGTGTTCCAGTCCGAGCGGACCGGAGCCAAGTCCTATCTGGTGAATCTCGGCGATCTCGCGTTCAATTCGCCGGGGCTGCTCGGTGACGTGGCGCGGCAGGCCGGCGTGAGCTGCGGCACCTGCCATGTCAATGGCGCGAACAACGCCAAATTCTTCATGCCGAAGATGTCGAGCCGGCCCGGCACGTTCGACACCACCGGTCCGCTGTTCAATCCGAAGGCCAACAATCTGGCGTTCGATCCCGTACGCATCCCGAGCCTGCGCGGCGCCCGTTATCTTGCGCCCTACGGCGCTGACGGCCGCTTCGCCTCGCTGCGCGACTTCGTCCACAATGTCATCACCAACGAGTTCGCAGGTCCCGAGCCGTCGCCGGCAACGCTCGATGCGATCGTGGCGTATATTCACGACATCGACTTCCTGCCCAATCCGAGCCTTGGTCCCGCCGGACGGCTGGCCGGCAAGATCAGTGACGCGGAGCGCCGCGGCGAAGCGCTGTTCGCGAAGCCGTTCCCGCACGATCCATCATTGAGCTGCGCGGGATGCCACGTTCCGTCGTCCGGCTTTGTCGATCACCAGCAGCACGACGTAGGTTCCGGCGGCCTGTTCAAGACGCCGACGCTGCGCAACGCCGACTTCAACGCACCGTACTTTCACGACGGCCGCTTCGACAATTACAACCAGGTTGTCGACCATTTCGACCGGACCTTTCAGCTGGACCTCTCGGCGCAGGACAAGGACGACCTCGTTGCCTATCTCACGGCGGTCGGCGATGGCGTGCAGCCTTATGAACGCGACGGCGCCGGTGCAACGCTGAAGGAGATCAACGATTTCTCGACGGTGCTCGCGACCGCGATTCCGGCCGGTGACAAGGACATCGTCGCGCTGGCGGTCGATACGATCGGCCGCGAGTTGCGCGAGTTGACCGAGCAATATCCCGATCGCAAGAACACCAGCGTCTCGGGCGGCGAGCAGCAGCGCGTGCTTGCGCGCAACGGCCTCAAGGAACTCGTGCTCACGCTGCGGCGAATCGAGATGGCGGTTGCGGCGGGGCGCAACGCGGATGCCGCAACCGAGTTCAGGAATTATCGCAATCTGATGGCTGCTGCAGTGCCCGCGCTATTGGCCAGCGCCGAGCCATGGTCGCTATTCAATCAAGGCGTGCATGACCAGCATTATGCTGCGCTTCGCCAGGTGATGCGCTCCAAGCACCTTTCGCATTGATTGCGTTGTATTGAAGTGATTTTGCGATCCGCGCTGCGGCGCGGATGCGTGATCAATTTTCGATCATTGGTTGCATGGTTGAATCGTGGAGATGCACCGCACGGCGGCAGATGTCTCCTCAGAAAATATTTGAACGTTTCGAAATTTCTTGCGCGCTTTCATGTAAGCGAAAACCATGCGTCATATTGTCGCACTAAGCAGTGTGTGTTGCTAACCGCAAACACCCTGAGGTCGACAATGAGTTTGAATTACAAAAAGCACTGGCGAACCAGCACCGCGCTCTGCATCGCGTCAACGGTGCTCGTCGCAACAGCCGCATATGCCGCTCACTATCCGGGCGGCCGCAGTGATTGGGACAAGCGTCCGCATCACAATCACCAGGCGCACGAAGAGGGCGATCGTGCGAAGCATGAGAACCATGGCCATCATGGTGACGGCGATCACGGCGTGAAGACCGCGTCGCCGATCAAGCACGTCATCATCCTGATCGGTGAGAACCGCGGCCTCGATCACACCTTCGGCATCTACAAGCCGAAGGGCAAGGGCCAGACCATCTCCAACCTGTTGTCGAAAGGCATCGTCAACGAGGATGGAACGCCGGGACCGAGCTTTGCGCAAGCGCAGCAGTCCTCGGTCGCGGGCCAGCCCTTGTACTATATCGGCGCGCCGACCATCGCGAAGTCGCCCTACAACGCGACCAACCTGATGCCGCAGCCGAACACCAACGGCACGCCGACCGCGCAGAGCGAAACCGCGCCTCCGTTCCACACGATCGCCGAAGCCAGCGTCGAGAAAGACATGGATCCGGCCGATCTCGACATCCTCACCACCGGTTTCAGCGGCCTGCCGACTGGCGTGCTTGATACCCGCGTTCCCGGCGCCGGCGGCCTCAACGGACCGTTCCCGTTGCAGGGTGAGCAGATCAGCGACGACGACTATACCGGCGACTCGACGCATCGCTTCTATCAGGATTGGCAGCAGGAAGACTGCAGCGCCGCCAACGCTACCAAGAAGAACAATTCGGGCTGCCTGAACGATTTGTTCCCGTTCGTGATGGCGACCTATTCGGCGTCCAACAAGAGCATGGCCAACTCGATGGGCTACTACAACGCCCAGCAGGGTCAGGCTCCGGTCCTGAAGATGCTGGCCGACCGCTTCACCCTGAGCGACAACTTCCACCAGTCGTTCCACGGCGGCACCGGCGCGAACCACTTCATGCTCGGTACCGGTGACGCGGCCTTCTGGAGCGACGGCAAGGGCAATCCAGTGACGCCGCCGGCCAACCTGATCGCCAATCCGAATCCGGTCGCGGGTTCGGTCAACCGCTACACCGTCGATGGCAATTGGAGCAATTGCTCTGATGTCTTCCAGCCCGGCGTCAAGCCGATCGTGACCTACCTCAACAATCTGCCGTACGCGGCGGAGCCGAACTGCAAGCCCAACCACTACTACATGCTCAACAACGTCAACCCGGGCTATCTGCCGAACGGCGCGCTGTCGGGTGGCAACAACGTGCCGCCGTCGTCGGTTCGCACGATCGGCGATGCGCTCATGGAGAAGAACATCTCCTGGGCGTTCTACGGCGGCGCGTTCAACGACGCCGTGGCGCTTTCCAACGCCGCGGTTGCCGCCAATCCGTCGAACCCCAACCTCAGCGCCGCTGCGGTCGCCGATCCGGCGCACGCGCTCGGTGTTGCCTACTGCCAGATCTGCAATCCGTTCCAGTATGCGACCTCGATCATGGCCAACCCGGCCGTGCGTCAGGCTCACATGAAGGACACTGCCGATCTGATCACGGCGATCCAGAACAACACGCTGCCTGCGGTGTCGTTCGGCAAGCCGGACGGCCTGCTCGACGGTCATCCGCAGAGCTCGAAGGTTGATCTGTTCGAGGCCTATGTCCTGAACGTGCTCAACTCGCTGGACAACAATCCGGAGCTGAAGGCTGAAACCGCTGTCTTCATCACCTGGGACGAGGCCGGCGGCTATTGGGACTCCGGCTACCAGCAGTCCATCGACTTCTTCGGCGACGGACCGCGCATTCCGACCCTGATCCTTTCGCCCTATTCGACGGGCGGCAAGGTCAACCACAACTACGCCGACCACGTTTCGCTGCTGAAGTTCATCGAACGCAACTGGGCTCTCCAGCCGCTCACGAACCGCAGCCGCGACAACCTGCCGAACCCGACCTACTCGAAGAACAACGAGTACGTCCCGACCAACAGCCCGGCATTGTCTGACCTGTTCGACGCGTTCGACTTCAGCAAGCCGGTCACGTTGTCCTACACCGAGTGATCAAGCTCTCACCCACGGAGAAGTCTTGACTCCATCCAGAGGCGGCGCCGATCGAACCCATGGTTCGATCGGCGTCGTCCTGTTCTACCCGCCCGCCACCTGATCGACCGGAGACACGCGATGAAACGCAATAAGAAGACGTGCGCGATCAGCAGCGGCGTCGCGGCCAGCCTGCTTGCCGTCGCCATCTTGGCCGGCGCGGCGATTCCGGCCGTGGCACAGCAGTTTTCCGCCGACCTCGTCGCGAACAAGGACGACACGGCAACCGCCATGGGAGCCTTGCGGGTCTCCGGCGGAAAAGCACGGATCGAGACAAGCGCGCTGCCCGACGGCTTCTTCCTGATTGATACGGGCAAGCCCGCGGCCTATTTCGTCCGTCCGGCGGCACGGGCTTACATGGACGCGCGGCAATCGAGCCCGCTCACCCGGATGTTCATTCCGGTCGATCCGGATGATCCCTGCCGGCAATGGCTGGCGATGGCGCAGCTGTCCGCGCCGATCGACCTCGCGACGTGGCACTGCGAGCGCGATGGAGTGGAAAGGATCGCGGGGCACGATACCGACGTCTTTCGAATCGCCGCGCCATTCGGCTTGAGCTTTGTCGGCTGGATCGACCGCGCGCGCAGATTTCCGGTACGGATCAAGACCGCGGACGGGACGGTGATCGCTGCCGATCACATCCGCGACGAGCCGCAGCCGGCGCAAACGTTTGAAATCCCCGCAGGCTTGCGCAAGTTCGACCCGCAAGCGCTGATCCGTCGGATCCAGCAGAGCGACGTATGGGTTGAGCCGCCGGCTTCGGAGTGAGCACGCCGTCCGTTATTGCGACTGCTGGCTTGTTACCGGCAGGATCCGGCCGAGCGCGGTGTAGTGCGACTGATGCACGTTGCTGTTGAACAGCGACCAGGGTTCGGCCTTTTTCAGGGCGACGGGTACGTCGAAGTGCACCAGCTGCGCAAAGTTGCGATATTCGGCCATCGCATCGTCGACACGGCCGGCGGCGACGTCGAGATCGATGCGGCGCAGGGTGAGAACGAGGTCCTTCAGGATCGCGCGCGCCGCCAGCCGCTCGTCCTTGCCACCGATCGCGGTGTTCCTGATGTCCGGGATGCGCTCGGTCAGTTCGCGCAGCTCGGCCCCGACCCCGGTCACGGCCAGTGACACCACCGCGGTGTCGGCAGCCGGGATCGCGACCTCGAGGACGCTCGAGAGCTCGAGCACCTCTTTCATCCGGAGCATGACGCCGTCCTTATCGAACGGGCGTTCGCCGTCGCCGACCGCATTCAGATAGGCCACGAGGTCCTGGGTGTCCTGGGTCGACAGTTCGAGGTCGAACACACGATCGAAATGATCGACCACCTGTTCATAGCTGTCGTAGCGGCCATCGTGGAAATACGGGGCGTTGAAGTTGGCGTTCAGCAAAGTCGGGGTCTTGACCAGTCCACCGGATCCGACGTCGTGGCGCATCTGGTCGTTGAAGGTACCACCCGGAACATGACAACCGGCGCAGCTCAGCTCGGCCTGCTTCGGGAACGGCTTGAAGAACAGCGCCTCGCCGCGGCGCTCGGCCAGGCTCGCCTGCGCGGCAAGCCTGCCGCCGGGTGCAATCTTCGGATTGGGGAGAAAATCGATATCGTTGATATAGGCGACGAGGCCGTCGAGAACCTCGTCGCGCGGCTTCGGACCGGAAAATTCATTGACGATGACATTATAGACGAAGTCGCGCAGCGAGGTGATGCGCCCGTCATGTCCGTAGGGGGCGAGGAAGCGGGCGCCGCGCAGGCTCGGAATCCTGACCGGATCGAGGATGCTGTTGAACGTCTTCGCGTTGAAGGCAAGGCTGGTCGTATCGAAGGTGCCGGGGCGGGAGGATGCGCCCGGAACGAACAGTTTCGGGTTCGATGCGCCGTTGACGTGACAGGTGCCGCAGCTCATCTCGGCCTGACGCGCCTTGCCGCCCAGGATGGAAGGCAAGTTGAACGCGAGATCGCCGAGATTGACCAAATAGGATTTTCGCCCGCCGACGGCCTCGGAATGAAAGAGCTCGCGTGGCCGCGCCAGCGCTTCCTCGGAAAATTCGGTGCCGGCCGGCAGCACGGTCTGGTCGCCGCCGAGCGGGAACGCCGTCGCGCGCAACGGGAGCAGGGCAACGACGAGCGCCAGCCACGCGACCCGTGCCGGTCTGACGCCGCGATCGGCAGCTGTCGCACGATGTTTTCCGGAGCCGGACGCCAGAATATCCAAAGCCATTGCGCGAAAACGCCCCTGTCACAAATGCATATGCGCTGCCGTGCGTCGGAAGATGTCACGGAGGTGACAGTTTCCTGTCGGCAGGATCAATGACCGTCTGACTGGATAGACGAATTTTGATTGCGGTTTGATGACGCTCGATCAGCGAACCGCAACGCAGTCTGCGTTTGACAGGACGAAAGTCTGTTGGTGCGCGAGCATCCGTCCGCGCGTTTGCGCGCGCGTCGAAAAACAGTCATCCCAGCGAAATGTGTTTTGCATAGCGTGTAGCTCCATTTCTATTTCTTTCTAAATCAGGAGAGCACTATGCGGCTTTGGGGAGCCATTCCGGCGCTCGCGGTTGTTGCTGGCGCCGTTGCCATCTCGCCGGTAGCAAACGCAGAGAATTTGGTCGAAAAGATCGTTGATGAGTTTAAGCACGAGATCAAGGACGAGCTGCGCGACCTGCGGGATCGTGGCCATGAAGGCGTGCACCAGTACAAGCACATCGTCGTCATCTATCAGGAGAACCACAGCTTCGATAACCTCTACGGTCACTGGGGCGACGTCGGCCGCGACCGGATCAACGGCACATCCTATGCCGATCAGGCGCACACCCTGCAGGTTCGGCAGGACAACCAGACCGTCTATGCCTGTCTGCTGCAGAACGACGTCAACCTGACTTCTCCGTCGCCGCAACCGACGAGCTGCACCGACAATACGGGCACGGTCGCGATCCTGAGCGCCTTCAAGAACAAGCCGTTCGAGATCAATGAATTCATTCCGACCTCGGCCACGACCTGCCCGAAGCCGCTCGGCGCTTTCGCGGCTCACGGTTTCCTCAACGGCACCGGCGCGCCCGGCGGCTGCACCGCGGACATCGTGCACCGCTTCTACAGCGAGCAGTACCAGCTGAACGGCGGCCGGCAGAACCGCTACATGACCGGCAGTGACGCGGCCGGTCTGGTGATGGGCTATTACGACACCAAGAAGCTGCCCATCTACACCTATCTCCACGGCAACGGCGCGCCGAACTACATCATCGCGGACAGCTTCTTCCAGGGCGCCTTCGGCGGTTCGTTCCTCAACCACCAGTTCCTGGTCGCCGCCGCGGCGCCGCAGTTCGTCGGTGCCCTGAATGACGGCAGCGCTAACGACTTCCACTCGATCGTCGATGCCAACGGCATGCCGACCAGCACGCCGCTCTACACGCCGCTCTCGACCGTGAAGGATGCGCAGCTGACGGCGAAGTGCAATCAGGCCGGCCTGCCGGCGGGCCTCGCCTGCGGCGACTACGCGGTCAACACCACGCAGCCGTTCTATCAGCCCTATTCCCCGGGCACCGCCGACATCAAGCGCCTGCCGCCGCTGCACACGCCGAACATCGGCGATCGGCTGTCGGCAAAGCACGTCGATTGGGCCTGGTATTCGGGCGGCTGGTCGAACGCCAACGGCGACGTCGGCGCTTCCGGCTGGACCAACGGCAACGGCACGACCTGTACCGACCCGAACCATGTCTCCACGGCGGTGTTCCCGAACTGCCCGGACGTGGATTTCCAGTACCACCATCAGGCGTTTAATTACTTCGCCAACTATGCGCCCGGAACGCAGGCCCGCAAGGATCACCTGAAGGACGAGGCGGAGTTCATCCAGGCGGCGAAGACCGGCCGGCTGAAGCAGGTCAGCTTCATCAAGCCGATCGGCGAGGAGAACGAGCACCCGGGCTACACCAGCGAGTCCGAAGGCAGCCAGCATCTCGTCGATCTCGTCAAGGCGATCGTCGAGGGGCCGGATGGCAAGGACACGCTGATCGTTATCACCTACGACGAGTTCGGCGGGCAGTGGGATCACGTTCCTCCGCCGCCGTTCAATCGTCATGGTGCCGAAGCCAAGGCTGCGGACCAGTGGGGCCCGGGCACCCGCATTCCGGCGCTCTTGATCGCCAAGCGCTTCAACAAGTCGGGCGTCGCGCATGAGGACTTCGACACCACGTCGATCCTCAAGATGCTCGAAAAGCGCTTCGACCTCGACCCGCTGGTGACCCGCCCGGTGCGCAGCCTCTCGGCGGCGCTGAAGGCCGGCGAGGGCTGGCACTGATACGAGAAACGCTGCCGGCCCGCGTCAACGTCTGATGCGGGCCGGAGTGCCGGCCACGCGCCCAAGGGATCGCTACACGAAGGGATCGCTACACGATCAGATCGTGTAGCGGATGGGTCACGACGGCGTCCGGCGTATGGTCCGGGAAGAAATCTGTTTGGTGCTCCGGGACCGGCCCAACTGCCGGCGTTCCACCAACTGCAACTCCTTGTGCCAGCTGGAATCCAGCGGAATCGGCTTGGCGGCCGAACCACGCGAGGCTTTGATCGAATTGTGGAGGGGACGAAGCTCCCTGCTGTTCAAGGCTCGAAGGCTCCGCGAAATGAAAGGACTGCTCGGTCGTTCCCGACGTTCCGCCGTCTACAAAGGGCAAGATTGCCTGAGACAACGCCGCGTCCTCGTGGCTACTCGTTGATATCGGACTAACATCGGGCGCTGGAGCGCTGGCGCCGACCGGCGGCGCGGGGCTGTCCGGGCTGGCGGCGAAGATGAAGGGGTCCATCCCCGCCGTGTGGCACTGAATATCGACCTGAAGGTTGCTCGTAGCCGAATCGCCGTCCGCATCGACCGCCGTCACATCGAACAGCAGATCCGCATTGATGCTCGTCTTTTCGGTATAGCTGATGTTGTTGATCGCGAAGGTGGGACACCCGGCTTCCACCCGATCGTAATCGACCTGGACTTGATCGAACGACCTGTCAACGTAAAGCGTATACGTCGTCGTCGTGGCATCAAAGGTGTAGGTGTCGATCAGCGAAGCATCCGATGTCTCCTGCACCACGAAGCCGGCACTGCCGCAGAGCGGCCTGGGAACATCGATGCAGAAGTCGTGAACGTCGGCGCTGCCATCAAGAACCTTGAGGATCACACCGGCGGTGCCGTAGCCCTGCCATTCCGTGAGATTGAAGCCGACCTGCGACTGCTTCTCGGTGAACGCGAGATTCAACTGCTCGGCCGGGTCCATCTGCAGTCCACTGTCGCCGACCGCAATACCGCAGTCCGATGCCTTGACATCGAGCGGCTGGCCGGCGCAGTCCGACCCGGTAATAACCAGTTGTCCGTCCGGAGCCGTCAATGACGGCGTGCCGCAGATCGGGGCATCAAAATCGGAGCCATGGACGGTGACGTCCTTCGATGGCCCGGCGTGCTCGAGATCAAAGCAGAATGTTCCATCCGGATTGATCAGCAACTTGAAATAAGGATCGTCCAACCTGCCGCCGCAATCGGTAAGATACGCGTCGAGTTCGACGCCGCCGCCCACTTCATGGGTCGTATAGTAGAAGTTGTAGTCATCGCCATGTCCGGTGACGTGCACCGCGGTGACGCCGTTGCCCAGGCATGATGTGGCCAGATCATATCCCGTGCAGCCGACTGGACCGTTGTGGACGGCAACGAACATCGCGGCATCGCCATCCGCGCCGAAATTGATATCGTAGGTACCTGTCGCAGTCTGATGATCCTGAGCGGCGACGAAGGTCTCCGGGAAGCCGCAAATGGTCGGGTGATCGTCCGTGATCGTCAGTTGCTTGCCGAGGTCGATGCACGCGCTCTGGAAGTCGCCGTCCTTGTCCGTGATGGTGGCAACCAGGCTTACGACGCCGGCGGTCAGCGACACGGCTTCGCCGCTGTCAGGGCCGGCGCAGGCCGGATGCGTCACCGCGCGATATTCGGTGAAGGTGACGCATCCCGTGGCCGGATCAACCGCGATGGTGAATGCCAGCGCGCCACTTGCTGTGCCGACATGGCCTTCGATGGTGTTGCCGTTCAGAACCAGCACGTCGGAGCAGCCGGTATGCGAATCGATCAGCCCGGATGGGGTGCAGTCACCTCCGTTGAGCGTCAGTGCATAGTGAGTCGTCGCGCCGTCGGCGCCCTCGAGCGAGGTGAACGCCGTCGAGAAATCGGCGGAAATTTTCGTTAGCGCGGCGTCCGGTGCCGAGCCCGCGACATGGTCGTCCAGCGCCGTTGCCGTCAAGTGCGTCTCGCTCAGCGTCAGCGACGGAGCGCTGCAATTGGCACGGATGCAGGGGCCATCGTCGCTGATGGTCAGCCTGCTGCCGAGGTCGAGGCCGGCGCTCTGGAAGTCGCCGTCCTTGTCCGTGATCGTGGCGTTCAGGCTCACGATGCCCGCGGCCAGCGATACGGCTTCGCCGCTGTCCGGGCTGGTGCCGAGCGGTTGCTCCACCGGCCGGTAGTCGGTGAAGGTCACGCGTCCCGTGGCCGGATCGAGCGTGATGGTGAATGCCAGTGTGCCGTTGGTCGCGCCGACGCGGCCTTCGATCGTGTTGCCGTTCAGAACCAGCAGGTCAGCGAGGCCGGTATGCGAGTCGATCAGCCCCGACGCCGTGCCGTTGCCGCCGGTGATCGTCAGCGCGTAGCGGATGGTCGCGGCATCGGCGCCTTGCACCGAAGTGAACGCCGTCGAGAAATCGGCGAAAGTCGTCGTCAGCGCCGCGTCCGGCGCCGAGCCGGCGATGTGGTCGTCCAGCGCTGTTGCCGTCAGATGCGTCTCACTCAGCGTCAGCGATGGGGCTGTGCCCGCCGCCTCGATGCGCGGGCCATCGTCCGTGATTGTCAGCTGCTTGCCGAGATCGATGCTTAGATCCTGGTACTGGCCGTCGCTCTCCGTGACCGTCGCGATCAGGTTGACGAGGCCGGTCCCCAGCGCGATCCCTTCGCCGCCGTCAGGGCTGGTGCCCGACGATTGTTCGACCGCGCGGTGCTCGACGAAGGTCACGCGGCCCGTGGCCGGGTCAACCGTGATGGTGAACGCGAGCGCCCCGCTTGCCGTGCCGACATGGCCTTCGATGGTGTTGCCGTTCAGAACCAGCAGGTCAGCGAGGCCGGTATGCGAATCGATCAGCCCTGACGCCGTACCGTTGCCGCCGGTGATCGTCAGTGCGTAGCTGACCGTCAGACCCGGTTCGGTGACGAATGCCGCCGAGAACTCGCCTGATGTCGTCGTCAGCGCGGCGTCCGGTGCCGAGCCGGCGATATTGTCGTCCAGCGTCGTCGCTGTCAGATGGGTCTCGCTCAACGTCAGCGATGGCGCGGTTCCGATCTCGATCAAGGGGCCGTGGATGGTGAGTGTCACCGTCTGCGGGGTTCCGCCGATCGTGGTCACCGTGAAGCTGTCGGTCAGCGTGTTGCCGACATGGAGGGCTTGCACGGAGCTGTTAGCGTTGTCGAGCGTATAGGTCCACACGCCGGCCGTTGTGAGCGTGAATGAGCCGTAGCCACCTGCGCTTGTCGTCGGCGCGTTCACGGCAGTGAAGGTATTGGCGGGATCGTCGACATCGGTGTCGGTGAGCGTGCCGTTTGCGATGAGCAGGCCGGGCGAGGCATGACTGACGCCGACCGCACCCACCACCGAGCCGGCCATGGTGCCGGAGATGATGGAGGCGTCGTCGGCGCCCAGGATGCTGATGTCGAAGCTCTCGCTGGCCGAAAGCGCGCCGTCCGAGACCGTGATCACGAAGCTCTGGGTCGTGTTGGCCTTCAGCGCGTTGATTGCGGTATTGTTCGGAACGAAGGTGTAGTTTCCGGTCGCGCTGTTGAGATAGAGCGTGCCAAATGTACCGACGCTCGACACGTCGTATGTCGCCTGTCCCAGCACCGTATCGCTTGTGGCGCCTCCGCTGATGCCGAATTTCAGTGCGCCGCCCTTGATGCTGCTCGCGGAAAAGGTCCCGCTCGCCGCATTGAAGTCGTCAAATATCACCGTATCGATTTCAGTCGGCCCCGCTCCGAGGTTCAGCTTCGGCGGAACCGGCGGCAGCTTGAAGAGATCATTTTTCGCGAAGGTCGCCACCGGTTGCGGCCCGAGCGTATCTTGCACCGGCGACAGCGGGGACTGCTGAATAAAATTGATCGGCAGCAGCAGTTGGCCGCCTTCGAGGGCAGGCATGCCGGACCCTTTCGATGCCGGTCCTTTCTCGAAATAGGCAAGGGTCTCCTGTTGGGCCTCCCGTAATTCCTCCATGTGCGAAGGGGAATTCGTGGCATGGTTCACGCCGACGGAGGAGCCTCTTCTGCTCAGGATGATCGTCTCTTCGGGATCCTCGACGACGATGTGACGGGGGATCGCCTCCTTGGTGACGAGTTCGAACACGCCGTGGTGGAGGTCCTTGTATTTGATGTTGTCGTCGTCCAGGAACGTGACGTTCGGCTCCGCGGCCCGGGCGTCCTCCAGCAGCGAGAAGGTCAGGGCGGCCAACGACAGCATGCCGAGGCCACTGGCGCGGATAGTGCCAACCGGTGTGTCCGCCGTCAGGACGCCAGACCCCGCGAGCCGGCTGCCGATGAGGCGGAAGAGGCTTCTGGTTTTCGCGAACAGGCCCGGCCGCAAGCCCCCGCTGGGGTCCTGCGCAATGTCCAACTCCAGCCGGGTGCCGGCCGGCAAATTGAGCGCCCTGCCATCGACCAGGCGGATTTCGATCCGCCCGCCGGCTCCGACCTCGATGACGTCACCCTGGCGAACGGGATCGCCAGCCACGATTTGAATCGGTATGCCGCGGGCACGCGCGATTGTGCCGCAGCCGATCGCCGTCCGAACAGTGCCAACTACACGGGGCGGCTGGCCCAAAACGGCCATGCACGCGTCCCCGAACTCTACGCCGGACGCAACTGACATTGGCTTTTTGCCTGTTAGGCAGTTCGAGCGGAAAGTGGCGCCGCAGTCTTTTTATTTTGGCTTGGTTCGGCCACGCGGCGAAAAACCCCGCGCCGTCAGCCATAGGCTTGTCCGCTGAAACGTCCTGATTGAAACCAAATTCGGCAGTAAAAATGGAATTCCAATACTGCGGGGAAGCCTTACGAAAAGGACAGAACAGCTGTCCTTTATCGCGCGTGCAGCCCCGCAAAATTAATAGTATGATTACCATGCAAATTGTCCACTTATTAATTTTTAGTCGAACTGCGTCAGGCATTTAGGCCTGTCTGCGACAACTCGTTTGGCACTCAAGGTCCTGCGGTCTCGGCCCGGTGGTCCCGATCACCATCGAGCCACGACACGACAAGATCTTCTCGTGGAGGGGATCGTGCGCATCCATTTGATTGTTCAATTGCTTGCAAGCTTCGTCCTGGCGCTCGCAATGCTCACGTCCGGCCAGGTTCAGGCGCAAACCGAACCGGACAATATCCAATTGAAATTCATCGGAAGGGTCGTAGCCGCCACTGGTTCGGTCACGATCGAGCATCCGAATGCAGTCGTCGTTCAGGCAGGGCTGCCCGGCAAACTACCTCAGGCGCAGGTTGGCGACCCCGTTTATCTGGGCGACGTGGTGCAAACTGGAGCTGACGGACGCGTCGGGATCAATTTCTCCGACGGCACTTCGTTCAATCTGTCGAGCAACGCCAAGATGGCGATGACCGAGTTCGTGTACGACCCGAACGGCAAGTCGAACTCGACCTTGCTCAAACTGACCAATGGGACGTTCACCTTCGTTGCCGGCAACATTGCGAAGACCGGCGACATGAAGATCGACACCCCCGTGGCAACGATGGGCATTCGAGGCACCACGCCACGCATCGAGATATCGGACGATGGAACGGTGAGGTTCGCCACGCTCGTTGAAGAGGGCAAGAGCAAGGTCAGGAAGGTCGGGACACGAACGCCGCAGCAACCTGAGCAAAACACCCTCCACAAGTTCAATCCCAACATCTGTCGAGGGTGCTAGGCCAGGCGCAGCCCGTTTCGTGCAAGCAAGGCCCGATATGAAATTTCGTGCAAGCGCCGGCGCAATTGTCAGCCTGATATCGCTTCTCGTTGCGACGCTCCCCGTGTTGCCGGCGGTCGCGCAGAACCCGAAGAAGGATAGCTATCTCCGCACTATCGGATTGTGCAGCGGCCTCGATCGCACGCCGGCCGATGCGCGCATTGCTGCCTGCACGGCGCTGATCGATGCGGGGCAGGACATGACCCAGGCTGGCCTCGCGATCGCCTACAACAACCGTGGCAACGCCTACGCCGCCAAGGGAGACTACGACGGCGCCATCCGGGATTTCGATCGATCGATCGAACTCAATCCGACCTACACCAAGCCGTTCAACAACCGCGGCGTGGCCTATCTCAGGAAGCGCGAATATGATCGCGCAACCGACGCCTTCGATGAGGCCATCAGGCTCAACCCGAACTACGGCGAGGCCTTCGCCAACCGCGCCGGCGCCTATTTGAAGAAGAACGATTATGCACGCGCGGCGCAGGACTACGATGAGGCAATTCGCCTCGAGCCGAAGCTCGACGGGGTGTGGAACGGACGCTGCTGGAGCCGGGCCATCCTCGGCGAATTGCAGGCGGCGCTGGAAGATTGCAACAAGGCCCTTCAATTGGCGTCAACCAACGCCGCGACGTATGACTCGCGTGCCCTTATCTATCTGAAGACCGGCGAGCTGGGCGCGGCGATCGCCGACTACAGCTCCGCACTTCGCATCGATCCCAAGCTCGCAAGCGCACTTTATGGCCGCGGCCTGGCGAAGTTGAAGCAGGGTGACAAGGCCGGCGGCAATACCGACATGGCGGCGGCCAAGGCGATCCAGGGCAGCATCGGCGACGATTTCACACGCTACGGCGTGCGATAGGCGAGTGGTCGACGAGCCGCAGTAAGGTGCACCGGCTCGATGCTGTCGCCGCGGATGCGCCCGGCCAGCCGGCTAGTCCATGATCTCGACCGTCGCCGAACGGCCGGCGACCAGCGCGATGCGATCCGGCAGGTGGTCCAGCGCGATGCGCACGGGGATGCGCTGTGCGAGCCGAACCCAGCTGAAGGTCGGGTTGACGTTTGCGAGCAGGCTCGCGCCTGCCGCGCGGTCGCGATCCTCGATGCCGGCCGCAATGCTCTCGACATGTCCGGTGAGCCGCACCGGCTCGCCCATCAGCCGGATCTGCGCCTTGTCGCCGACGCGAATGCGCGCGAGCTTGGTCTCCTCGAAATAGCCCTCCACATGCAGCGTGTCGGTGTCGACCAGCGCCATCACGCCCTTGCCTGCGGTGACGTAAGCGCCCGGCCGCAGGTCCATATTGGTGATGGTGCCGTTCACCGAAGCGTGCACCTCGCTGCGATCCAGATTGAGCTGCGCGACGGCGCGGTCGGCGACCGCCTGGTCATAGGCCGCCTTGGCCTGCAGCTGCGTCGCCAGAACCTGCTCCTGCTTCTGCTGCGACACCGCATCGGTGGTCAGCGAGCTGTAGCGTTTGAGGTCGGCGTCGGCCTGATCCAGCGTCGCGCGATGGCCGGCGACCGCAGCATCGGCCTGCTTCAGCGCCAGGGCAAAGCGGGCGCGATCGATCCGGAACAGGATGTCGCCGCGACGCACCGGCTGATTGTCCCTGACCAGCACGTCGGTGACGAAGCCGGAGACGTCGGGAGCCACCTGGATCACGTCGGCGCGAACCCTGCCGTCGCGGGTCCACGGCGATTCCATATAGTAGACCCAGAGCGCGCGAGCGACAGCGAGTGCAGCGATGACGGCGACCGCGGTCAGCGCAACCCGGCCGAGCCAGGCGAAATTCCCTTTCATGGCAGAAACTCCGAAAGATAAACCACGACGCCGAGCAGGCATACATACAGGGCGAAATTGAACAACGCGCGATGCCACACCAGCCGGTAGAACCCGAAGCGCTGCATGATCCGGCTCGCCACTGCGCTCAATGCATAGGCGACGATCAGCCACAGCAGCAGCGCCGGAACGAGCACGCCGTAAATGTCGAGCTCATATCTCATGCGGCAAAGCTCTCCTCGGGCTGCGATCGATACGCGGGTGCATCCGGAAACAGGCCGCGGCGGATGCCGACGAGGCCGAGCAACGCATCGTCCCGCGCGCGCTCATTGGGGTCCTTGACGACCGCGGTCAGCGCCGCATCGATGCATGACAACAGTTCGGCCGGCATTGCCTGGTCCGCACGGGCGCGAAACGCCGCCGCGAGGTCGTCCAGCATGTCGTCGATGGCACGCACGGTCACTGCGGCGAGGCCGTAGCGGGCCCGCCGGAGGTCGATGATGTTGAGCCCGATGCGGAGCTGGACCAAGCTGTCGGCATCGCGGCGGTCGCTCTCGGAGATGAAGGCGATGCGCTGGACCAATAGTCCGAGCCGATGCAGCATCAGGCCGGCAAACTGCGCGCGATCGCCGTGGCCGCGCCGCTCGGCCGCGACCGCGAGCGCCTGCCAACTCGACGTCATCAGCCGCTTGGCGATCCATTCGGCGCCGACGCCGCGCGCGATCCGCGTCACGATCTCCGCGATGACAACACCGAGGAAGAAGGCGACGGACGTGTTGGCGAAACTGGCGAAATCCGCGCTGTAGGTCGACTGCAGTGCGAGCAGCGTCGCGGTGTTGGCGGCGAGCGCCATGCCGATCGGCGCGGTCTTGGGCCGCGCGATCAAAAAGCCGTATAGGAGGAAGGTCGGCGCCAGCGCCGCGATCAGGACCTCGACATGGGAGATGCCCGGCACCAGCGCGAACTGATAGATCGCGACGATGACGATCGCGACCAGTGAAAACAGGCCGAAGGCCCGGATGCTGCGCGCTGGCTCGTCCTGCGCGGCGAAGAACGAGCAGGCGACCGCCGCCATCATCGGCGCCGAGGCGCCATCGGCCCAGCCGGTCGCAATCCAGAGGACGCAGCAGATCAGGATGGCGACCGCTGCGCCCGCGGCCGACCACAGCGCCATGCCGTGGTCGCGATGACGGACCGGTGCGGCCCCCGACTCCGGGTGGAACGCCAGCGGGACGCTGGAGATATCCTGGCCCGCGGCAATCGCATCGCCCAGCGCGCGGCAGTCGGCCGAGATATCGACAAGCTCGCGCAGCCGGAGCAGCAGGCTGATCGTGATGATGCGCTGCCGCGGCGCGATGCCGTCGAGCGCGGATTGTCGCTCGGCGATTGCAGCGCGGATCTGCTCGCCGGATTGCCGCTGGCGGTCCTCGTCCACGATCCATGCGGCGAGATCGTCGACCAGGCGCCGTAGCTCTGGTTGCTTTTGCAGCGCGGCCTCGCCGAGTGCGGCAAGCCGGTCTTCGATCGACGTGATGATCGGCAACAGCATCAGCATGCGCAGCCGGACCTCGCCGAGGCCACGCACGGTGCCGACGTCGGCCAGCCGGTCATAGGCGACATGGGTCGCCAGCGTATCGATCTCGACGATGTCGGTTGCAAGTCGAAGGCGTTGGGCCCGGCGCGTTTCGCCGGTCCCGCGGTCAAGCAGCGCGTCGCGTGACAGACGGCGCGCATCCGCGAGCCAGCTCCTGATGCGACCGCCGACCGCCGGCGCGACGCTGCGGGGAAACACCACCGTCGACACCAGGCTCGCACAGATGATGCCGAGCGAGATCTCCTCGACCCGCGCCAGGGCTACATCGAAGATGCTGCCCGGTTCGGCCACTGACGGAAAGCCGATCAGTGCGACGGTGTATCCGCCCAGCATGAAGACATAGCTGCGCGGCGTGCCGTCGAGCAGCGACAGATAAAGGCAGAGCCCGACCCAGAGCGCGATCGCGAGGCACAGCAGTTCCGGCGCATTGACCAGGTTCGGCACCAGCGCGACCGTGACGCTCGCGCCGACCAGCGTACCGATCACGCGGAAGAACGCCTTCGAGCTGGTCGCGCCGGCCAGCGGCTGCGAGGTGATGTAGACCGTCGCCATCGCCCAATAGGGACGCGGCAGATCGATCGCCAGGGCGATGACGAGCGCCAGCATCGACGCCGCGAACGTCTTCAACGCGAAGATGAGATCCGCGTGGCGGACCAGGAACGGCTCTTCCGCGCGCATGACTATTTCGCCTCTGGAGCAGTCCTGGCTGGCGTAGTCCTGGCGTCCTGCAGGCGGCTCGCCCGCTGCTCGATGAGCTGCAGCGTCTCGAAGGTTACCGCAAGTTCGGCGCTGCCGATATCCTTCAGCAGGCTGGCCCGCACGCGGCGCAGTACCCGGTTGATCTCCTCGACCTTGGCTCCGCCGGTCGCGGTGAGATGCAGCGTCTTGGCGCGCCGGTCGGTCGGGTCCTCGCGACGCTCGACCAGGCCTTCGGACTGCAGCAGATCGATCAACCGCACCAGTGAAGGCCCCTCGATCCCCAGTTCATCGGCCAGCACGCCCTGCCGGACGTTCTCCCCCTGGCGCGACAACACCAGTAGCGGAATCGCCGTCGCGTAGGACAGGTCGTGGTCGGACAAGGCCTGATCCGACTCGCGGCGCCAGATCCGGGCCAGCCTGGTCACCAGGCGGCCGATCTCGGCGTGGATATGGGACTGCGAAGCCGGCATGCAAATTAGATAGGATACGAACTATTAGGATGCAATAATATAGCTCCGAACATCGCGGATGATCACGCGAATGCGATCCTGCGTGAGGAAGCGTCAATACTGCTGCGGGATCGACCTCGATGCGCTGGTTATGCTCGGTTGCGGGCGGACCTTGAGCGCGGCGGGTTAGGAACACATCGGGATACAGATGCTTCTGTCCTTGAGGAGATTGTCATGAACAGAAAGCCTGTAACGCGGGATTCCGGACGCTCGAGCGACTGGGGTTCCCACGCGCAAACCGACAAGCCGTGGAAGGGACACCCGGAGAAGGAGCAGCGCTCTGGGGATGCGAAGCGCTCAGGAGACGCGAAGCGCTCTGGAGACGAGAAGCCGGACCTGGAAAGTGGCATGAATCGAACACGCATTGATGCGCGGAGATAGTGAATGTCCGCCTTTCACTTCGCGATCGTGAATGATGAGCGTGTGATCGATGCAACCGGTCAGCCGGTTACCGACCGCGATGAAGCCATTGCCGTCGCCAAGCGGCTCGCCATCGACCTTGCCGAGACGCGACAGGAATATCTGGGACGCGGCTACTTCATCTCGGTGATCGGCAGCGACGCGCGCGAAATTCACCGCGAAAGCATCGACAGCGCCGCGAAGAGCGGATGAACGATGCCGCCCCGGCGGGCGGCAAGAGAGCAAGGCTTTAAGAGCAAGGCTTTGAGAACAAGGCTTGGAGAGACCGAATGGATATGGGCCTTGAAATCATCTACGGCATCGGAGCGCTCGTGCTGCTGACCGCTTTGATCTTCGGCGTGCTTCAACACCATTTTCGCAGCAGGCGCGCGGTGCAGGCCGGCGAGGATGCCGTCCGCGAAAGATACAAGCGGAACGAGACCTGACGCAGCGCCGCTGGCGCAAGGAGGAGACGATGGGATTGGCTCAATATGCGGTGATTGCGTCCGGTGAGGAATGGGGCGTCCTGCACGACGGCAATCTCAACGGCGGATACGCCACCAAGGAAGCTGCATTCGAATCGGCGGCGGCCGCCGCGGCACTGGCGATCAGGATGGGGCACGAGGTCCACGTCAGCGTTCCCGGACGCGAGGAGGGCGAGGCAGCCCTCACCAAGCGACCCGCCTGATCCAGATCACAGCAGTACGGCTTGCATTCGGTGTGAGGACGGCGCGCGCCAGCGCTCTACGGATCGAGCTCAGTATCCCAGTAGAGATAATCGAGCCAGCTCTCGTGCAGATAGTTCGGCGGAAACAGCCGGCCGTTGCGGTGCAGCTGATGCACCGTCGGGGCGTAGGGCGTCTGCTTCGGAAACATCTTGGCCTGCTGCGGCGTCAGATTGCCTTTGCGCAAATTGCAGGGCGAGCAGGCGGCGACGACGTTCTCCCAGGTGGTCTGGCCACCCTTGCTGCGCGGAATGATGTGATCGAAGGTGAGATCGTCGCCCGACAGGCAATACTGGCAGCTGAATCGGTCGCGCAGGAAAACGTTGAACCGGGTGAAGGCGGGGTGGGTGGTCGGCTTGACGAAGGACTTGAGGGATACGACGCTCGGCAGCTGGATTTCGAAGGAAGGACTTCGTACCGCCCGGTCGTAATATTCGACGATGTTGACACGATCGAGGAACACCGCCTTGATCGCGTCCTGCCAGGACCAGAGCGACAGCGGGTAATAACTCAGCGGCCGGAAGTCCGCATTCAAGACCAGCACCGGCCAACCGCCTTGCGAGACATGTGCGTTCAAATAACGCTCCTGACTCCCATTAGCTGCGAAGCAGCATGCACTCACATACTACAGGCAGCGTGACGGGATTGTGAAGAGCAATGAGCGGCTTATCCGCCGCGCCCTGCCATGTTCCTGCCCCGATTGCCTCCCGCCCGCGAGGCCCGTAAAGGGAGCCGCAAGGCCCTGTCGGCCAGTGACGGACCCTGCCGATGACCACGACCTCAAGCTATCTCGAGGCGCCGCGCCGGTTGCGCGCGTTCGTGCGCGCGCACGAGACGAGCCTTGTGGTGCTGGCGGTGCTGATCGGCGCCATTGGCGGCCTCGTGGTGGCGGTCATGAGCGGCCTCGTCACGGTGCTGCATTCGGTGCTGTTCAATCTGCCGCTCGGCGACCGGTTGTCGAGCCAGCCCAGCATCGATCCCGTGCGCGCGCTCGTGGTTCCTACGATCGGCGGCCTGCTGCTGGGATTTGCGTTCCTTCTGTTGCTTCGGGTCCGGCCGGCCCGCGAAATCGACCCGATCGAGGCCAACGCGCTTTATGGCGGGCGGATGTCGTTCCGCGGCAGCGTGATCGTAGCGCTGCAGACGATCTGGTCGAGCGGCGTCGGCGGCTCGGTCGGGCTCGAGGCCGGCTACACCCAGCTCTCCAGCGGCCTCGCCGCCTCGCTCGGCCGCGGCTTTCACCTCCGCCGCAACGACCAGCGAATCATGGTGGGCTGCGGCGCGGCGGCAGCGATCGCCGGCGCCTTCAGCGCGCCGCTTGCGGGCGCGTTCTACGCTTTCGAGCTTGTGATCGGCGGCTATACGCCGGCCAGCCTGACTCCGGTCGGCGTGGCGGCGGTGACCGGCTACTTCGTCGCCCATGCCTTCGAGCCGCTGCCGCTCGGCGTCGGCGTCGGAACCGTCGGCGATGTGCTCGGGCGGGATCTTGCGATTGCCGCGCTGCTCGGCATGGTCGCGGCGCTGACCGGTATTGCGATCATGCGCGGGGTGACGCTGTGCGAGGCGATGCTGACCAAGAGCCGGCTGTGGCCGCCGCTGCGGCCGGCGCTCGGCGGGCTTGCGGTCGGCGCGATGGCGCTATTGACGCCGCAGGTGATGTCGTCGGGCCACGGCGCGCTGCGCTTCGCCGGCATCGTGGCGATGCCGCTTGCCTTCATCGCCGGCGTGTTCGCGCTGAAGGCGGTTGCCTCGATCATCTCGCTTGGCTCCGGCTTTCGCGGCGGATTGTTCTTCGCCACGCTGTTCATGGGCGCGCTCGGCGGCCGGCTGTTCGCCGCCGGCGTCGACATCGTGTGGCCGGGTCTGAACCTCGACCCCAACGCCTATGCGGTGATCGGCATGAGCGCGCTGTCGGCCTCGGTGATCGGCGGTCCGCTCACGATGTCGTTCATCGCGCTGGAATCCACCGGCAACCTCTGGCTCACGACCGCGGTGCTGGTCGCGGTCATCATCTCGACCACGATCACGCGCGAGTTGTTCGGCTATTCGTTCGCGACCTGGCGTTTGCATCTGCGCGGCGAGACCATCCGCAGCGCCGCCGATATCGGCTGGATCCGCGATCTCACGGTCGGCAAGATGATGCGGCAGGACATGACGACGGTGAACGCCGCGATGCCGATCGAGGCGTTCCGCGAGGAATTCCCCCCGGGCTCGAAGACCCAGGTCGTCGCGGTCGACGGCGAGGGGCATTACGCCGGGCTTGCGCTGGTCGCCGAAGCGCATGCGCCCGATCTCGAGGCCGACAAGGGGCTTGCCGCGATTCTGCGCTACGCCGATGTGGTGCTGCATCCCGGCATGAACGTGCAGGAGGCGATCGCGGTGTTCGACGCGGCCGAAGCGGAATCGCTCGCCGTGGTCGAAGGCGACGGCGACCGGCGGCCGATCGGCCTGCTCACCGAAGCGCACGCGATGCGGCGCTACGCGGAAGAATCCGAGCAGCGCCGCCGCGAGGTGATCGGCGAGATTTGATTTCGCGGGCGATAGCCAAGGCGTCGGGCAGCAAACGGGATTGATCTTAGTCGCGGCGCTCGCTGCCTGATCCGTCATCCTGAGGAGCGCGGAACGCGCGTCTCGAAGGATGCACGGCCACTAGCCGGGCCGTCGACCCTTCGAGACGCGCGCGATGCGCGCTCCTCAGGGTGACGGTGATGGAGCGGAGTTCAGGTCCGAATCCGCTCCAGCTTCTGCAGGCATCGCGTCACACGCACCGCGGCCGGCATCTCAGTGTCCGGAAAGCTGGTCTTCCAGTCGGTGACGCCGACTTCGCCGACATAGATGTCGCCGCGGGAATCCAGCGCGATGCCGTGCGGCGCCAGGAATTTGCCGGTCTCGACGCCGGGGCCTTGCTCGCCGCCGAGGCGCGCGATGCGCTTTCCGGTGTGATCCACGATCGACAGCCGCGGGCCGAGATTGGGCACCTTGCGATTCACCGCCATGCCAGGGCCGAGCTCGCCGATCACGAAGTTCGGCTGCTTGCCACCGCCGCAGCAGCACAGCGCGCAGGGCCGGTGCAGGTTGTTCCACTGCGTTTCGTATCTGCCGTTGCCGTCGAACACCTGGACGCGGTGGTTCTCGCGGTCGGCGACATAGACCCAGCCGTCGGCGTCGGTCGCGATGTTGTGCACGATGTTGAACTGGCCGGGGTCGGTGCCGGGCTCGCCCCAGGTTTTGATCAGCTTGCCATCCGGCGTGTATTTGTGGACGCAGGCATTGCCGTAGCCATCGGAGACATAGATCTCGCCCTTCGGCGACAGCGCGGTATGGGTGCAGCGGTGGAACGGCTCGCCGCTCATGAACGGCGCCGGCCTGTTCGGGATGCCGATCGTCAGCAGCACCTTGCCGCCGGTCGAGCATTTGCGCACGGTGTGGTCGCCGTCATCGGTGCAACAGAGATTGTCGTGGGCGTCGATATGCAGGCCGTGGGTACGCGAGAACACGCCTTCGCCCCAGCTCTTGATGAAATTCCCCTCGCGGTCGAGCACCACCATCGGATGGTCGCCGCGGTTGAAAACGTAGACGCGGTCCTTGCTGTCGACCGCGACGGAGGCGACATCGGTCAGGCTCCAGCCGTCGGGGAGTTTTACGAAGTTCTCCACCACGCGATAGCGGTGTTCGCCGGTGCCGAGGGTGGTTGGCATAAGATGTCTCCCCAAGATCGTCATTCCGGGGCGATGCGCAGCATCGAACCCGGAATCTCGAGGTTCCGGGTCTGCGCTTCGCGCATCCCGGAACGACGGCAGGTTTCTACGAAAAATCCGCGCGTGGCCCGACGTTGCGCGGCAACAGGCCTTCCTCGATCGCCTTGACCTGCAATGCGAGATAGCGCGAGTTGATGCGGCATTGCGCGAGGCTGCCGGCGATGAACCAGAGGCCGGGCTGCGGCGTGCGGGTGTACATGTTGCGCAGCTCCTGGCCGTCGCCAAAGCCCCAGATCGGGCCGACGCGCGCGGCCATCGCCTCGCCGAACAGTTTCTTGACCAGCTCTTCCTGCGGCCGGTAGCCGGTCGCGAGCACGATCAGGTCGGCGGCAACGATCTCGCCGTTCTTCAGCCGCGCGCCCTCGTTCACGAAGGTGTCGATGTCGGTGAATTGCTGCAGGGCGACCGCGCCGCTCGCGACGAGATCGGAGCAGCCGACGTTGAAGTAATAGCCGCCGCCGCGGGTCAGGTACTTGAACTGCCAGCCGGTGCCGCCATCGCCGAAATCAAGCTTGAAGCCCTTGCGCGTGAGGCCGTCGAGCAGCGGCTTGTCGAGCTCTTTCGACTGCTCGGTCATCAGCACATGGCTGCGTTTGGCGAGCACGAGCGGCATCGAGGTCGCGATCAGATCATTGTCCTCGAGCGTACCTTCATTGTAGGCGGCATAGGCCAGCTGCGCCGACGGCTCGATATTGGTGATCAGCGTCGAGGAGCGCTGTACCAGCGTGACCTCGGCGCCTGAGGAATGCAGGTCCTGCGCGATGTCGTGGCCGCTGTTGCCGGTGCCGATCACGAGCGCGCGCTTGCCGGTCCAGTTCTCGCCGTCCTCGTAGCGGCTGGAATGCATCACCTTGCCGCCAAAATCTTTCAAGCCGGGGATGTCGGGCAGATTGGGAATGCCGCTGACGCCGGTTGCCATCACCACATGGCGCGGCTGCATTGTCCGTGTCGTGCCGTCGGCGCGGCGCAACTCGACGCTCCACCGTCCGCTCGCATCGTCATAACTGCCGCCGACAAATTCCGTGCCGGTCCAGAAGTTCAACTCCATGGCGTCGACATAGGCTTCGAACCAGTTGGCGAGCTTGTCCTTCGGGATGTAGGTCGGCCAGTTCGGCGGGAACGGCATGTAGGGCAGGTGATTGACCTGTACCTGGTTGTGCAGGGTCAGCGCGTGATAGCGCTTGCGCCAATTGTCGCCGACGCGCGCCTCGCGGTCGACGATCAGCGCGTCGATCTTGAGCTGCTGCAGCCGCGCGGCGATCGCAAGCCCGGCCTGTCCGCCGCCGACCACCAGCACATCAGGGTTGCGGTCGGCATATTCGGCGGATGCCTTGCGCAGGTCGAGCCAGTTGGGGCCGCGGAAGTCGCGCGAATAGGCCTGTCCGCGCGGCCTGGTGTGGCCCTGCTGCTCCTCAAAACCCTTCAGCTCCTCGAGTGCGGTCAGCAAGGTCCAGGCCTTCAGGCGATCGTCGTCGGCGGCATCGGGGATCAGCCGCACGATGCCGTGGCCGCGGCCAACCGCCGTCTCGAATTTGAAGATCGCCTCGATCGCATGGGTGCCGGCGCGCGTCACCCGTCGGGGCGGGGCGCGATCGGCATCGATGCGGAAGTCATGCGGCGCGCTGTGGCGGGCATGCGCCGGCAGCTCCTCGATGATCGCAAACGCCCGATTGACGGTCTGGATGTTCCAGCTCAGCGCCAGCACGTCGCGCCAGTAGCTGTCGGGATGGAACAGCGGCTTCAGCAGCACATCGTCCGGGCTGGCCAGCGCATCTTCGAACTGCACAAGCCAATTGTCGGCGGCGACCGAAATATCGTCCGTCTTGTCGAGCATTGAGCGTTTCTCGTCATCGGCCGCCTTGCTGATATTTCTTGGCGGCGTTCCCTTTCCGCAAAGCCTATACCCATTCGAAGGCATGCAGAAAGGGCGCGACGGGATAGCGCCTATTCGGCCAGCGACAGGATCAGGCCTTGATCCGGCGGAACGCGGCCCTGCAGGGTATCGAGATAGGCCTCGCGCACCGCGGCCGGGCCGCGCCGCTCGACCACATCAAGCCATTTCGGCAGATGCGGCACGAGCTCGGCCCATGCGGCGCCAAAACGCTGGTCGATGCCGCCCGGTCCCCATTCCTTGGCGCGCTTGCGGATCTGGTCCGGGGCGAAGAACCAGACCGGCTTGGCGCCTGGCAGCGTCGGCTCCTCCGCCTCGCTCGCACGGTGCGTCAGCCCGACCCGGCCGGAATAGACCATCTGCGCGCCGAAGTGCCGGTGCAGACTTTCGCGCAGCGCACTGTTGCCGGCCATGTCGACATAGGCTGTAGGTTCGGCCGACGGGATCGCGGTGACCTGGTCATAGGTGACGACCTCGTCGTAGCAGCCGAGCGAGCTGACGAAATCGACATTGCCTCTGGAGGTCAGCCCGATCACCGGGATACCCCGTTTGTGCACGAGATGGGCTAGCCCGAACGCGGTCTTGCTCGAGGCCGACGACAGGATGACGCGGCGTGCGCCGTAGAACGCATTCTCGGCCAGGAAGTCGTCGACCAGGAAGGACAGCATGAACAGCGGCAGCAGCAGCGCGCGGAAATCGCCCTGCCGGCCGGCATAGGTCGGATCGCCGGAGGCGCGGGCGTAAGCGTTGTAGACCGGCGAGACCTCCTGCCGGTGCGCGGCGCCGTCGCGCAGGCCGCGCTTGCTGACGTCGGTAGCCTCGATCACCAGATGGGTCGCCATCGGGAAATAGCCGAACAGCGTTTCGCCGGCTGCGATCATCGGATGTTTCGATACCAGCACCTCGCCGAAGCCCCACACCGGGATGATGCCGTAGCCTTCGGGCGCCGGGAACAGCTGCCAGTATTTCAGCTGCTCGCCGATCACGGCGTAGGTGATGTTGTTGGCGGTGAAGGCGAAGCGGGTCACCTTCACCAGCAGCGCATCGGCCGGCAGCGCCGCGGCGTCGGGCAACTGCGTCTCGATCACCTTGCACTGCTGAAGATCGTTGCGGATGACGATGAAGTCGGTCGAGTTCATGGCGATGATCCGGGCTCAGGATGTGCCAGCATCGTTGCGTCGATTGCCGGCCGTTTGCAACAGCAACTAAGTTTCAAACGCCGTTCGCTTCGCCGTCAGATCGTTCAGCCGAGCTGTCCTTCGCGGTAGAGGTCGCGCAGCTTGCGCTTGAAGATCTTGCCGGTGGCTTCCCGCGGCAGCGCGTCCATGAAGCGGATATCCTTGGGCACCTTAAAGTTGGCGAGCTTGCCGCGGAGAAAATCCTGGATCGCGCTGATCGACAGGGTCGCGCCGGCTTCCGGCTCGACGCAGGCGAACAGCCGCTCGCCGTATTCGTCGTCGGGAACGCCGAACACCGCGCAGTCGCGGACGCCTGCCATGCCGATAAGGGCATTCTCGATCTCGGCGGGATAGATGTTGACGCCGCCCGAGATCACCATGTCGCGCTTGCGGTCGCACAGAAACAGATAGCCGTCCGCGTCGAGATAGCCGACATCGCCGACGCTGATCAGGCCGTCGTGATCGGCCTCGGCGCGCGCCTTGGCATTGCCGTGATAGTCGAAGTCCGAGATCAACGTCTGACGCATGAAGATCTCGCCGGGCTCGCCGACGTCGCATTGCGTCGCGTCGGGCCGGAAGATCTTGACGATGCCGCCCTCGATCGCGCGGCCGACGGTGCCGGGCTTGGCCAGCGCTTCGGCTGACGAATGCCAGACCGGGATGCCGGTCTCGGTCGAGCCGAGATATTCGTTGATGACCGGTCCCCACCACTCGATCATCGCGCGCTTGACGTCGACAGGGCAGGGCGCCGCGCCATGGACGATGAAGCGCAGCGACGACAGGTCGTAGCGGCGCCGCGTCTCCTCGGGCAGGCGCAGCAGCCGCACGAACATGGTCGGCACCATATGCATGTGGGTGACATGGTGGCGCTCGATCAGTTGCAGCAGATCCTCCGGATCGAAGCGCGGCTCGAGCACGATCACGCAGCCGTTGCGGAACGCGAGCATCCCGTAGGAGTGCGGCGCCGAATGATACATCGGGCCGTTCATCAGGATCACCTGATCCTCGTTCGGCTTGACGCCGTAGGTGATGGCACCGACCCGCGCGGCTGCCGCCTGCTGCTCGGGCCGCATCGGCTTGCGCTTGACGCCCTTCGGCAGTCCGGTGGTGCCCGACGTGTAGAACATCGGCGCCGCGCCGATCGGTGCGTCGGTCAGTGGTTGGTGCGTCTCCCGCCAGACGTCCCAGTCGGTCATGCCGTCGGGCACGCGGGTGAGCGCCGGCGCCACGCCGTAGGCCGCGGCGATCTCCGGCGGCGTCGTCACCACGAGCAGCTTGATTGCCGGCGGCAGCCCGTCGCGGATCTGCGGCAGCAGATCGGCGTGGCAGACCAGCGTGTCGGCGCCGCTGTCGGACAGGATGTAGGCGACCTCGTCGGCCTTCAGATGCCAGTTGATCGGCACCACCGGGCTGCCGAGCGCGGCCGAAGCCGCGACCACCTCGAACAGCGCGAAATCGTTGCGCAGCATCATGCCGACCGGCTTGCCGCCCTGCACGCCGAGCGCCCGGAAGCCGCTGGCCGCCCGCGCGATGCGGGCGTGAATGTCGCCGTAGCTGATCTGTCTTTCGCCGCTGATGATCATGTCGCGCCTCGTCTTCTAGCGATCGTCCAGGATCTCGCCGAAGCTGATCCAGCTCTTGCCGTTGAACCGGCGCAGCCGCAACTGCTGGAACGGCAGGTAGTCGTCCGGCCCGGTCGATACCGTCATGCCCGGCAACAATAGCGGCAGCGGAACGTCGCGCAATGACGCCGCCTGGCGCATGATGTTTTCGCGGCTGAAATCGTTCTTGCAGGCCTTCAGCACGGCCATCAGCAGTGTCGCATAATGATAGCCCGCCGAGTAGTTCGAGTTGCTGAGGTCCGCATTGGGCAGGTACTGCTTCATGAAGGCAAGATAGTCCTTCACGGCGGGATCATCGGCCCATTGCGCGTCCATCGTGTCCTTCTGGTTGCTGGACGAGATCAGGCCGACCGCGTTCTCGAGCCCGGCGGGCTCCAGGAACGAGATCGACGACGCGGAGGTCGGTACGAAGAACAGGTCCGGCTTCCAGCCGATCTCGGCGACGCCCTTGATCATCTGCGGCGTGAACTTGCCGAGCACAACGCCGAACAGCACATCGGCACCAGACGCCTTCAGGGTTGCGAGCTGCGAGCTGATGGTTGGCGCCGAGGTCTCGTAGCTCGCTTCCGCGACGATCATGCTCGCGGCCTTGCCGCCGAGCGCACGCTTGAAGCCGGCGACATAGTCGCGGCCGAAATCGTCGTTCTGCGCAAGGATCGCGATCTTTGCGTCGGGCTTGGCCTGCAGCACATATTTGGCATAGACCACGCCCTCGGATTCGTAGGACGCCATGCCTGGCATGGTCCACGGATAGGTCTTCGGGTCGGCCCATTTGGTCGCGCCGCTCAGCACGAACAATTGCGGGATCTTCTTGTTGTTGAGATAGCGGTGCACGGCGTTGTTGGTGGCGGTTCCGAGCGAGCCGAACATCATCAGCACCTCCTCCTGCTCCACCAGCTTGCGGGTCTGCTCGACGGTCTTCGGCGGCGAATAGGCGTCGTCCAGCGTGATGAATTTCACCTGCCGGCCGTTGATGCCGCCCTCCGCGTTGACCTTCGCGAAAAACGCTTCCTGGGCGCGGCCGATGGTGCCGAAGCCGGAGACCGGTCCGCTATAGGGCAGCGTCTGGCCGATCCGGATCGCTTCGTTGCCGTTGTCGGCGGCGGCCGTGCTGGCGATCACGCAGACCGCAAGCGCGGCTGCCAGCGCGTGTTGCGCTCGTTTCATGGTTCACTCCCGGACTTTGTGAAACAGCGTCAGGCGCTGGCGCGCAGGAAGTCGCTGCGCGCCGCGGCGAACTCGGACTTGAGCCGCGCCACCAGTTCGGCGACCGGCGGGGCGTCGGTGATCTGGCCGATGCCCTGGCCCGAGCCCCAGATGTCGCGCCAGGCCTTGGCCTTCATGTTGCCGCCGGAGCCGAAGTTCATTCTGGATTTGTCGGCGACCGGCAGGTTGCCCGGATCGAGACCTGCTGCCGCGATCGACGGTCCGAGATAGTTGCCGTGCACGCCGGTGAACAGGTTCGAATAGATGATGTCGTGCGCGGCGTATTCGGTCAGCGCCTGCTTGTACCTGATATCCGCGTTGGCTTCCTCGGTCGCGATGAAGCGGGTGCCGATATAGGCGAGGTCGGCGCCGAGCGCGAGCGCGGATGCGATGCTCCAGCCGTCGGAGATCGCGCCTGAGAGCAGGATCGTGCCCTTGAACCATTGCTTGACCTCGCGCACCAGCGCGAACGGCGACAGCGTGCCGGCATGGCCGCCGGCGCCGGCGCAGACCAGGATCAGGCCGTCGACGCCCTGCTCGGCGGCCTTGCGCGCGTGCTTCACGTTGATGACGTCGTGGAACACCACGCCGCCATAGGAGTGCGCGGCCTCGACGATCTCGGACGGCGGGCGCAGCGAGGTGATGATCACGGGTACCTTGTGCTTCACGCAGGTTTCCATGTCGCGCATCAGCCGGTCGTTGGACGCGTGGCAGATCTGGTTGACGGCGTAGGGAGCGACCTTCTTCTCCGGATGCAGCGCCTGGTACTCGCCGAGCTCGTTCTCGATCTGGGTCAGCCATTCGTCGAGCTTTTCGGCCGGGCGGGCGTTCAGCGCCGGGAACGAGCCGACGATGCCAGCCTTGCACTGCGCGATCACGAGCTCCGGCCCCGAGACGATGAACAGCGGGGAGCCGACGACCGGCAGTTCAAGCCTGTTCGCGAGCGAAGCGGGCAGCGACATTTGCGGATCCTCCATGCGCGTCGCCCGGCCGGCAGCCGGGGCGGATCGCGCTTTATTGTGATGGCTGGAGCGGTGGCGCTCTTGGCGCGGCAATATAAGGCTGGACGGCTCGGTCATGACGTTCAATATTGAACATCAGACTGACCAGAAATGAACGATGTCGCAGGAAAGGGAGCGGCATGGACTGGGAGCTTTGCAAGACATTCGTCGCGGTGGCGGAGACGCGCAGCCTTGCCGGGGCGGCACGGCGGCTGCGCATCAGCCATCCCACCGTTGGTCGCAACGTCGCGGCGCTCGAGCGGCAACTCGGGACCCGCCTGTTCGCGCGTTCCAATGACGGCCTGTCGCTGACGTCGCATGGCCGCAAATTCCGCGAGCACGCCGAAGCGATGGCCGTGGCGGCGCTCCGCGCGGAGGCGGCCGCGTCCGCCACCGGCGAGCAGGCGCGCGGCGTCGTGAAGCTGTCGATCGGCGCGACGCTGGCCGCGCACTGGCTGATGCCGCGCCTCGGCCCGTTCCTGCGCGATCACGCCAACATCCAGCTCGAGATCATCACCCATCCGTTCCCGGCCAGCGTGCGCCGCCGCGAGGCCGACGTGGTGCTACGGCCGGTCGATGCGGGCGAGGAAAACCTGATCGGGCGCAAGATCGGGCGGCTCGGCACCGGCTTCTACGCTTCCCGTGACTATGCGGCAGGGCGCAAGCTGCCGGAGCGGCGGGACGAGTGGCGGGGCCACCATGTGATCGGCTTTGCCGACCAGGCCTCGAACGCGCATCTGGCGCGCTGGAGCGACGTCATCACCCGGCAGGGCACGCTGGTGATGCGCTGCTCCTCGCAGGGCGACATGCTCGCAGCGGCGCGGGCCGGGCTCGGAATTTGCGCGCTGTCCTGCCTGGTCGGGGCCGACTACCCCGATCTGGTGCGAGTCGCGCCGCAAAAGCTCTCGAGCCTCTCCGATCTCTGGCTGCTCGCCCATCCCGATCTGGTCGAGCTTCCCGCGGTGCGCGCCGTCATCGGCTTCGTCACCGACTGCGCGCGCGAGGACCGCGTCAGGCTGCGCGGCTAGAGCGCGTTGTCAGGCACGCGCCCGCAACAGCGTCACCGCGAGTAGAAGGAAGGCCGCGCAGGTCCACAGCGACTGCCAGTTCTCCGCCCCTTCGTTGAATCCTGTGTAGATTGCCGTTGCAATGAAAATGCCGGCAAAGATCGACTCCGCCAGTGGGCGGATTCCCTTCGTGGGAGGATTGAGCAGCGTCACGGCCGCAAAGGGCACCGCCGCCATGGTGAGAGGCGCGAAAGGGAAATCAATGAAGCGCGGGTCGAACACGAGACCGATTGCGGTCGCCGTGCCGATCACGACGGTGATCATCAAGGCCAGTCCGTGCAGGGTCGCCAGCACCGATTCAGTGTGATGGCCCTTCGGACCCAACACTTCGAAAAAGCTGGGCGGTGCGCGGCCCGACATCAGGGCGTTGGCGCTCAACACGGGCGAAGCCGTGGCCGCCACCAGCAGCGAGCCCCAGACAAGCCAGCCTCCCGTTCCGTAGCTTTCATAGACCAATCTCTGCTCGGCGACGCCAAACAGGATGCCAGCCGTGGTCGCCGATAGCGCGACTGCAAGCCACGACGCGAATGCGGGCTTTCTCGGCTTGCGGCGTAAGGTCAGCCATGCCGCGCCGAAGACGAGGATCGCCAGGCCCATTCCGCTGACCATTTGCAGCTTCCAGAGCGGAAAATTGCTGACCGGTTGGCCCGGCGGATATTTCGGCATGCGCTGCTCGGAATCGAACAGGCCCCAGGAGCCGCCGACCGTGCCCTCGATCTCCCGCTTCCAGCCTTCATCATAGGCCTCGAACAGGTTGACGCGGAAATGCTGGCGCCGGGCAAGGTCGAGGACCTCCGAGACCACTCGCGCCTGATTGATGCGGGACGGCAGCGCGGACTCGCGCATGCGCCCCTCGCTGGGCCAGCCGATTTCTCCGATAAAGATTTCCTTGCCTGGAAAAGCCGCGGCGATCTGCCGGCGCATCTCGTCGGCGTGAGCGGCGGCATCTTCCGCCCGGATTGGAACATTTTCCCAATAGGGCAGGATGTGAACCGTGACGAAGTCGACGGCGTCGGAAAGCTCGCGATTGCTCAGCCAGAATTCCCAGACGTCGGCGTAGGTAACGGGCACCGAGACCTGCGCCTTGATCGAGCGGATCGTGGCGGCAAGGTCGGAAGCCGACATTTCCTTGCGCAGCAAGACCTCGTTGCCGACCACGAGCGCGATGATGGTTTCCGGATATTCCTGGGCGAGGCGGATCGCGGTGGCGACCTGCGTTGCATTCTTCTTGCGGTCCCGATCGAGGAAGATGCCCTGGATGACCTTCAGCCCCGCCTTGGCCGCGAGTGCGGGAATCTGATCGAGACCAAGATCGGTCGCATAGGTGCGGATGCAGTCGGATATCTTCGCGAGTTGCGCGAGGTCTTCCGCGATCTGTTCCGGCGAGACCTGCGTCGCCGGCGAAAGTGATGTCTGATTGTTACGGAACGGCGCGTACGAGATGCATTGCACCTTGTCGTTCGGATCGATCGGCGCGCGCGGCAGGTTGACCGGGATGCCGAGCCACCACCACACCGCGGCGATCGCGCCCAGGGATAACGAGAGAAGCGTCAGCGGGATACGGAGAGAAATCAGGTCCGTCTCCTTGCAATAAGGACGTGCTGCGCGTGCAAAATGGGCGAGGCCGGCAAATTGAAAAACTATATGTCTGCTGATTCTATATCACGCGATCACGCAGTTGGTGTGTTTTTCTCCACGACTACTTTGCACCGGCGATCACGCCCTCGCGATTTCTGAGCACGCGATAATACGCCCACCACAGATGCGCTGCGGCGCCGCGCAGCGGACGCCACGGCTCCGCAAGCGGCGCCATCTGCTTCGGCGTCGGCCTTTCCCTTAAGCCGAGCCCGACCTTGACCGCTTCCTGCACGGCAAGGTCGCCCGCGGGCCAGGCATCGCCATGGCCGAGGCAGAACAGCAGATAGACATCGGCGGTCCACGGGCCGATCCCGGGCAGCGCCGTCAGCGTGTTGTGCGCCGCATCGGCCTCCTCATTGGCAAGGACGTCGAGGTTCAGCCGCTCCTCGGCGAGCTCGCGCGCGATGTGCTTCAGCGTCTTGATCTTGGCCGCCGACAGCCCGAGCCGGCCGAGCCGGTCGGCCCGCGCCTTGCGGATCGCGTCATGGTGGAACGGGTCGAACGCCGTGCTGACGCGCCCCCAGATCGCCGCCGCACTCGCGGTCGAGAGCTGCTGGCCGCAGATGATCGCGGCAAGCCCGGCAAATCCGGGCTCGCGCTGCCGGATCGCCGGCATGCCGGTCAGCTCCAGGATCGGGCGCAGGCGGCGGTCCTGCTCGACCAGCTTTTGGATCGCGTCTTCGAGGTCGGCCTGGGTTTCGAGGTGAATCAGCATTTGCGGGGTCTGCATCGGCTTGTCAGGCGCGGGCTTGACCCGCGCATCGATCTCCTATCGTAACAGAGTCTTGTCCGGGCGCATGAACCAGAGTCGCCGGGGCAAGTCCGGCAATGACGCGTGACCGATCACCATGCCACCCGTTTTCCGCTTCGCGCCGAGTCCGAACGGCTACCTGCATCTCGGCCACGCCTATTCGGCGCTGCTCAACCACGACCTCGCGCGGCAGTCGGGCGGACGCCTGCTGCTGCGGATCGAGGACATCGACGCGACGCGCTGCCGGCCGGAATTCGAGCAGGCGATTTATGAGGATCTGGCCTGGCTCGGCATCGCCTGGGAGACCCCGGTGCGGCGGCAGTCCGAGCATTTCGGCGCCTATGGCGCGGCGCTCGACCGCCTGTCGGCCCAGCGGCTGGTCTACCCGAGCTTCGAAAGCCGGGCCGAGATCGCGCGGCTGGTCGCGGAGCGCGAGGCCGGGGGCGCGTGGCCGCGCGATCCGGACGGCGCGCCGCTTTATCCGGGGCTAGCCAAATCGCTGTCGGCCGCGGCGCGCGACCGGCTGATCGGGCAGGGCGTGCCGTTCGCGTTGCGGCTCGACATGGCCTCAGCCCGCGCGCGTGCCGGCGACCTGCGCTGGCAGGAAGCGGGCGAGGGGCCGGCTGGCGAGAGCGGAGACGTCGTGGCCCGGCCTGAGGCCTGGGGCGACGTGATCCTGGCGCGCAAGGAGACCCCAACCAGCTACCATCTCTCGGTCGTGATCGATGACGCCCTGCAGGGCGTTACCGATGTCGTCAGGGGCGTTGACCTGTTCTGGTCGACCGGCGTGCATCGGCTGTTACAGGAACTGCTCGGCCTGCCCGTGCCAAACTACCGGCACCACCGGCTGATCCGAGACGCAGCCGGCCAAAAGCTGTCGAAATCGACCCAGGCGACCGGACTGCGCGAATTGCGGGCGGCTGGGGCGAGCCCGGCCGATATCCGCCGCTTGGTCGGCTTGCCGTAGATCTTGCAGTAGATTTTGGCCATTTGATCGCATCATGGCGCTTTGCGCGGGCGCGCCGCAAACGCCGCCGTGACTCCGGCCCGCCTGGCATGCCATGTTGTTGACCGGGGCGGGGATCACGGAGACCATGGCGTCAAAATCGCGCGCACGGCGCAGCAAGCGGCCATCCAAAGGGACGCCGCCGAAGACACGCGCCGCTAAAACGCGTGCTGCCAAGACACGGACTGCCAAGACACCGACTGCGAAGACACGAACTGCCAAGGCCCGCGCCGCCAAGGTGGCGGCCAGGCCGCGCCGCAAGCGGGCCGTGCCCAAGCCGGCCCCGAAGGCCGGTCCCGGCACGGTCGATACCGCGCTCGCCGCCTTTGCCCATGAGGTGCGGACGCCGCTCACCGGAATCCTCGCGATCAGCAATTTGCTCGCGACATCCGATCTCGGCGAGCGCGAGCGGCGCTGGGTCGACACCATCAAGGCCGGCGCCGAACATCTGGCGAGCCTTGCGACCCTGTTCGTCGACGCCGCCCGGAGCGAGGGGCCGGGGCTCGAGATCCGGCAGGATTTCTTCGACCTGCGCACGCTGGCGCGCCACGCAGCCGATTCGCTGGCCGGCCGCGCGGCAGCCAAGGGGCTGCAGGCTTCCGTCGAGGTCTCCGACCAGCTGCCTGCCTTCGCGGTCGGCGATCCCGTCCGTCTGCGCGCGGCGCTGGAAAATCTGATCGACAACGCGGTGAAGTTCACCGAGCAGGGCAGCATCGAGCTGCGTATTGCGCCGGTGGGCGCGGCAAAGGCAAGGTCCGGCGACAAGATCGGCGTCGCGTTCGCGATCTCCGACAGCGGCATCGGCCTGTCGCTATCGGAGGTCAAGCGCCTGTTCCGGCCGTTCTCACAGGCCAACGTCTCGATCGCCGCGCGGTTCGGCGGCGCCGGGCTCGGCCTGTCGTCCGTCAGGCAGCTCGCGCGCGCCATGGGCGGCGACATCGTCGCGGACCGGCGCGCCGGCGGGGGCACCACCTTCACGCTCAAGGTGGAACTGGCGCCCGCCGAAGGGCCAGCCGGCACCGCCTCCGGCGAGAGCGCGGCGGCGCTGCTATCGCAAGGGCTGCGGCTGCTCAGTGTCGAGGACAATCCGTTCGGCCGCGTCGTGCTCAACACGATCCTGACCGAGCTCGGCCACCACGCCGAATTCGTCGGTCAGGGCGAGGCCGCGCCCGACCGGCTCGTGCAGGGCGCCTTCGACGCCGTGCTGATGGACATGGTGCTGCCCGGCATCGGCGGCATCGAGGCAATCAAGCGCATCCGCGCGCTGCCGCCGCCGCACGGTCGCATCATGATTATCGGGATTTCCGGCCGGGCCGAGGACGAAGCCGCGGCGCGCGCTGCCGGCGCAGACGGCTTCCTGGTCAAGCCTGTGTCCCCGCGGGCGCTCGCGACTGCGCTGCATGAAGCGACACGCCGTGCGGCAGCCGCGACTTGATGATCGCCGCGTTCAACTCGCCGCCGAACACGAAGATCGCGGCGATGAAATAGAGGAACACCAGTGCGATCACCACCGAGGCCAGCCCCGCATACATCGTGACGTAGTTGTTGGCGAAGCGTGCGAGGTACATGCCGAAGCCGATGCCCGAGAGCAGCGAGGCCACCATGGTGAAGATGATGCCGGGCAGGATTTGCGTGAAGCTGCGACGGCCCGCCGGCAGCCAGGCGTGCAGGATGAAAAGCGCGACGACCAGCGCCAGGATCGTGACGCCGTAACGGGCGGTGTTGAGCAGGCTCTCGTTCGATTCGACGAAGAACGGGATATAGCGCCGCGCCGCCTCGATGATCAGCGGTCCGAGCACGATCAGGAAAGCCATCGCGAGCGAGGTGAACGCCGCGACCAGCGTGTAGCCGATCGACTCCAGCCGCAGCCAGTACCAGCGCCGCGGCTCGATCACGGCATAGGCGCGGTTCAGCGCCACCCGCAGCGCCTCGACGCCGTTGGAGGCGAAGTAGACCGCGAGCACCGCGCCGATGGTTAGGATGTCGCCGCGGGTGTTGGTCAGCACGTCGTGGATCTGGCCGGACAGCGCCTCGGCGACCTGCTGCGGCCAGACCTGCAGCATCAGCCCGACCGCCTGGTCGGCGAGCTGCTTGGAGCCGAAGAAGCCGGCCACCGAGGTCAGCACGATCAGGAACGGAAACAGCGCCATCAGCGTCGACAGCGCGATGTGGCTGGCGATCGCCCAGCCGTCGTCGGCGAGGAACGTGTAAAAGGCATCCATCACGACGTGGGTGACGTAACGAAGCTGCTTCACATTCCACCCGGCATTGTCGAAAACCGCTCGGCCCGAGAACGGACCCAGCATCTGATATTACGCGCTGAAAAGCCAGTTGGTTGCATGGCCGGGCTGTGTGGAAGTTCGCGTCCTGCGGTGTTATGTACCGCAAATGACATCTCTCCTCAGCACGATCATTCTTCCCATCGCCGTCGGCGCCGTCGCGCTGGTGCTCCTGCTCGGCCTCATCAACATGATGAAGGGGGGCTCGCCGAACACGTCGCAAAAGCTGATGCGGCTGCGCGTGCTGCTGCAGTTCGTCGCCATCGTCATCGCAATGCTCGCGGTCTGGGCGATGGGGCGTTAGGTGAGGTAGATTTGTCGGGCTATTCTCCACCTCTCCCGATCGGAGTGGTGGACTCGAACATCGAACCGGAGCCTGCCATGGTTGTTCTCAATCGGATCTACACGCGCACCGGCGATGACGGCACCACCGCGCTCGGCTCCGGCGAGCGGCGGCCGAAATACGATCTGCGCATTGCCGCCTATGGCACGGTCGACGAGACCAATGCCGCGATCGGCGTGGTGCGGCTGCATCTTGCCGGCAGCCCCGAGGTCGATGCGATGCTGGGCCGGATCCAGAACGATCTGTTCGATCTCGGCGCCGACCTCGCGGTGCCCGAGCGCGAGGGCAAGGCCGAGCGTCTGCGGATGCTGGCAAGCCAGGTCGAGCGGCTCGAGCGCGATATCGACAGCCTGAACGACCAGCTCGCGCCGCTGACCTCGTTCGTGCTGCCCGGCGGCACGCCTGCTTCTGCCTATCTGCATCTCGCCCGGACGATATGTCGCCGCGCGGAACGGTTGATGGTGGAACTCGCCGCCCAACCCGATGAGCCGGTCAATCAGGCTGGCATCCAGTATATGAACCGCCTGTCGGATTTCCTGTTCGTTGCCAGCCGCTTCCAGAACAGTAAGGGAGCGGGAGACGTGTTGTGGGTGCCGGGCCAGAACCGCTAAACTGGTTCAAAACCGGGGGACGGTTTTTTGGCTTTGGCGCGTTGACCGGGAGAAACGGGACCTTTAGGTTCCGCGCCAGCCAACCGAAACCCATAAAATCAAAGCGAAAGAGGATCGATGAAGGTTCTTGTGCCGGTAAAGCGGGTCGTCGACTACAACGTCAAGGTCCGCGTCAAGAGTGACGGGACGGGCGTGGAGCTCGCCAACGTCAAGATGTCGATGAACCCGTTCGACGAAATCGCCGTCGAGGAAGCGCTGCGGCTGAAGGAAGCCGGCAAGGCGACCGAAGTGGTGGTGGTGTCGATCGGACCCGCGCAGGCCTCCGAGACCATTCGCACCGGACTGGCGATGGGCGCCGACCGCGGAGTCCTGGTCAAGGCCGAAGGCAATGTCGAGCCGCTCGCGGTTGCCAAGATCCTGAAGGCGGTGGTTGAAGCGGAGCAGCCCGGCCTCGTCATTCTCGGCAAGCAGGCGATCGACGACGACTCGAACCAGACCGGCCAGATGCTGGCTGCGCTGCTCGGCTGGTCGCAGGCGACCTTCGCTTCCAAGCTCGAAGTCGAAGGATTCGACTTCAAGGTCACCCGCGAAGTCGACGGCGGCCTGCAGACCATCAAGCTCAAGGGCCCGGCGATCGTCACCACCGACCTCCGCCTCAACGAGCCGCGCTATGCATCGCTGCCCAACATCATGAAGGCGAAGAAGAAGCCGATCGACGACAAGAGCGTCGCCGACTACGGCGTCGATGTGACGCCGCGTCTGGAAGTGCTGAAGACCGCGGAACCGGCAGGCCGCAAGGCGGGCGTCAAGGTCAAGGACGTCGCCGAACTCGTGAACAAGCTCAAGACCGAAGCCGGGGTTCTCTGATGACGACGCTGTTGATTGCTGAACACGACCACGAGACGCTGAAGGACGCGACCAACAAGGCGCTGACCGCGGCGAGCCAGCTCGGCGGCGACGTCCATGTGCTGGTTGCCGGTGGCGGCCAGGGCACCAAGGCGGCGGCGGAAGCAGCCGCCAAGCTTGCCGGCGTCACCAAGGTGCTGGTGGCCGAAGGCCCCGCCTATGAGCACGACCTTGCCGAGCCGCTGGCCGCGCTGATCGTCGCGCTGGCTCCTGGCTATGACGCGTTCGTCGCGCCCGCGACCTCGCGCTTCAAGAATGTGATGCCGCGCGTCGCGGCCTTGCTCGACGTCATGCAGGTCTCCGAGATCATCAAGGTCGTCGCCCCCGACACCTTCGAGCGGCCGATCTATGCCGGCAACGCGATCCAGACCGTGAAGTCGAAGGACGCCAAGAAGGTGATCACGGTGCGCACCTCGACCTTCGCCGCCGCCGGCGAAGGCGGCAGCGCTGCGATCGATAACGCCGCTGCGGCCGCCGATCCCGGCCTGTCGACGTTCGTCGGCGAGGAAGTCGCCAAGAGCGACCGTCCCGAGCTGACCTCGGCCAAGATCATCGTCTCGGGCGGCCGCGCCATGCAGAGCCGCGAGAACTTCGCCAAGTACATCGAGCCGCTCGCCGACAAGCTCGGCGCCGGCGTCGGCGCCTCGCGCGCCGCGGTCGATGCCGGCTATGCGCCGAACGACTGGCAGGTCGGCCAGACCGGCAAGGTGGTGGCTCCGGAACTTTATGTCGCGGTCGGCATCTCCGGCGCGATCCAGCATCTGGCCGGCATGAAGGACTCCAAGGTGATCGTCGCCATCAACAAGGATGAGGACGCGCCGATCTTCCAGGTCGCCGATTACGGCCTGGTCGCCGACCTCTACCAGGCGGTTCCGGAGCTCACCGAAGCGCTCGGCAAGCTCGGAAAGTAAGCGACAAGACACCGGCCGGGTGGGTAAGCTCCGGCCGGTGTTATTATTTTCGAGGCAATGATCCGGAAACGTTTTTCCGAAAGGATCATGCTCGACGGGGGAAAATGGGACCCGGGTATGATGACCTGTCATCACATCATGGTCCCGGGAAACGTTTTCCGGCGGATTGGGCAACCCGGAAGGCTTTACTTCGGGTATCGTTGGAATTGGGCAGGCGCGATGTGCGCGCCGTTCCGGTGGATGACAAGATGACGGTGGCAATCAAAAAGGTCGGCGTGATCGGTTCGGGCCAGATGGGCAATGGGATTGCCCATGTGGCGGCGCTGGCCGGCTTCGACGTGGTGCTCAATGACGTGTCCGGCGACCGGCTGAAGTCGGCGCTGGCGACCATCAACGGCAATCTGACCCGGCAGGTCGCGAAGAAGGCGATCAGCGAGAGCGACCGCAAGCAGGCGCTCGACCGCATCGCCTCCGCCGAGTCGCTCGACGCGCTCGCCGATTGCGATCTCGTGATCGAGACCGCGATCGAGAAGGAAGAGACCAAGCGCAAGATCTTCCACGAGGTCTGTGCGGTACTGAAGCCGGAGGCGATCGTCGCGACCAACTCGTCGTCGATCTCGATCACAAGGCTCGCCGCCTCGACCGACCGCCCGGAGAAGTTCATCGGCATTCATTTCATGAATCCGGTGCCGGCGATGGAACTGGTCGAGTTGATCCGCGGCATCGCCACCGACGACATGACCTTCGACACCGCCAAGGCGTTCGTCGCCAAGCTCGGCAAACAGGTCGCGGTGTCGGAAGATTTCCCCGCCTTCATCGTCAACCGCATCCTGTTGCCGATGATCAACGAGGCGATCTACACGCTGTATGAAGGCGTCGGTAACGTCGAGGCGATCGATGCCGCGATGAAGCTCGGCGCGCACCATCCGATGGGCCCGCTCGAGCTCGCCGATTTCATCGGCCTCGACACCTGTCTGTCGATCATGCAGGTGCTGCACGAGGGGCTGGCCGACTCCAAGTACCGGCCGTGTCCGCTGCTGGTGAAGTATGTCGAGGCCGGTTGGCTCGGACGCAAGAGCCAGCGCGGCTTCTACGACTATCGCGGCGACAAGCCGATCCCGACGCGGTAATCGTCGCGTCTTCAGATCAGTGTCCGCAGCAGCGCAAGCGCCGCGGGCACCAGACCGATAATCATCGTCACACCCGTTCCAAGTCCGAGCAGATGCGCGGTCAGCGCAAGGCGCTGGCTCTGCGCGTGAGACGTCATTGCAGCGCCGCGCAGGCGCGCTTCAGCCGCCTTGCGGCCTCCTCGATGGTCTGTGACGGGTTGGCGAAGCTGAGGCGGATATAGGGCGACAGCCCGAGATCTTCGCCGGGAAACACCACCACATCGGCCGCCTCGAGCAGATAGGCCGAGAAATCGCGGTCGGTCCGGATCACTCTGCCGTCGGGCGCGCGCTTTCCGATCACGCCGGCGCAGCTGACCAGCAGATAGAACGTGCCCTCAGGCGGCGTGCAGGAGAGCCCGGCGCATTCGTTCACGAGTTCGGCAAAGCGGTCACGCTTGGCGCGAAGGATGGCGGCACGCTCGAGCAGCACATCCTGCGCGCCGTCGAGCGCGGCAACCGCCGCGGCCTGGCTGATCGACGATGCGCCGGACGTGGTCTGCGACTGGATCGTGATTATCTCGCGGATCAGCGCCGCGGGTCCGGCGGCATAACCGATGCGCCATCCCATCATGGCGTAGCTCTTGGCGAGGCCGCTGACGGTCAGCGTCCGCGGCTTGAGGCGCGGCTCGATTTCCGCAAGCGTCGGCGCGGGCGCGCCATTGAACACAATGTGCTCGTAGAGCCCGTCGGCCAGCACCCAGATGTCCGGATGCCGCAGCAGGACCGCGGCGATCTCGGACAGATCCTCACGCGAATACAGCGCGCCGGATGGGTTGACCGGATTGTTGACGATGATCCAGCGGGTTCGCGCCGAGATCGCCGCCTGCAAATCCTCCGCGCGCAGCCTGAAGCCGTTGTTCTGCGCACACGGCACCACCACCGGCGCCGCGCCGGCCAGCCGCACCTGATCGAGATAGGGCGCCCAATACGGCGCGGGGATGATCACCTTGTCGTCGGGCGCCAGGGTCGCCAGCAGCGCGTTGAACAGCGCCTGCGTCGAGCCGTTGGTGATGACGATCTCGTCCAGACCATAGTCGAGATGATGGTCGCGCAGCAGCGCGGCCTGCACCGCCCGCTTCAGCTCCGGCGTGCCGTCGACATCGGTGTAACGGGTCTCGCCGCGCAATGCCGCTTCATGCGCCGCCGCGATCACATGCTCCGGTGTCGGGAAGTCGAGATTGCCCGACGACAGCTCGATGACGTCGCGCCCGGCGGCGCGCAGTTCGCGGGCGCGGCGCCGCAGCACCGATGCGGGCGATGCCTTGATGCCGCTCATGCGCGGCGAGAGGGTCGGTGCAGCGGTCATCGGACGTATTGCGCCTCACCGTTGCCGAACGACCAGTTCTCGGGAAGCACCTCGACAAGGTTGATGAAGATGTCCTCGGCGCGCAGGCCGGGGCTTTCGGTCAGCCGTTCGGCGATCCGTCGATAGAGCTTCTGCTTCTGCGCCACCGGGCGCGTATTGCTGACAGTAATCTGGATGATGATCAGATCATCGCTGCGCCTGATGCCGAGATAGTCGGCGCCATAGACGAAATCGCTGTCATCGTGCTCGGAGATCGTCATGAAGCGATCGCCTTCGGGCACGTCGAAGGTCTCGCGCATGGCGCGATAAAGGCTTTCGAGAACGGCCTTGCGGTGGGCGGCGGGCTTGCCCCGTCGCAATGAAACGCGGGTCAGCGGCATGATGGTGGCTCTCCTGGTGGTGTGACGTGCCGCCGATCCTAGGGGCTCCTTGCTCATTGAAAAACGGTAAGGTAATGCATTTCAATGATTTCATATTTAAATGAATGACCATGAAGGCACTCGACGTCGAGGCGGTCCAGGCCTTCGTCCTGGTGGCGGATCTGAGCAGCTTCACGCGCGCGGCGCAGGCGATGGAGACCACGCAGTCCGCGGTCAGCCTGAAGATCAGGCGTCTGGAAGACGGCCTCGGCCGACGGTTGCTGGAGCGAACGCCGCGGCTGGTTCGGCTGTCAGCTGAAGGTGCCGCCTTCCTCGGCGCCGCGCGCAATCTGGTGGCCGCGCATCAATCGGCGATCAGCTCGTTTGCCGTCGAGCATCGGCGGCTGGTCGTCGGCATCAGCCACCACATCGTCGGATCGGAGCTCGCCTCGCTGCTGAAGCGGATGAACAGCACCGATCCCGGGCTGGTGATCCAGCTGCACGTCGACACGTCGCGTTCGGTGCTCAGCGCGTTCGACGACGGCAAGCTCGATGCTGCGATCGTGCTTCGCCACGACGCCAAGCGCCGCGATGGCGACGTGCTGTTCGAGGAAGCGTTCGGCTGGATGGCCGCGCCTGATTTTCACCATCGGCCGGGCGAGCCGTTGCGCCTCGCGACGCAAGCCGAGCCGTGCAGCGTGCGTGCCATGGCGGTTGAAGCGCTCGACGCCGCCGGCATCGCCTGGACCGAGGCGTTCGTCGGCGGCGGGCTGTCGACGATCGGAGCTGCGATCTCCGCAGGCCTTGCGGTCGCGGCGCTGGCGCGCCGCGTCGCGCCCGCGGATACCGTCGACCTCGGGCCAAAGCTTGGCCTGCCGCCGTTGCCGTCCCGCGACGTCATGCTTCACTCAAAACTGTCCGATGCGCGGACGCGGCAGGCGCTGCGCACCCTCGGCGCGGCCTTCGCGGCGAACACGGCCTGAGCGGCTGTTCATTCTGTCAGACGGCAGCCGGCGCGCTTGAGCATGTCGCGGATGATCAGCGGCGTTGCCGGTGTCTCGGTCGCTGCGGTGGTCGCCGCGCCGGCGATCGCGTCACGGGCCTGCTGGGCGTCGAACGTCAGCCGTCGGGCGCAGGGTGGCACGCCGTGCGCTGCATCGAGCAGCCAGCCGGCGGTTTCGCCGGCGCCGGCCAGATAGGCCGTCAGGGCCTGCCGCGCGGTCGGATTGGTGGCGGCCTGATCCAGCATGGCCCTGACTTGCGCGACGGAGATTTGCCCACGCGATGTCGAGGGTTGAGCGTGCGCGGCTGTCGTCAATGAGAGGAGGGCGCAGATGACGCGGCTCGGGCGGTTCAGCATGAATTGGCCTTTCGATGTATTGACTTGCAGATATTAATTATCGTAAAGCAATAATATCAGGTCAACAACCATCAAGGTCGAGCATGTCCGCGTCCCTCTCGTCAGAGCTTTCCCGATCCGCAGGGCCAGCGCGCCTCGAACGCATCCGCGCGGTCAGCCGCGTGCTCGTCTACGCCTGCACCGGCATTTCGCTACTGCTTGCCGTTGGATTGCTGGCCTATTGGGTGGCGAGCCCGGATCAAGCGATCCTGCGCGACGCCGGGCTGACCGGCATCGCGTTCCATCCTGTCGGCTGGCTGGTGCGGCTGATGGGCCTCGCGGTCTCGGCGTTGCCGCTCGCCGGTCTGATCTGGGGATTGTCGCGCGTGCGCGGCTGCTTCAATGCGTTCGCGCAGGGGCGCTTCTTCACGGCCGACAACGTGGCGAGGTTGCGCGACCTAGCGATCGCGATGCTGGTTTCGACCTTGCTCAAGCCGTTGATCGGCGCGCTGCTCTCGATCCTGCTGAGCTGGCAAACCTACGCGCAGGGCAAATCCATCGTCGTCGCGTTCGGGTCCGACACGCTGCTCGCGTTGCTGTTCGCCGGCCTGGTCGCGGTCACGGCCTGGGTGATGGCCGAGGCCAATGCGATCGCCGATGAGCACGCGCAATTCGTCTGAGGCATTCGCGATGCCGATCCGGGTCAGGCTGAATGTGATGCTCGCCGAGCGCAACGTGAAATCGAAGGAGCTTGCCGAATATGTCGGGATCACCGAGGCCAACCTGTCCCTGCTCAAGCAGGGCAAGGTGAAGGGCGTCAGGTTCGATACGCTGGAGCGGATCTGCACCTATCTGAAGTGCCAGCCCGGGGACCTCTTGCGCCATGAAGCGGACGATGCGTCAGCCTGACGCGGCCATCGATTACCCAAGCATTAACTTTCGCGCGTTACCTCAAACCCCAGTTTTGGGAGTGCCGCGTATGGACATGATGAGCATGGTCACCAGCATCCTGTCGATGCAGCAGGGTAATCTGCAGGGTGAGATCGCAACCCGCGTGACCAAGCAGAACCTCGACGCCGAGAAGTTCGCGGTTCAGACCCTGCTCGGCACGCCCTCCACCGCGAATTTGTCGCCGGGCATCGGCGACAACCTCAACGCCGTCGCCTGATCAGAACCCGGCTGCGGCTGGCTGCAGCGCGGCCTTTAACAGCTTGATCGCGTCGTCGCTGGCCCATTCGGCGGGACCGGCGATATTGGCGATCTCGCAGCCGTTGCCGTCGACCAGCACCGAGGTCGGCATGCCCAGCGCCTTGCCTATGTTCTTAAGATCCTGAAAAACCTTGGCTTTCTGATCCGAAAAATAGCCGAGACTGGTCAGATTGGCCTCTTTCAGGAAGTTTTTCGGCTTGTCCGGGTCGCGGGTGTCGATGTTGATCGCGACCACCTCGAAATCCTTGCCGCCGAGCTTGGTCTGCAGGCTGTCGAGCGCCGGCATTTCCTTGCGGCAGGGCACGCACCAGGTCGCCCACAAATTGACCAGCACGGTCTTGCCGCGCCAGTCCGAGAGCTTCTTCGGCTGGCCGTTGGCATCCTCGAAGGTGAGGTCGGGCAGCATCAAGGGGGTGGTCGCCATGGTCAGCGCCGCGACCTCGCCATGGGCAAGCGGGGCGATCTTCTTCGCAAGAGCCACCGCGCTGTTGCAGGCGATATCGCCGCCAGCGGGATGCTTGAGGCTGGAGACCCCGACATAGCCGATCACGGCCCCGGCCAGCACGGCGCCGATCACCAGTGGGATACGCCACTTGGCGGTCGGCCTGGCGGTCGGATTGGGTGGGGTCGTCTCGGGCATATCGTTTGTCATCCTGGGTCAGATGTGGCTAAGCAGTGCCGGGAATACGATCGGAACTGCGGTGCTGTTTCGCCGCCTCCGGCCATGAAACCGCAAGGCTGAAATACAAATTCGTGAGCGAGATGTCATGAGCAACAAGATGTGGGGCGGCCGGTTCTCCGAACGTCCCGACGCGATCATGGAGGAAATCAACGTCTCCATCGACGTCGATCGTCACCTTTATGCCCAGGACATTGCCGCGTCCAAGGCCCACGCCGCGATGCTCGCCGCGCAGGGCATCATCACGTCCGCTGATGCGAAAAATATCGGCAAAGGTCTAGACACGATTTTGTCAGAGATCGGCAAGGGCGATTTCGATTTCAAGCGCGCGCTCGAGGACATTCATATGAATGTCGAGTCGCGGTTGTCCGAGCTGATCGGGCCCGCGGCGGGCCGGCTGCACACTGCGCGCTCCCGCAACGACCAGGTCGCGACCGATTTCCGGCTCTATGTCCGCGACACCATCGATGAGACCAATGCGGCGCTGGCCGCGTTCCAGCAGGCGCTGGTCGCCCGCGCGCTGGAGCATGCCGGCACTGTGATGCCGGGCTTCACCCATCTGCAGACCGCGCAGCCCGTGACCTTCGGTCATCATCTCCTGGCCTATGTCGAGATGGCCGGCCGCGACCGCGGCCGCTTCGCCGACGCGCGCAAGCGGCTGAACGAATCGCCGCTGGGAGCGGCCGCACTCGCCGGCACCTCGTTTCCGATCGACCGCGCCGCGACCGCGAAGGCGCTCGGCTTCGACCGTCCGATGGCCAATTCGCTCGACGCGGTGTCCGACCGCGATTTCGTGCTGGAGACGCTGTCGGCGGCCGCGATCTGCGCAGTGCATATGTCGCGCTTCGCCGAGGAGATCGTGATCTGGACCTCGCCCTTGGTCGGCCTCGTCAAGCTCAGCGACAAGTTCACCACCGGCTCGTCGATCATGCCGCAGAAGCGCAATCCGGACGCGGCCGAGCTGGTGCGTGCCAAGACCGGCCGCGTGATCGGCGCGCTCACCGCGCTGCTGATCGTGATGAAGGGCCTGCCGCTCGCCTATCAAAAGGACATGCAGGAGGACAAGCAGGGCGCGATGGAGGCTTTCGAGGCGCTGTCACTGGCAATTCGCGCCATGACAGGCATGGTCGAGGACCTGGTGCCGGACGAGGCCAGGATGAAGGCCGCCGCCGGCGAGGGCTATGCCACCGCGACCGACCTCGCCGACTGGCTGGTCCGCACCCTGAAAATGCCGTTCCGTGACGCCCACCACGTTACCGGGCGCATCGTCGGCCTGGCCTCGAAGCAGGGTGTGGCGCTGCACGAGCTGCCGCTCAAGGCCATGCAGGAGGTCGAGCCGAAGATCACGGCCGACGCGCTGAAGGTGCTCAGCGTCGAATCCTCGGTGCAGAGCCGGACCTCGTTTGGCGGCACGGCGCCGAAGAATGTGATGGTGCAGGCCAAGGCCTGGGCCAAGCGGCTGGAAAAAGAGCGAAAATTGGGCTGAACCGGAAAATTTGGCCGTGATTTCACGGCGCTCCGCCTCTCGCCAGAGCACGCCAATGTTTGTATGGTGCCGCCCGAATTGGGGAATTCGTCGTGATTAGCAAGAACCGCCTGACCCCCTCGGGATGGGCCATCATTGTGCTGGGCGTATCAGCGCTGGCGCTCGGCGGCTGCGGCCGCAAGGGACCGCTCGACCTGCCGCCGACCGCGAACGTCGCGCCGGGCGCGGCACCGAGCGACACCGAGAGCGAGCGGGCGGCGCAGCCCAGCGTGTTCAATCCGACCTATGGCTCGGAGGCCGCGCCGGCCGCGCCGCGAGGCAATAAACGGCCCTTCCTCCTCGATCCGCTGCTTGGCAATTAGTATTTAAAAGCGTGTCATGAACCATTTCGACTATCGCAACGGCGTGCTGCATGCCGAGGCGGTCAATCTCATTGAGCTGGCGGAGGCCGTCGGCACGCCGTTCTATTGCTATTCGACCGCGACGCTGGAGCGCCACTACCGCGTCTTCACCGAAGCCTTCGCCGGCGAGAAGGCGCTGGTCTGCTACGCCATGAAGGCGAACTCCAACCAGTCGGTGCTGCGCACGCTGGCCAAGCTCGGCGCCGGCGCCGACGTGGTGTCCGGCGGCGAGTTGAAGCGAGCGCTGGCGGCCGGGATTCCGCCGTCGAAGATCGTGTTCTCCGGGGTCGGCAAGACCGAGGGCGAGCTGCGCGCCGCGCTTGCCACCGACATCCTCTGCATCAATATCGAGTCCGAGCCGGAACTCGAGATGCTGTCGCGTCTCGCGGTCGAGATGAAGAAGACGGCCCGCATCTCGGTGCGGGTCAACCCCGATGTCGATGCCGGCACCCATGCCAAGATCTCGACCGGCAAGTCCGAGAACAAGTTCGGCATTCCGATCGCGCGCGCCCGCGAGGTCTATGCCCGCGCGGCAAAGCTGCCGGGCATCAAGGTCACCGGCACCGACGTGCATATCGGCAGCCAGATCACCGATCTCGGCCCGCTGGAGGTCGCTTTCCGGCTGCTCGCCGAATTCGTGCAGACGCTGCGCGCCGACGGCCACGACATCTCGCATATCGATTTCGGCGGCGGCCTCGGCATCCCCTATTACATGGATCGCGCCGCGCCGCCGGCGCCGGACGCCTATGCGGCGATGGTCAAGCGCGTCACGCACAATCTCGGCTGCACGCTGATGTTCGAGCCGGGCCGCATGATCGTCGGCAATGCCGGCATCCTCGTCACCCGCGTGATCCATGTGAAGCCGGGCGATGCCAAGAACTTCGTCATCATCGACGCCGCGATGAACGACCTGATCCGGCCGACCCTGTATGAAGCGCATCACGACATTCTGCCGGTGCGCCAGCCTGCGCCCGGCACCCCGACCATGGTCGCGGATGTGGTCGGCCCGGTCTGCGAGACCGGCGACTATCTCGCGCTCGACCGCTCGCTGCCGCAGCCGAATGCCGGCGATCTCCTGGCGATCATGACCGCCGGGGCCTACGGCGCGGTGCAGTCCGGCACCTACAACACGCGGCCTCTGGTGCCCGAAGTGCTGGTCAAGGACGACCAGTACGCCGTGGTCCGCCCGCGCATCGACGTCGACGCCCTGATCGCGATGGACAAGCCCGCGCCGTGGCTGTGAGGCACTGGCGTGCCGCATCAATGGTGTCGTCCTGGCGAAAGCCGGGAGGTGGATTCACATTCGAAGTGCAACACTTGAGCAAAGGACTCGGCGGGCGTGTGGTAGTCAAGGCATTTGCGCGGGGTGTTGTTGTAGGCGGCGATGAACTGGCGGAATCTGGCGGTCGAGAGGGTTACGAGATCCGTCTTGCGGGGAATAAAGCGGCGCATCCTGCCGATGGCGTTCTCGATGCCACCCTTCTGCCAGAGGGCATGGGGATCGCAGAAGAAGGTCGCGATCGAGAGGCGGTGCAGCGCCAGGTGACCGGCGAACTCGGTGCCGTTGTCGAAGG